>JAJKHX010000177.1 GCA_021154785.1 Nocardiopsis sp.
ACTCGGCCTCCCCGGCCGCCACAACCGCCGCAACGCGCTCATCGCCCGCCGCTGCCTGATCGCGCTGGGTCTACCGGGCGCCGGTGACACTGGTGCCGCCGACGGCCGGCTGCGCGCGGCGGCGGCCGGCTACCAGCCGCTGCCGAGCCGGCTCACCCCGGTCGGCACCGTGGCCGGGGTCAGCTTCGTCGACGACAGCCTCTCCACCAACGTGCTGCCCACGCTGGCCGCGCTGGACGCCTTCCCGGACCGCCGGATCGCCCTGATCGTCGGCGGTCACGACCGCGGCATCGACTACACCCCGCTGGCCGCGGGCGTGCTGGCCCGCGCCGCGCCCACCCGCGTCCTGACCCTGCCCGACAGCGGCCCCCGGATCCGCGCCCTGATCGAGGCGGCCGCCGGCCCCCTCCCGGCCGGCCCGCCCCCGGCCGGGCCGCCGGCGTCCGGTTTCGCCGGGGTGAGCGACTGCCCGGACCTGGACGCGGCCGTGGCGGCCGGGTTCGGCTGGGCGCGGCCGGACGGCGTGGTGCTGCTGTCGCCCGCCGCCCCCAGCTTCGGTCACTTCAAGGACTACCGCGACCGCGGCGAGGCCTTCGCCCGCGCCGTCCGCGCGCTCCCTGACAATCCTGACAATCCTGGCAATCTGGTCTAGCTAGTCCTCCCCGGAGAACCGCTCCCAGGCGGCCTGCTTGGTCACGCCGAGCGCCTCTCCGATCCGGGTCCAGCTGATGCCCCGGCCGCGCAGGACGGCCACCTGGTCGTGGACGGCGGCGTCGGCCTGGGTCACCACCGCCTGGACCTTGGCCAGGCTGGCCAGCAGTTCGTCCTCCGGCCGCTCGTCCCACGCCGTGAACCCGGCCGCGGGCGCCTCGGCGATGATCAGGTTGCACAGTTCGATGCACTCATTACAGATGTAGACGCCTGGTCCGGCCACGAGCTTGGCGACCGCGTCCTTGTCCTTCGTGCAGAACGAGCAGGCCAGCGTGCCCAGCCGGGAAGCGCCCGGCACCACGTTCGATGAGCCCGCCATGGTCCAGGGGTGGACCTAGAACTGCCAGCGGGTCGCGCCGCCCGGCTCCACGGTGGCCACCGCCGTCGCGGTGCGCGGGGTGAGCCGGTATACGTGCCACGGCGGCGGCCCGGCCGACGGGGCGCTGAACTCAGCCGTGAGCGCCAGGCCGGTCTCGTCCACCCGGCACGGCCAGCTCTCCGCCCACCGAGCGGCCATGGCGGCGACCGTGGCCGGGTCGCTGACGACCGTCGCTTCGCCGTCCACGACCAGGTCGAAGTCGTGCGTGGCGACGCTGATCGTGCAGCGCGGGTCACGGGCCAGGTTGCGGCCCTTCCGGGTGCCCCGGCCGGTCTCGAACCAGAAGCAGCCGTCGGCCCACAGCGCGCCGACCCCGGTGACGTGCGGGCTCCCGTCCGCGTTGATCGTGGCCAGCCAGCTGGTGTGCCGGCCCGGCCCGCCGCTGCCCGGTACCATGTCCACGCCCGCCCCGAGCCCGGCCCCGATCGCATCCCACTCGAGCAGCGGCGTCTTGTACATCTCGGCAAGATTCTTAGCTTCCATGCCCTACCGACGAAGCCCGCCCCCCAAACTCATCGCCCCTGAAACGCATCCGCCCCCGAAACGCATCGCGGTGGAGCCGGTGTACCCCCGGGTACCTTCTTCGGTATCCGATGTGCCACCCACTCCTATCGGACGGGGCCCACCCGTTCGGTAGCTAGTTCTTGCGGCCGGTGACCGAGCGCAGGCCGGGAGGGAGGTCGGCGGCGCCGAACGCCGTGCCCACCTCGGCCCGGACGCCGTGCGCGGCCAGCAGGGCCGGCAGCGCGGAGGTGTCGATCAGCACGTTCTCGTGGCGCTCGTGGCCGCGCCGCCAGCCGCCCGCCCCGTCCGGGACGAACGTCGTGGCGTCACGGACGAAACGGTCGGGGGCCGGCGCGGAGAACTCGGTGATGATGGCCCAGTCCGCCTCGACCTTGGCGAACGGGCGCTCACCGGCCCGGATGACCCCGTAGTCCAGGTCCAGGATGTCGATCGCCAGCACCCCGCCCGGCCGCAACGCGCCGGCCGCGGCGATCAGCGCCGCCTCGATGGCCGCCCCGTCGGGCAGGTAGCTCAGCACGTGCCCGACCGAGACCACCGCGTCGGCGGGCGGCAGCGGATCGCCGGGCAGGGTGAGCTGCCGCAGGTCGGCGCCGGCGCCCCGTGCTGACCAGGGGGCGAGGGCGGACCGGGCCAGCGCGAGCATGTCGGGCGACGCGTCGGTGGCCGTCACCCGCAGCCCGGCGGCCAGCAGGTGCCTGGTCAGCGCCCCGCTGCCGCAGCCGAGCTCGAGGACCAGGCCGTCCCGCACCGGGGCCAGCAGCTCCAGGATACCCGGGGCGCACTGGTCGCCGTGAAAGCCGTAGCCCCGGTCGTGGATGAGCGCCAGGTCGCGCTGGTAGTAGTGCACCGCGTCAGTCCTTCACCGTAATGCCCAGGTGACGCGCGAGCAGCGGGGCCAGCGCGACCAGCTGGACGCTGTCGATGGTGGTGCCGCGCAGCGACTCGTACCCGCCCGTGATGCCGAGCTCGGCGCCCCGCAGGTCGACCTGGGCACAGGCCGCCTTGGTGAAGTCCGCCCCGGCCAGCGTGCTGCCGGCGAAGCTGACCTGGCGCAGGGTGGCGCCGCCGAACTCGGCGTCCCGCAGCACGCAGTTCTCGAACCTCACCTCGGTGAGCGTGCTGCCGCGGAAGTTCACCGAGTCGAGCTTGGCGTCGCGGAACGTGACCCGGCGCATCGAGCACGAGAAGGCCTGCACCCCGGCCAGCGCGCAGCCGGCCAGGGTGACGTCCTGCCAGCCGGTTTCGGCCAGGTCGCAGGCGACGAACCTGACCTCCCGCAGGCCGGTGTCGGTGAACCGGGCCTTGCGCAGGCTGCCGCCCTCGAACGCGACGCCGGAGAACGAGCACTCCAGGAAGTGGCCGAGCGCGGCGTCGGCCTGCTCGAACGTGATTCCGTCGAACGCCATCCCGTCGTACAGCTCGTCCGGTTCTAGCGCCCCCTGGAACGGAACGAGATCAGCGGCCATGGCACTGACCCTACCGGCGACCACCGTCACGCCCCTCATATGATCGGCCCTGGAACCGGCGAACAACGTGGAAAGGACCGAGCCGTGGCAGACGGCGACGATTTCAACACCCAGGTCATCAACGAATTCAGGGCGAACGGCGGGAAGGTGGGAGGCCCGTTCGAGGGAGCCCCCATGGTGCTGCTCCACCACTACGGGGCCAAGTCCGGCACCGAACGGGTGAACCCTCTCATGTACCAGCAGGTTGGCAGCAGCATTGCCATTTTCGCCTCGGCGGGCGGCGGGCCCCGTGACCCGCAGTGGTACCGCAACCTGGTCGCGCACCCTGATGTCACGCTCGAACTCGGCACGTCGACCGTGAAGGCGCGGGCCCGGGTGGCGGAAGGAAGCGAGCGAGACTCGATCTGGGAGGCCCAGAAGAAGCAGTATCCCCAGTTCGCAGAGTATGAGAAGAACACCGCGCCTCGCGTGATTCCCGTCGTGGTGCTCGACCCGGAAGCGTAACCTCCTTCCTGGCGGCCAATCCGGTCCACATCCGGATATTTCGCATCGGGATACTGCGAGTCTGGATCTTCCAGATCCGTAGTATCCAGATCCGGATAATACGGCCTCAGGTCTGCCGGCCTCTGGTCGGCGAAGGGGTGCGCATGGACGTAGCCGAGCCCGTTGTCCGCACGGCCGCCGGGCAGGTCCGGGGCCGGGCCGAGAACGGCATCGCCGTCTTCCGGGGCATCCCGTTCGCCCAGCCCCCGGTGGGGCACCTGCGGTTCGCCGCCCCGGAGCCGGCCCGGCCCTGGGACGGCGTGCGGGAGGCGGCCATGTTCGGGCCGCCCCCGCCGCAGTCCGGCTTCCTGCTCACCCCGGCGGCGCCGGCCGCGCCGGACGCCGATCCCGGTGACTGGCTGACCGTCAACGTGTTCTCGCCGGATCTGGGCGCGGCCGGGCTCCCGGTCATGGTCTGGATCTACGGCGGGGCCTACCGGTTCGGCTCGTCCGGCATGACCGGCTACGACGGCGGGCCGCTGGCCGGCTCCGGCGTGGTGGTGGTGACCTTCAACCACCGGGTCGGCGTGGAGGGCTACGCCTACCTGCCCGGCGTCCCGGCCAACCGGGCGCTGCTGGACCAGGTGGCCGCGCTGCGCTGGGTCCGGGACAACATCGGCGCGTTCGGCGGCGACCCGGGGCGGGTAACCGTGTTCGGCGAGTCGGCGGGCGCCGGCGCGATCGCGTCGCTGCTGGTCATGCCCGCCGCGGCCGGGCTCTTCGGGCGCGCCATCGCGCAGAGCGTGCCCGGCACGTTCTTCTCGACCGCGCTGGCCGCCGACGCCACCGCCGCCATCGCCTCGGCCGCCGGGCTGCCGCCGACCGCCGCGGCGTTCGCGGCCGCCGCCCCCGCCCGGCTGGCCGCCGCCTCCGACGCGGTGCGCACCGCCGACTACGCCGACCGGTGGGGTCCGGTGGGTCGCACCGGCGTGCCGTTCTCGCCGGTCGTCGACGGCGAGGTGCTGCCCGCCGCGCCGTGGCAGGCGGTGGCGTCCGGCGCCGCCCACGGCGTCGACCTGATCGCCGGGCACAACCGCGACGAGTACCGGCTGTTCACCGCGCTGGCCCAGTTGCGCGGCACGATCACCGACGCGATGGCCGCCCGGGCGCTGCGCGCGCTGGCCGGCCCGGACGGCGAGGCCGCCTACCGCCAGGCCTACCCCGACGCCGGCGCCGAGGAACTGTTCGAGCTGGTCCACTCGGACTGGCTGTTCCGGATGCCGACCCTGCACCTGGCCCAGGCGCACGCCGCGGGGGGCGGCCGGACCTTCCTCTACGAGGTCAGCTACCCGGCCTCGCAGGGGGACCTGGGCGCCTGCCACGCCGTCGAGGTACCGCTGGTGTTCGGGGTCTGGGGAGGGCTGAGGCAGCTGCTGTTCGGTCCCGAGCCGCCGGCCAGCGCGGTGGCGCTCGGCGAACAGATGCGCGCGCAGTGGACCGCGTTCGCCCGGGACGGCGACCCCGGCTGGCCGGCCTATTCGGTGGGCCGCCGCCTCACCCGCGTCTTCGACGACCCGACGGCCGTGGTCCCGTATCCCGAACGGGCGTCCCTGCACATCTGGGACCAGCACCGTTTCGGCGTACTCGACCTGATCGCGGCCCGGGCCTGACCGGTATTCTCTGCCCTAGCCGAACGAAAGGGCTAGGAGTGCCGATATACGCGCTGGGCGACTACGAGCCCGAGATCCACGAGACCGCCTTCGTCCACCCCGACGCGGTCGTCATCGGCCGGGTCACGATCGGGCCCGAGTCGTCGGTGTGGCCGTGCGCCGTGCTGCGCGGCGACCACGGCCGGATCGAGGTCGGCGCGCGGACGTCCGTGCAGGACGGGACCGTGGTCCACTGCACCCACGAGTGGCCGACGCTGATCGGGTCGGACTGCGTGGTCGGGCACAACGCGCACCTGGAGGGCTGCGTGGTGGCGGACCGGTGCCTGATCGGCTCGGGTTCGGTCACGCTGAACCGGGTCACGGTCGGGACCGGCTCGATCGTGGCGGCGGCCTGCCTGGTGCCCGAGGGCTTCGAGGTGCCGCCGGGCACCCTGGTCGCCGGGGTGCCCGCCAAGATCAAGCGGACCGGGCTGGAGCCCGGCTTCACCGACAACGCGGTGAAGTCCTACGTCGAGACCGGCCGGGCGCACCGGGCTGGCCTGCGCCGCCTCGACGCCCCTGGTCATGTCGGCTGGCCGGGCGGCCTAGAAGGCCCCGGTCTGGTCAGCGGCCCCGGTCTCCCCAACCGCTGAGCATGATCGACGGCCTGGCGGTCATCGACGCTCACATGCACGTCCCCCGGCTCAGCACGGTCTCGCCCGCCTGGCTGAAGTGGGCCGAGGACTTCGGCCAGGACTCGCCCTGGCGCGGCGTGTTCGGCCCCGGCGGCGACCCGGTCCCGGCCCGGTTCGACGCCCTGCTCGACGCCGAGGGCGTCGACACCGCCCTGCTGTTCGCCGAGTACAGCCCGCGGGCCACCGGGATCCAGCCGGTCGAGGACCTGCTGCCGCTGATCGCGCACAACCCGGCCCGGTTCCGCCTGGTCGCCAACGTGAACCCGGACGTGCACCCCGATCCGGCCGCCGAGGCCGCCCGCCAGCTCGGCCTCGGCGCCGTCGCGGTCAAGCTGCACCCGGTGCACGGCGCCTTCTCACCCGAAGACCCGGCCCTGCGCGCGGTGTACGAGCTGTGCGCCGAGCGCGGCGTGCCGGTGATCACGCACACCGGCGGCAGCATCTTCCCCGGCTCGGACCCGTCGGCCGGCGACCCTCAGCTGATGCGCCAGGTCATCGCCGACTTCCCGGCCGTGACGTTCGTGCTGGCTCACGGCGGCCGCGGCCAGTGGTACAACGAAGCCGCCGAGCTGGCACTGACGTGCGACAACGTCTGGCTCGACCTGGCCGGCCTGCCGCCCAAGCGGCTGCCGGACTACTACGCCGCCTTCGACCTGGCCGCCCTGGCCCGCAAGTGGATCTTCGGCACCGACTGGCCCGGCGTCCCCGGCATCGCCAGGAACGTTCGCGCTCTCGCCGCCCTGGGCCTGCCCGCCGACATCCTCCCTGGCGTCCTGGCCACCCACGCCACCCACGTCTACCTTGCACCCCTAACCCCGCCCCCGCCCGCCCCCGATGCCTGATTTATGGATCCTGGCCAGAAACGGCCACCTAGAGCCCGAAGCTGGCCACGATCGTGCCGCCACTCCGTTGAGGCGTCATCCAACCTCACCCGCCCCGTGGGCACCATTTCGATTCAGCGGGAGCCCTTACCCGACCTGCCCGCCGAGCCAGCCGCTTTACTTCGCGACCGGAGCGGCTTCTATCCGGCCAGGCTGGGTGTCTCCGCGCCGGAGTCGTCCGTGCTGTCCGCCCCCTCGGCCGCGGTGAGCAGGCGCTGCAGCAGCACGACCTCGCTGCTGTCCAGGCCGGTGCTGACGGGTACCTGGCGGACCCGCTCGGCGGCCAGCGCGAGCGATCGCTGCGCCGCGCTGAGCTGCTCCCGGAGCCGGACGTTTTCCTCGGCCAGCTTGCCGTGCTTGGTCCAGGCCGTGGCCAGCTCGTACTCCAGCCCGGTGACCGTCTGCTGCAGCTCCGAAGAATCCGCCGGCTGGCCCGCATCCGGCTGGCCCGTCTCCGGCTGGCCCGTCTCCGGGTCGGCCGCGGCCAGTCGCCTGACCACCTGGACAAGCAGGCGGCGGGCCAGCTCGTCGTAGTCGAAGCCGGCCGTTCCCGCCGCCGGGAGCCCGCCCGCCGCGGTGAGCCCGGGCGGCCCGGAAGCGACCCGGGGGACGCTGCCCGGGAACGGCCCGGTTAGCCGGGCCGTTCCCGGGCCGGCGATAGTCACCGTCCCCAGCCTGATCCGGTATGTCCGCTTACCTCGCACTTCGCGCTCGATCAGGCCCGAGCGCTCCATGCCGGACAGCAGCTGCGCGAACGCCACGCTGGACCCTGGATAGCCGACCGCCGCGGCGAGCCGCGTGCTGGCCATCCCGTTGGCGTCGAAAAGCTCGCTGACCTCCGTCAAGTACGAGATGATGTGCTCGCGTGTTCCTACGGCCCTCTTTCTGGCCGTCTTTCTCCCAACCCCCACGGCAGCACCTCTCCCCACCCATGGCAATCATGCCTGCCGACCACCTCATGATAGTACGGCCACCTCCTTAGCAGCAGGGATAGCGTCGGCCTGACCGGGTCTGCGTAGATAACAGTTGGATGCCAATCACGTCGCGCGGGGCGCTATGAGGTTCGATGGCCCGGCGCGGCGGGAGCTGAGGGGCTGGACAGCTGACGTACGATCGAAGGGCAGTCGCCGCCCCTGCGTCACGCTGACGAGCCGAAACCAGCCGTCGGTTGCGCACGTTGTCATTGGTATCCGCTCGAACCGCACCTAGTTAGACGACAGCACGTGGACCTGAAGGTGGACTACGCGACCACGCTCTTGGCGGCAGTTCTGCTCGGCGTTGGCTTTGTCCTGCAGCAGTACGCCGCCCGGCAGGAGCCGGAGTCCCGCTTCCTGAGCCTGCGCATCCTGACCGACCTGCTGCGCAAGCCCCGGTGGCTGGCCGGCATCGCGTGCATGGTGGCCGGGCAGTTGCTGGCCGCCTATTCCATCGGCCACGCCTCCCTGACGCTGGTGGAGCCGCTGCTCACCACGTACCTGCTGTTCGCGCTGATCCTGGCCGTCCCGATGTCGAAGCAGGCGATGCGCTGGACCGAGGTGGTCGGCGCGCTGCTGCTGTGCGCGGGCGTGACCCTGCTGTCGCTGTCCCGGTCGGCCAAGCCCATCGGCCTGTCGTTCGGCTCGTTCACGCACTGGCCCGCGGCCGCGATCATCGCGGGCGTCGCCTACCTCGCGGTGATGGCAGGCCTGTCCCGTGGCGGGACGGGCCGCGCCATCCTGACCGGCCTGGCCGCGGGCCTGGTGTTCGGCATCCAGGACGCGCTGACCCGGCAGACGCTGGAGATCCTGCAGGGGCACCCGGTAACCGTGCTGTTCACCAACTGGCCGCCGTACTGCCTGCTTGCCACCGGCATCGTCGGCCTGTGGCTGATGCAGAACGCGTTCAGCGCCGCCCCGCTGCACTGCTCGCTGCCTACCATCGCGGCCGGCGAGCCGGTGGCGGGGATCGCGCTCGGCATCGTGGTGTTCGGTGACCGGATCCAGGTCTCACCGGGGCAGCTCGCGATCGAGGCCGGCGGCATCGCCGCGCTGATCGTTGGCGTGGTGATGGTCGCGCGCTCGTCCGCGTTCAGCGGGCTGCGCAAGGTCACCGACGTCATCAAGCCGCATGGCGACGACGCGGCCCGCCATCACGACGCCCCCCACACCACCCCGGCCGACCTGAACGGCCGGACCGCCGACCTGAACGGCCGGCCCGCCGACCCGGACCAGGTCGTGAACAGCCGGCCCGCCGACCCGGAGCAGGCCGTGAACGGCCGGCGTCCCGATCCGGAGCAGGCCGGCCGGCTCGACGTCGCCCGCGCCCGCCGTCTGTCCCGGCGCCCGCTTCACGGTCCCGCCTCCGGCGAGGAAGGCGGCTGATTCCCGCCGCGCCGGTCAGGGCGTTTCGGCGGGCTGCCAGTGCGTGCCGTCCGGGGTGTCGCTGATGTCGAGGCCGGCTCCGGCCAGGGCTTCCCTGATGGCGTCGGCGGCGGCGAAGTTGCCCGCGCGGCGCAGCGTGGCCCGCAGCGCTAGCAGCGGCTCGACGGCCGGCCGCAGCCGGTCCCGGGGATCGGCCAGCCCGTCCTGGGCCGCTCGCCCGAGCCGGCCGATGAGCCCGCGCAGCAGCGCCCGGGCCTGCTGAGTGCCCTGGTCCTCGTCGGTGTCCGCTTCCCACTGCGTGATCGCGGCCTCGAGCTCCAGGATCACCCCCACCATCGCGTCCGCGTCCCGGCCGCCGGCCGCGGCCCCGAATCCCTGCTCGGCCGCCGCCATGATCTCCGGCAGCGGCAGCGGCTCGTCCGCGCCTCCGGCCGCGACCCCCGCTCCGCCGCCGGACTCACGCGAGGCGCCGCCCACCGCGCCGCCTCCCGGGCCGCCGGCCGCACCGTCCGCCCGCCCGGTCGCGCCTGCCTTCGCCGTGCGGATCCCTTGCACCAGGTCGCGCAGTTCCGCCACCGACAGCCGGGTACCCGGCGGCAGCACCACGCTGTCCCCGGACCGCCGGACGGTCACGCCGCCGCGGCCGCGGATCTCGATCCCGTCGGTCCGCAGGTCGATCAGCACCGCGGTGTGCTCGTCCACGCCCAGCACGGCGGCGTCGGCCGGAAGATCGCGTTCCATCACCGCCAGCCTGCGCTCGCCGAGGTAGCAGTACCGGGTGTCGTAGCGTCCGCCCTCGGCGTTGTCGTAGTGCGGGATCAGCGCCACGTTGAGGCCGAGGGCGCCGAGCAGGTCGAGCCCGGCCAGCCAGCGCGGTGCGCCGCCTGCCTTGTAGATCTCGTAGACAGGCACGGTGTAGCGGCCCGCGGTGGCGGCGGCCGCCGAGGCCAGTACGGTCAGCCCGTCGCCGGCCAGGACCCGGTCCCGCAACCCGGCCGCGACCGGCCCGGCCTGCCAGTGCGCCAGCGCATAGGTAGGGCTCCCGGGGCCGGCGAACATCCAGTCCGCCGCCCTGATGCCCGCCGCCTGCCGGGTGTCGTCCCCGTCGTCCCACCCGGTCAGCGGCGGCGCCATCCCCGGGTCAGCCTGCGGGCTGGTGCCCGCCGCCACTCGCACCTCGAGGCCGACGCTCTCCGCGAAGTAGCGTTCGGTCCGGGCCGAGACGTCGGCGGCGTTCTCCTGGAAGGCGTAGGGGGTAGCCAGCACCGTCGCCTGCGGGCTGCTCAGGTCCAGCCGGGCCACCAGGTCCCGGTGCACGGTGACCATCGTCGGGCTGGTCTCACCGGACCCGATGATGGCCAGGACGCGGCAGCGAGGGTTGTGCGCCATCGCTCGTCGCCCCCCTCAGGTCACGTCGCAAGACAGGACGCCCTGCCCTAAAAGTTACGATGCCACAGTCGCGCTGGATGCACCTGCAGGCGGCCGAGGCCCGGCCGCGGCTGACCGGGTGCGTACCTGGGCCGCCGCCAAGCACCACGCCGCCATGGCGTGACAAGGAAAACGCCGCCGTCACGGATCTCACCGTGACGGCGGCGCGTTCACTCGTCAGCGCCGAGGCTCAGGCGCCCATGCTCAGGCGCCCATGCTCAGGCAGAGACGGCGGCTTCCGGATCGGTCTTGCGGGCCCGCATCCAGGCCACGCCAGGCTTGGTGCCCCAGATCGCGGCCCCGAACGCCGTCAGCACGAACAGCAGGAACGTAATGACGTGCACGCTGGTGCAGTACAGGCAGATGCTGCCGATGATGATGAACTCGGCGTAGACCAGGTAGATCACCATGCCGATGCCCGCCACCATGGACGCTATCCGGAGCAGGTGGACCTCGCGCCGGGCCGCCTGCCACGCCCACGGGCTCATGATCGCCGCCACGAACACGAAGAAGGCCAGTCCGAGCACCGCCACCGGGATGCCGAACACGTAGGACTGCGGGCTGGTGGTCACCCTGGTGCAGTTGATCAGGCCCTTTTCCGAGCATCCGGCCAGCGCCGACTCGGTGAAGTGCGCGATCGTCAGGTAGACCGACACGCCCAGGCCGGCCAGCGCCAGCACGAAGGTCATGATCTGCATCCAGACCGCGGGGCCGCGCTGCCCGGGATCGTCCTCGACGACCGGGGTACGGGGCCCGCGCCCGGCCGCCGTCGCGGCCCGTGCCTGGGTACGGTCCTTGACCGCGGTGCCGTTGCCGCCGGCCCGTTCAGTGCGGCCGGCGCCGTTACGGGCCGCCGTCCCGTTCTTGACGGCGGTGCTGCCCCGGGCTGCGTTCCTGGCCGCGCTGGCCTGGGCCGCGGCCCGCGCGTTGCGGGCACGGTTCGACTTCGAAGCTGTCATCCGGGCTTAGCCCTCCGGTGATGTCACGGCTGGTGCTGCCGACGGTCGGCAAATACTCGGCCCGACCGGCACCTGACGCCAGATTGTACCTCCCGAGCCTGCACTCTCATCCTGAGAGTCAGCTCAGGATTTACAGGCTGCTCTCCAGAGACTGGACGGCGGCGGTGCAAGCGCTGGCGGGCTGGTTGCCGGTCATCTTGCAGATGGCGGCCGTGATGTAGTTGGCCGTGCCGCCGATGCCCTTGGCCACGGCGCTGTCCGGGTTCTTCAGGTCGGACGCGATTTTCGCCCAGCTGAGCCCGGAGAGCACCTGCGGGTTGTAGCTGGCCCCGGCGATCAGGTACTTGTTGCCGAAGTCGATGAACGGGATCGCGCCGTTGCTGCCCGCGGGGACGTACGGCGGGACGTCGTACTTGTTCAGCAGCGCCTGCTGGGCCGCGGTCGGCACCTCGAGGTTGGTGTAGCCGCCGTTCGACTTGTTCGGGATGTTGGTTTCCATCTCGACCGGGGTGAACGTCAGGTACTTGCTGGTGTACGTGGAACCGTGGAATGTCCAGGTTGGCGTGTTCGGATAGGGCTCGGTCTGGCCGCCCCCGTTGACCGACGCGGAGTGCGTGGTCTTCAGCCCGGAGAACGTGCCGAACCGGCTCAGGGCCACGATCATCGGCCAGCGCTCGGCCGCGCAGTAGGGACAGTACTCGGCGCCCATGTAGAGCATCTCGGGCTTGCCGTTGGCGGTCAGCGCGGTGCCCCCCTTGATGGCCGCGGGCTTGGCGGTGACCGCGCCGCCGCCGTCCCCGATCTTGTCCAGGGTGCTGGCCGGCACGCCGGTGACGTCGGACACGACGCCGGCCAGGGCCGAGCCGGCCGGGCCGTTCGAGGCGGTGCTCGTGCCCGAGTTGCTGCCCGGCTTGACCACGATGATGACCACCACGACCGCTATCACGGCGAGGATGGCACCCGACACGATGAGAAGCCGCTGGCGCTGTTGCGCGCGGCGTTCCGCCGCGCGCTGGGCGGCAATTTTCTCTCTGCGGCTGCTGTCGACCTTGGTCCTGCTTGCCTTGCCCATGCTCGCTTTGCCCAACCCTTGCGTCAGCCAGCGGGCGGTCAGGCCGCATTTGCGCTGGTTTCCGTACCTGCGCCGTCGCGCAGGAGTAATCCGTGTCCCGGGTACCGGGCTCTATGTTAGGCGCTCAACCTTACCCGCGGGCCCGAGCTGAGCGACTCGGCCGGCCCGGCCGCCCGGCCCGGTGGCGGTGTCCTGTATGCCCGGGCCGCGGGGCTTAAGGAATTTAGTGAAGTATCGGCCAAGAATGCCTGACAATTCAATAAAGCACGCCCCGTAGATCATCACGGCCCGATATGGCTAGGCCATGCCCGCCCGCTGGGCGGAGCTGAGGGTGCCGGCCCTCACGGCAGGTAGTGAGGGGGGTGCCGTGAGGGCCGGCGGCTCCGGGTCACTGCGGTACCCGGAGGCTTGGGGGCGGCGCCTAGGCCGTGGTGGCTGGCGGCGCGAGGATCTGCGGTCCGCCTGGGCCGGTGATACCCGCAGAAGTGGCGGAAGTGATTGCAGTGGCGTTCATCGGCCTCAGGAGTCCCGGCGGCCAGGGGAGTAACAGAGAAGCAAGCCGCGTGCCGCCATTCCCGGCCTCCCCCGTATCGCTCAAGCGCCGACTAGCCGACCTGCGGCGGTCGCCGATGGCCCCGAGGCCGCAGGCGCCCTCGGGCGCGCGACCAACTATGAAAGGGCGGTCTCTAGGCGATCTGGATTTTTTCTGGATGACTAGATCAAATCACTGTAACCTTAATAGGAAGCTCCGGCCCGTGGGGGGCGGACCTTTGGGTCTCAGGGGTATCTGGCGAGCGGAAGGTCGGCGAAGCCGTGGTATTGCGCGTCGGCGTGCTCGGTCCCGTCGCGGCCTGGTATGACGACCGGGAACTGCCGGTCGGTCAGCCTCGGCAACAGGCGGTACTGGGAATTCTAGCGATGCGGGCGAACCGGGTGATCTCCCGGGGCGAGCTCGTCGATGCCGTCTGGGGGCAGGATCCTCCGGTCAGCGCCGAGGGCGGCATCTATACCTATGTGGCCGGCCTGCGCCGGGTCATCGAGCCCAACCGGTCACTGCGCGGCCCGGGCCGGGTCCTGGTCTCGTCCGGAGCCGGCTATGTGCTGCACCTGGTGCCGGGCCAGCCGGACGCGGTGGCCTTCGAGCAGGACCTGGGCCGTTCCCGGCAGCTGCGCAAGGCCGGTGACCCGGCGGCCGCGGTCAACGCGCTCAACTCGGCGCTCTCGCGCTGGCGGGGCGTCGCGTTCGCCGGCGTGCCGGGACCGTTCGCGGAGACCGAGCGGGTCCGGCTCGGCGAGCTGCGCTCCGCCGCCGCGGAGGAGCGCGCCGACGTGCTGCTGTCGCTGGGCCGCCACGAGGAGGTCGTGCCCGACCTCACGGCCATGGTGGCGGACCATCCGTTGCGGGAGCGGATGCGCGGGCTGCTGATGATCGCGCTCTACCGCTGCGGTCGGCCCGCCGATGCGCTGCGGGTGTTCGCCGAAGGCCGCCGGGTGCTGGCCGAGGAACTCGGCATCGACCCGGGCGGCGACCTGTCCCGGATCCACCAGCAGGTACTGACCTCCGATCCGGCGCTGGCCGTCCCCGCGGGCCCGGCCGCGGCGGCGCTGCGCGGCGATGCGGCGTCCGGACCCGGCGACGGCCAGCGGCCGTCCCGCCCCGGCGCGCCCGAGCCCAGGAGCACCCCGGTGCCGGCCCAGCTGCCACTCGACGCGCCGGGCTTCTCCGGCCGCCGCGAAGAGCTCAGCCTGCTGCACGCGATGCCGGACAAAGACCAGGCCAGCCAGCCCGGATCAGACCGCACGGTGCCGATCGTGGCTATCTCGGGCGCGGCCGGGACCGGCAAGACCGCGCTCGCCGTCCGGTTCGGCCGCCAGGTCGCCCGGCGGTTCCCCGACGGCCAGCTCTACGTGAACCTGCGCGGCCTGGACCCGGCCACGACGCCGCTCGACCCGCTGGCGGCGCTGCGCTTGTTCCTCGACGCGCTGGGCGTGGCGCCGCACCGGATCCCGTCCGACACCGACGGCGGGGCCGCGCTGTTCCGCAGCCTGCTGGACGGCAAGCGGATGCTGATCGTCCTGGACAACGCGCGCAACGCGGCCCAGGTACGGCCGCTGCTGCCCGGCTCGCCCGGCTCCCTGGTCGTGGTGACCAGCCGCAACGAGCTGACCGGGCTGGTGGCCGCCGAGGGCGCGGTGCCGCTCACGCTCGATGTGCTCAGCGACGGCGAGGCCCGCGAGCTGCTGGCCCGCAGGCTCGGCGACGAACGGATGGCGGCCGAACCGGAGGCGGCGGCCGAGATCGCCGAGTCGTGCGCGCGGCTCCCGCTGGCCCTGTCCATCGCGGTCGGCCGCGCGGCCGCCCGGCCCAAGCGCCCGCTGGCCGAGCTCGCCGCCGAGCTGCGGGACGCCCGGGGCCGGCTGGACGCGCTCGAGGCCGGGGACGTGATGACCAACGTGCGGGCCGTGCTCTCCTGGTCCTACGACCAGCTCTCCGAGCCCGCGGCGCGGATGTTCCGCCTGCTCGGCGTGCATCCGGGCCCGGATATCTCACTGTCCGCGGCGGCCAGCCTGGCCGCGATGCCCCGCACCGGGGCGGGCACCGCGCTGCGCGAGCTGGCCCGGACCCACATGGTCGCCGAGTACCTGCCGGCCAGGTTCACGTTCCACGATCTGCTTCGCGTCTACGCCGCCGAAGCGGCTGAGCGGCAGGACCCGGAGCCTGAGCGGCAGGCCGCGGCGGAGCGGGTGCTCGACCATTACCTGCACACGGCGATGACGGCCTCCAGCCGGTTCAGCCCCGGCCGGTCTCCGCTGCAGCTCACCGGCCCGCACCCGGGTGTGCTCCCGGCCGAGATGGCGGACAAGGAGCAGGCGATGGCCTGGTTCGACGCCGAGACCCCGGTGCTGATCGCGCTGACCGCCTACGCCGAGGCCAGCGGCTTCGATGCGCACGCCTGGCAGATCCCGTGGACCCTCGCCCCGTTCTTCTCCCGCCGCGGCCGGTGGCGGGACTACGCGGCCACCCAGCAGATCGCGCTGGGCGCGGCGACCAGGCTCGGCGATCCGCTGGCCCTGGCCCATGCGCACTACCTGCTCGGCCACGCGCTCGCCGAGACGGGCGACTACGAAACGGCCGACTCCCACGTCCGCCAGGCCCTGGACCTGTTCCGCGGGCTCGGCGACCGCGGCAACGAGGCCTACGTGCTCAACGGGCTGGCCGGCATGCTGGAGAAGCAGCAGCGCCTGACCGAGGCGCTGGCCGTCGCGCTGGACGCGCTGCGGATGCTCAAGGCCGTCGGGCACTGGTGGACCCAGGCCACCCTGGAGAACGGGGTCGGCTGGCTGTACGCCCACCTCGGCCAGTACGACCAGGCGCTCACCCACTGCCAGCGGGCGCTGAGCCTGCACCGCGAATCCGGGCACCGCGGCGGCGCGGCCGACACCCTGGACAGCCTCGGCTTCGTCTACCTCAAGCTGGGCGACACCGCCCAGGCCAAGGCCCAGTACACCCGGGCCGTCGAGGCCTACCGCGACATCGCCTCCCCGTTCGGCGAGGGCAACTCGCTGACCGGCCTTGGCGACGCGCTGCTGGCCGAGGGCGACCGCCGGGCCGCCGGGGCGGCCTGGCGGGAGGCCGTCGCCATCCTCGATCGCCTCCCTCACCCGCTCGCCGACGACGTCCGGGCCCGGCTCCGTGACCTCCGGCCGGAAGGCGCGGCGGGAAGCGATGGTGACGGGCCCGTCGGCCCCGATGAGCTGACCGGGGCGGTCACCGCAGCCCGTTAGGTATAAAGGAAACGGCCTACGGGGATGAATCCTGGCCCGCCCGCCGGGCCTGGGTAATAGCGCGAAAGGTGAATATTCCGGTGACGACGAGGGCATTGCTGCTCGAGAATATCCACCCGGACGCGTCGGCTCGGCTGGTTAAAGCGGGATATCAGGTTGATACGCTGCCGCGTGCGCTGGACGAGGACGAGCTGATCGAGGCCGTCAGGGACGTGAACCTGCTCGGCATCCGGTCCGGCACGCAGGTGACCGAACGCGTCCTGGCCGCCGCGCCCGGACTGGAGGCGGTCGGCGCCTTCTGCATCGGGGTCAACCAGATCGACCTGACCGCGGCGAGCAAGCGCGGCGTCGCGGTGTTCAACGCGCCGTTCTCCAATACCCGCAGCGTGGTCGAGCTCGCGCTGGCCGAGATCATCGCCATGGCCCGGCGGCTACCGGAGAAGACCGCCCAGATGCACGCGGGCCACTGGGACAAGTCCGCGGCCGGGAGCCACGAGGTACGCGGCCGCAAGCTGGGCATCGTCGGCTACGGCAACATCGGCACCCAGCTCTCGGTGCTGGCCGAGAACCTCGGCATGTCCGTCTACTTCTACGACATCGCCGACAAGCTCGCACTCGGCAACGCGCGCCGCTGCTCCACCCTGGCCGAGCTGCTGGAATCGGTGGAGACCGTCACCCTGCACGTGGACGGCCGGGACACCAACCGGGGCTTCTTCGGCGAGGCTGAGTTCGCCATGATGCGGCCCCGGTCGCTGTTCCTGAACCTGTGCCGCGGCTTCGTGGTGGACCACGCCGCGCTGCGCCGCCACATCGAGTCGGGCCACATCTCCGGCGCGGCCATCGACGTCTTCCCCGAGGAGCCGAAGGGCAAGGGCGACGAGTTCGTCTCCGAGCTGCGCGGGCTGCCGAACGTCATCCTCACCCCGCACATCGGCGGCTCCACCGAGGAAGCCCAGCAGGACATCGGCGAGTTCGTCGCGGGCAAGCTGGCCGACTACGCGACCACCGGGGCGACCTCGCTCAGCGTGAACCTGCCGGAGATCGCGCTGCCGGCCGGCAGCGGGACCCACCGCCTCGTCCACCTGCACCGCAACGTGCCCGGCGTCCTCGCCGCGGTCAACCGGGTGCTAGCCGACCACGGCGTCAACGTGGAAGGCCAGCTGCTGCGGACCCGGGACGAGTTCGGCTACGTGCTGACCGACATCAGCGCCGAGTACAGCGAGGCCGTCCTGGCCGAACTGCGGGCGATGCCCGTCACCATCCGCCTGCGCACGCTGCCCGCGCCCTGAGGAAAGCACAGCGTGTGCCGCGCCAGCGCCGTCACGTCCACCCGGCCGCCCCCCTCACCCCCTTTTTAAACCATGACACCGAACGAGTGGGCGCGCCTTTCCGCAAAATTACCGAGCCATCGCGGCGCAGGCCGGATTCCCGCGAAAACAAGCCAATTAAACTGATTTCCGCCATTTCACGGCAAGGCAGCCCATTAATCGCGATTATTCCGCCCGTGCCGCCTCAGAGGCCCTTCCAGGCGGATCGATGGAGCATCGAGCCGGCTCGCTAGCGCCCTCAGGACCCGGGCCGGGCCCGGACAAGATCCTCATGAGTACCTAGCGGCACACCGACTCCACTCGGCACGAGGCAGCCGGCGCTACAGCGGTGTCACGTACGCGCCGGACAGGCCGCCGTCGACCAGGAACGTGGAGGCGGTGATGAACGAGGCGTCGTCACTAGCCAGGAAGGCCACCGCGGCGGCGATCTCCTCGGGCTCGGCGAACCGGCCCATCGGCACGTGCACCAGGCGGCGCTGGGCCCGCTCCTGGTCGGCCGCGAACAGGTCGCGCAGCAGCGGCGTGTTCACCGGTCCCGGGCACAGCGCGTTGACGCGGAT
>JAJKHX010000178.1 GCA_021154785.1 Nocardiopsis sp.
CCTCGAAGGACGTGGTCGAGACGTCGGTCGTGGTGTAGGTGTTGGTCAGCGTGACCGAGCTGGTCTGCGTCGAGACCGAGGTGTCGGCCGCGGCTTCGGACGTGGACATGGCGTCGGCGGTCTGCACGGCGGCCGAGGTCCCGTCGATGACCGACGTCGCGTACCCCTCGACCGACGTGGTCGTGACGACCTCGCCCGACTCCTGGGCGAACGCCGTGGCGGTGGCCGTTTCCGTTTGCGTCGTGTTGACCGCGGCCGCGGCGGCGGCGGCCGCGGCCGCCTCCCCCGCCGCCTCCATGAACGCGTCCGACACGACGGTCGCGATGACGTCGCCCGCGGCGAACGCCGACGCGCGCGGGGCGAGCCGGCGCAGCACGTCCACGTCGGTGAGCGTCTGCGGCTCCGGCGGTGCCAGCGGGACGACCAGGCACAGCGCCTGCTCGGTGTTCTGGATCAGCCGGATCTCGCTGCCCGCGGGCAGCGGGAGGAGCTCCCTGAACACCGGGACGAGCTCTTCCGCCTCGGTGGTCAGGCTGGTCAGGTGGATGTGCCTGATCCTGGGGGTGTCCGCGAAGGCCCGGATGGCCATGCCGTCCGGGATCTCGAGGCCCTCATCGATCAGTACGTCTCGCGGGCTGGACAGCAGCCGGCTCCGGTAACCAGGGTCTCGCCAGGCACGCGCGATAACCAGGCCGGTGATCACCGACGACCGCTCGCTCTCCAGCACCTCGTCCGGCGCGATCAGCACCCGCTCGTCCACCGGGGTGCCCGCGCCCTCTTCAGGTCTGAGCGACATGCGCGAACTCCTTCGTCACCCCTCATCGGGGCGTGCTGGCCCGAGGGCATGCCCCCGTGGCATGCCCTTCACGGGCGGCGGGCGTACGTCAGATGGTGGAGGCGGTGGCCTGCTGGATGGCCTGCAGGTGCTGGCCGCTGGCCTTCGCGGCCTCCTGCAGGATCTGGTTGAGCTGCTGCTCGCACTTGCTGACGAACTGGGAGAAGTCCGCCCGGAACTGGTCGGCGTTGCGCGCCACCCAGTAGGAGCTGCTCGCCTGGACCTTCTGGTTCATGCCGTTCAGGGTGGACTGAAGCTCGCTCTGGAACGGGCCGCCGAGCTGCTGGACCAGCTGCTGCAGCTGAGCGAGATCGGCGCCCTGGATGCCACCGGCCATGTCACGTCTCCTCCGTGCTAGGCGGACTCCCTGCTGGGCCCGCTCGGTAGATTCCCCGTCCCGCGAGAGGGGCGAAAGCCGCAGTGTCTGAAGTGTCTAACATCCTTGGCTGTGAGAATTGATGCTATAGGCGGAGATGTTGACCATGAGGGCGTTTCCCCAGGCTTTTTTGTTGTTTGTTATCTTCTCGCTAGCTGATTATCGTCATTTCTAACCATAGAAGGTTAGTAGTGATGTCTGCCTGATACGCTCCGGATATGGATAGTCGCACGGCACTCGTCACCCTGGCCCGGTTCGCCCGGGGGCAGTGGGGGATGGTCACCTCGGCCCAGGCGGTACAGGCCGGCATCGGCTATATGCAGCTGAAGCGGATGACCGAGGCGGGACTGCTGGAGAAAGCCGGGCAGGGGGTCTACCTCATGATTGGCGGTCAGGCCGCCGCCGCCCGGCACCGTGCGGTCAAGGTGGCCTGGCTGCGGATGGATCCGGCGGTGCCCGCCTGGGAGCGGCCCCTGCTCGGCCCGAACAGCGCGATCGTCTCCCACCGATCGGCGGCGATCCTGCTGCAGCTCGGCGATCTCGTGGTCCGGGACATGGAGTTCACCACGCCGAGGCGGCGGACCAGCCGGGACCAGATGGTCCGGCTGCGCGTGAGCACGCTCGCGCCGTACGAGGTGACCTGGGCCGAAGGGCTTCCGGTGACCACCGCGCTGCGCACGCTCACCGACCTGCTGGCCGACGGCGCCGAGGCCGGCGAGGCGGGCGGCTTCCTGGCCGAGGCGCTGGACCGCCGGATGCTCCGCCTCGACGTCGCCATTCCGGAACTGGCTCCCTTCGCCCGCCGCTACGGCTGTCCGGCCGACGACGGCCAGGCGCTGGTGCGGGCGCTGATCGACCAGGCGGCCGCGGCCCAGCCGGGCCTGTGGGATCGCGAGCGGGCCGTCTCCGACCTGGCCCGCGAGCTCTTGCAGCTCTCCAACGACCAGATGCGGTCCCTGCGCTCGCTGGCCGGCGCGGCCAAGGAGCCCACCATCGTCGCCCTGCTCGCCCGGCTCGCCGCCGGACGCGACGATCAAACCGCAGGAACCTAACGAGTGGGGTCCCCGCCATCGCTCAGCGCTGAGAGCAGCTAGCGGGACGGGCCGCCGGCGACGAGAGCCCGGCGGCGGCCAGCGCCCGGGTGCCCGGCTCGCACGCCGCTCGCAGCCGGGCCAGGGCGCCGGCGTCGAGATCGGCGGCGGCGGTACCGGTGCGCGTCGGGTCGGTCGTTCGGCAGGCTTGGCCGAGCCATCCCGGCGGCGCGCTGATGCCGATGAACTCCGCGAGCCGGGTCAGGCTGGCCACGGGATCGGCGACTAGGTCCTCGTACCGCAGGCTGGCCTGGGCCCCTCCGGGCACCTGCGCCAGCGCGGCCATGCCCGCGCAGATCATCGGCGACCAGCGGTCCCGGCCGAACACCTCGACCGGTATCGGGAAGTCCCTGAGCTTCCGCGCGTCATAGGGCGGGCAGATCAGGCCGCGGAAGCGCTCCGGCAGTGCGTCGTTGACCTGCTGCAGCGTCGAGCCCGCGGGCAGCGTGGTGGTGCGCACCGCGCCGATGGCCAGGATCTCCCGGCGGAACGCGGGATGGCGGCTCATCGACAGCGCGCAGTCCGGCCCGTCGCGGTGCAGGTGCACGAACCGGGCCGCGGGAAACTGCGCGTGCAGCAGCGGGATCATGGACAGCGAGGAGGCGGACCGCTCCACTACGACCGGGCGGCCGAGCAGCCCGCTGAGGTAGCCGAACAGGTTCTGGTACTGGGCGGCGGCGGGCCGGCGCGGCCAGCGGGGTACCTCGGCGGCGAGCTCGTCGAACAGCCAGTCCGGATCAGCTCCCAGCATCGGCAGAACGTAGTGGCTGACCAGCGGGATCCCGGTATCCGCACCGAACCGGCCGTGGCCTGGATAGAGCATCTCCGAGGTCCGCAGCCCGTCGGAGATCATCGCGTCCAGCATCGGGAAGGGGCTGGCGAGCAGCCGCCACAGCTGCGCGCCGTCCATGTCGTAGACGGGGAATCCGGCTGGCCCGCAGGCCGCCGCGATCCGCAGGGTGCTGAAGAACTCGCTCATCGAGAGCACGTCCGGATGCTCGCGCAGCAGACGCGACAGCATGGTCGAACCGCACCGGCCGGTCCCGACGACAAAGGTGAGCTCCACAGCGTTTCCTGACCCCTGCATACGTGATGTCCGGAGCCACGGCACCGCCCGGCTTCACGCTCCGCTGGCCGCGTACGGGCGGGCCCAGTCGGTCAGCGCGGCCGCCGCGGCCGGTGCGAGCGCGGGATCGTTGATGGGTGCGCCGGCCACGTGCAGGAAGTGGTCGATACCGGGCAGCACGCGCAGCCCTGGGCCGGTGGCGCCGGCACCGCCCAGGACCACCGCGAGCAGCTTGATCGCGGACACCGGGATGTTGCCGTCGCGGGTGCCCGCGGTGACGAGCACGCGGGTGCCGGGCGCTACGTTCGCGGCCGCCGCCAGCGGGTGGACCGCGTCACCCTGGCGTACGTACCGCGCGTTCTCGGCGACGAGCAGTTCCGGCGTGAGCCTGCGCACGATGCCGGGCAGCAGCCCGCTGATGTCGGCCGCCCGCCCGGCGCGGAACTCGCCGATCGCGCGTCGTACCCTGACGGCGTTCCGGGCGGCGACGGCGGAATCAAGCCTGCCCGCGGCGACATCCGCGATCAGCTGCGCCGTCGCCTGCAGCTCGACCGTGCTGAGCAGCGGTTCGGCCATCGGCTGGATGAGCGCGAGCCCGGCCGGCGGCGGCTGTCCGTGTTGCGCGGTGAGCAGCGCGTACAGGGCGCCCTCGCTGTGCCCGGCGATGAGCAGCGCCTCGGCCCGCGCTTGCGGCTGCGCGCCGAGCACGCGGTAAGCGGCCGCGGCCTGCCGGAGGAAGGCGTCGAGGTCGATCCGGCCCGGTTCCGCCGCGTACGCGCCCGCGCCGGTCCGCCCGGTGAAGTACTTGTCGAAGCGCAGGCTCACGATGCCCAGCTCACCGAGGACGCCGGCGATCAGCTTCAGCGTCTGCGGGGTCACGCCGAGGCCGGGGACGTTCCCGTCACGATCGACCGGCCCGCTGCCGGGCAGCAGCAGCGCGGCGGCGAGCCGCTGTCCGGTGCGATGAGCGGGAACGCGCAGCGTCCCGTGCGTGGCCGTGCCGTCGACCTCGAAACACACATCCCGGTCCGTCTCACCCGTCAGACCGGACATCGCCGACGACATGGGTAATAACTCCCCCATAACCCCTCTAAGAAACTCGCGTTGGCGCTCCCCTGGCTACTCGCGTTCGCACTGCCCGGCCCTCGATGGCTAGCGCTTGCCCGGCCCTCGATGGCTAGCGCTTGCGATCAACGGGCATGGCGCTCAGGCGAGAGGCGCGAATCCGCACATCAGTGGTGTCATCGCCACCTCAGGCCACTCGCACCCCAAGACAGCTGGGAAGGGAACCGGCTCAATGCTCCATCGATCCGCCGGGGACCGGCTCAATGCTCCATTGATCCGGTCAGGAAGCCGGGGACGCCGGCTGGGAGCCGGGGACGCCGGCTGGGAGCCGGGGATGCCGGCTGGGAGCCAGGGGCGCCGGGGATCGGGGGGCTGGCCTACCTTGGAAGCAGGCGGCTGACACGTTTGGGGCGGCCGGGGATGAACGGTAATAGAATTTAAGTTCGATAGCTGGTAAGGTGTTGGGATGGGCACGTATCTGCCACCGGAGTGGCCGGCCGGGGTGCATCCGCCCGGAAGCGAGGACTTCGAGTCCACTGCCGTCGGCTGGCTGCTCGACGTGGTGCCACCTGATTACCGGCTGCACGGGGTCCTGCGCCGGTATCCGATCGCGCTCGCCACCATGGCCAGGTACCACGCGAAGGCGTGCGTGGAGGGTGCGCGCCAGGGTTACCGCACGGCCAGGACCGAGCTGACGGGATCGCTGCCGCCGCACGCGATCGATACCGTTCTCGCCGCCTACCGCAAGGAGGGTGTCCGGCTCGCCGCTGTCGCCAGCGCCGTCGACCTCGTCGAGCGGGCGCTGCGCGGGGAGGTCTTCACGCCGGGAATGGGCTTCGCCGGGCCGTCGGAGCCCGCCGCCCCGGAAGGGAACGACCAGCCCGCCGCCGCGCGGGAAACGGATGCGGCCGGGGCGCGGGAAAC
>JAJKHX010000179.1 GCA_021154785.1 Nocardiopsis sp.
GAGGTGACCCGGACCAGCATCCGGGTGCGGACCGCGATGGCGGTCCAGG
The DNA here is from genome assembly GCA_021154785.1 of Nocardiopsis sp. Lineage (GTDB taxonomy): Bacteria > Actinomycetota > Actinomycetes > Streptosporangiales > Streptosporangiaceae > Palsa-504. Next base: position 50 of record JAJKHX010000179.1, read on the forward strand.
TCCGGGACCAGGGCCGGTACCTGGGCGGCCGGCCGCCGTACGGGTACCGGCTGGGTGATGCCGGGCCGCACCCGAACAAGGCCCACGCGGCCTGGGGCCGCCGTGCCCGCCGTCTGGAGCCCGACCCGGAGACCGCGCATATCGTCCGGTGGGTCTTCGCCCGGCGGCTGGCCGGGCATTCGGTGGCGCGGATCGCGCGGGCGCTGAACGAGGCTGCTGTGCCCTGCCCGTCAGCGGCGGACCCGGGCCGGAACCCGCACCGCGCGGGCGCGGGATGGACGCTGGGCACGATCGCCACGATCTTGTCCAACCCGCGGTACACGGGCCGTCAGGTGTGGAACCGGCAGCGGACCGACCGCGACCTGGCTGACCCGGCCGATGCGTGCCTGGGGCACAAGAGCGTGCAGCGGTGGAACCCTGCCCGACGGATGGGTCATCTCCCGCAAACCCGCCCACCCCGCTCTGGTCAGCGAAGCGGACTTCATCACCGCACAGGACGTCAGCGCCGCCCGCGGCCCGGCTCCGTCCGCGGGCCTGGCCGTGCCGCGGCAGCGCCGGTACCTGCTGGCCGGGCTGCTGATCTGCGGCGACTGCCGGCGGCGGATGGAATCGGCCTGGTCCAACGGCAAGCCCGCCTACCGGTGCCGCCACGGCCACACCACCGCCAGCAAGCCCGGCCCGGACCGGGTCAAGAACGCCTACATCCGGGAGGACCGGATCCTGCCGCACCTGCCCGCCCTGCACCTGCAGCTCACTCAGCCCGACATGGGGCAGCGCAGGCGGCGCACCCGCCGGGGCATCGACGTCCCATGCCGTGCCAACCCCGAAGATGTCATCGGATACCTGCGCGGCGGCTGTACCGGCCCGCCTGGCTGGCCCAGGCATGTGACCTGCGGAAAAGACGAGGGTGGTGAGCCCGGATCGGGCCGTACGCAGGGCCGGACCGTGGCAGCCGCAGCACGACGCTTTGTCATCAGGAAGCACAGTGACAGCCTCCCGGTGCTCATCGCCAGTCCCCGCACCGCAGCCGCAGCCCCGCAAGTCGGCCCCGTATGACCTTGCCACCGAGTTGAACCCCCATAAAACCGAGTTGAACCCCCATAAGGCAGTCCCCGGCGGCAGCTGCGCCGGAGCAGATCAAAAGCGCCTTCCGCGCACGGCGCGCAGCTCACCAGTGCGCAGCTGACAAGGCTAAAGCCGGCGGTCACGTCGCCTGCGATCCGCGGCAACCGTGACGCACCGCCACCGCCGCTGGCGCAGCTTGCGCGCGTGTACCCGCTTGCGCGGTCAGGAGATCGATGGAACCCATCGGCTGGGTCGTGCGGATCGAACCGATCCGGCACGGCGCACCTCATAACATGTTGCGTCCGGACGCGCGCTCATGCCGATGAGAGTGCGCGAGCTCGGTCCAAATGAGGCGTGATATTTGGTAGTTTGCGCATCGGCCGCCACCCATCCATAAACCGATTCGCTCGCATATGAATAAGTGCTGGTTACTCCGGCTTCTCCGGAGACTCGGCAGGTGTCCGCGCCGACGCTATGGGCTTGACGCCGCGGCGCGGGGGACTGGGGATATGTCCGGACAAAGCCGGTACTTCCTCCCCGAAAAACTGGGCGATCACCCGGACGGCGGCAAGCGCTCTCGGGTTGAGTCGTACGCCTGGGACCAGGGTCGCCCGGATACCTCTCAGGATAAGCGTCGCGAACGTCTGACGGGTGTCCTGGCGCGCTAGCTCATTCGGATTACGCGCGATGACGGACTCGGTGACCGCGGTTATCTCGGAGACTGGCAGATGAAGCGGGACCGGCCGGCCTGGTGCCGGAGAAGCCAGCCGCGCGTAATAGCCGGTCAATTTCATGTGCCTGCTGTTATATTCCTCCAGCAGCCTCTCAGCCATTGCTTCGGCCGTGGGTCGCGGCAGGCCGATACGGCGTAGCAAGGAGGGCATCCGGCCGGCCGCCTCGTCTGGATCGGTTGCCTCGGCCATGGCGCTGAACGCGATCATTGGGACCACTTCCAGCAGCTCACCCTGAAGCAGGAAGGGCTCCAGGTCACTGATAGCCCTCGGAAGCGGCTCAGCCAGCAGGCGGTTGCGGATCCTGTCTCCCAGGCCCGTGCCTTTCAGGGCGGACTCGAGAATTACGCGGCTATCAGCTGAAACGGAGCCGTCTGGTGCCCGGGCGGCGACCCCGACTATCTGGCAGATCATCCGGGCATCACCGATCCGTGCCTTCCGGTCCTGGTACCGTTGCACCCCCGTCATCGCGCCGGCCACCAGCAAGTGCGCGAGCGTTCCCGCAACCAGTGCGCCGGTCCTGACAGTGAAGTCCTCCTGGGCCCGCCGGTGCGGCAATGCGCCGGCCCAGCGCTGGAGCCGCGGGCGCTTCGCCTCGTTCCGCCGCTGGATAGCGATAGCCGACGCAAGCGCTGCCGCGACTCCGGCTGCCGGAGGCGCGGCCGCAGAATCCACTGGCAGGAACCGCCGGGAGTTCCCGGTCGTGCCGGGGACGCTCACCAGGGCGGCGTCCTGTCCTGCAGGGTCACGATCTGCGCCGCCGGCCGCCAGCGGATCGTCAGTGCTGTCGTCGCGGCCATCTTCTGAAGTTTTGGCGGCCATTGGAACGTTCCTCCGATCCGTAGACCAATCGAGTATTATTCTAAGTAGTGACGATGTTTCCGGCAAGCTCCTCGTCCAGACGCGGTATCAGCGGGGGTGGATAACTTACTACGCCGAGCTTCGGCATCGTGCCGATCCTTCGCAGCTCGCATCATAATTGCTTATGCCTTATCGTTAAGCAATACCTGCCACCTTCCGACTGGGTACTGCGTCTTGACTCATAGGGCATTATAATAGTAATGCCCTATGGAGTCGCTGGGTGAGTCGCAGATTAATCAGCTTTCCGGAGTTTGCATGTTAGGGTTCGTAATCCCGGCAGTGAGATCGTGCCGCTGTCCCCATTGTTCCGCCGGGGCATAGATACCAAGAATGAGAAAGGTTAATGGAGGCACACTCAAAGCCTGATACTAATGTCCTCGGCAGCCGTCAGTAACACCATATCCGCGCGATCACACAGGCTCTTCAGGATTGCCCGGCAGCAAATCCAGATGACACCGTAACGTGCCAGCGTAGGTGCCGACCGCCGACCCGCAGCAATGCCTCGCTGAGGCCACAGTCATCAACCGCTCTATGCCGCGATGCGCCTGGCTCTCGTCGGATCGTGATGTTGCCCGGGAGGCTGCTCGGCAGGCACCGGGTCCGGAGATGGCGGTCGCGCGGTCCGTCTGGGGCTGCGGGCGCGCATCGAGAACCACGTCTTCGGGGTGAGCTGATGTGCCGGGCCGCCGGAACCTTCCAGCTCCGGTGGCGCCGCCTGGCCAGCTGAAGGCCGCTGCGGGTCAGCCAGACAGCATGCCGCTGACTAGCGCTCGCCAGGTCAGCGGGCCGACGATGCCGTCGATGGCGAGCCCGAGAGCCTGCTGGAAGCCGCGCACCGCCGCGTTGGTCCTGGCTCCGAAGATCCCATCGATCTGCAGGCCTTTACCGGGGGTCGCCGGACAGGTTGCGGAACTGGAACTCCTCCTGGACCCGCGCACGGCGTCACCGGTGCTGCCCTCAGAGACCTGGACGATCAGGGCGCTCCAGGTATCCGGGCCGACGATGCCATCGACGGTCAGGTGCTTACCCCGCTGGAACGCCCGCACCGCGGCATCGGTGCCCGGCCCGAAGATCCCGTCCGCGGTGACCGGATGCCCGCGCGCGGCGAGCAGGTACTGCAAGGTCTCGACGGGATGATGCTGGCTGCCCTGTCTCACCAGCGGCCACGGCCGGATCGGGTCACTCATCACGGTTCTCCCTCCCGTCAGTCCGTTCTTGCTGAGCGGCGGAACCTTCTTCCGCTTGAGCACACGTGCCCATCGCCCGCCAGGTTTACGCGCTCACCGGAGCCAGCCGCCTGAATGCCCGGTCACGGCTGGCGTCAAGGCAGGCCAGCGGCAACAGGACATCCCGGGCTCGCCGGGGCCAGGTCCTTCCTGAGGAGACCCGTGCCTGAGCAGTGCCGTGTTCCGGCGGTTGGTGCCGCCCTCATCCTGGCGGCCTGCATGGCCTCCCCCGCCCGGCCCGGCCTGCGTCTTCCGCGGCTCAAGCCTGGAAAACGCCCGGCATTGTGTCAACGTCGGCCGGATGGTGCGATGAGGAGACCTCGCCCGGATGGTGACGTATGACCCCGGCCGGCGAATCTGACTCGCTGAACGTCGCCCTTCAGAGGGCACGGCCCCGAGGGCGACGAGTCCCTGTGCGTTCGCCGGCTGACGCGATGATTCGGCGGGCCCGGCCGCGTCTGTCCTTACGACACTCGACGGAGGAGGAACTATGGGCAAGGTCATCGCATCCATCACCACGTCGGTTGACGGCTACGTCACCGGTCCCGGTGACGGGCCGGAGTCCGGCCTGGGCCGGGGCGGCGAGCGCCTGCACTACTGGGTGATGGGCGGGCCGTGGACCTACGAGGGCGGCCACGACTTCGCGATGCACGGCCCGGACAAGGAGTTCTACGACGAGCTCATCTCGACGGTGGCGTCCGGGGTGGTCGGCCGCGGCATGTACGACGCGGCCGGCGCGTGGGGCGGGACCAACCCGTTCCCCGGGCCCCTGTTCGTGCTCACCCACCGCCCGGCCGACCAGCCGGCGGCGGAGGCCGGCTTCCGGTTCGTCGCAAACCTGGACGCGGCCCTCACCCAGGCGGCTGAGGCGGCCGGGGACGGCGACGTCTCCGTCGGCGGCGGCGCCGGCATCATCCGGCAGGCGCTGGCGGCGGGGAAGGTCGACGAGCTGGTCATCTCGACGGCTCCGGTGATCCTCGGCGGGGGCAAGCGGCTGTTCGACGGGTTCGACCGGGACATCAACCTCGAGGTGGCCAAGGTCTACAGCTCGCCCTACGCCACCCACGTGCGCTACACGGTCACGAAGTAGCTGCGGTCACGGGCGGCACGCCGCGCCCGGTCATGCTGCCAGTCGCGTGTCCGATAGCTCCATGGTGACTGCTGCGGCTGGCCGTGGCCGCTTACCAGGCCCGCTTCAAGGGCTCCTCGCGCGAGCACACCGAATCGGACCTCCGTACTGGCCAGCGTGCTCATCGGTATGCACCGGATTGACGAGGCCGTCAGCATGCTCAACCAGCGCATCGGCAAGAACCGCGAGGACAGCGACAGCCGCGACGGCAACGGGGGCGACAGCTCGGCATATTTCCAGCTCTACCGCGCTCTTCTCGCTCGGGGCGACGGCAAGGCCGCGCTCTCGGCGCTCCGGGCTGCCCTCGCTCTCGCGGTGCCTGCGGCAAGCGATACCCTGGCCGTCGCGCTTGCCTACGAACTCGAAGAACAAGGGTCCTCGGCCGAGGCAGAGCGACTACTCCGCAACCGGCTCACCGGCCGGAATACCGCCTGTGACGACCTGCTGCGTCTAGGACTCGCCTGGATACTGCTTAGCCGCGGCGACAGGGCCCAATCGCCTGCGATCCTTGAGGAGGCCGCCGCCAGGCCACTCAGGTGATCATGTATCCCGACCTGCGGTCGGCGACCGTACGCCCGGAGAAGATCAAAGAGGATGCGCTCAAATGCCGGGGTACCGTGTACTACAAGCTGGCCGAACATGAGCGGCGCCCGAGCGAGAGAATCCGTTTGGCTGCACTGGCGCGCCACGACCAAGGAGAGTGGAGCCGAGTCGCACACGAGAAACTTCCGCGTGGATCTCGATGGCGCGTCCGGCTCACGCCGGAATTGGATACCGGGCTCAGAATGGTCGCCCTGATGGCCGCACTGGCACTCACAGCGGTGCTCTGGGTTCTTCACGGAACAAACCAGATGATATGGACGACCACGATGGTCGTGTCCTTGCCGCCGCTGTTTATCGCCGTCATCCTGCTGACCGCGCTACTGCCGCAACTGCAGTCACTCAAGCTGGCCGGACTTCAGGCACAGACAAGTCCCTTTCGCCTGGCCCGGCAGGCCCGCCTCGGGCCGCTAACCGCTTACGCGGGGAGGGAGCCAGCGAAGAACTTCTGGGCATTGGTGGAGTTGCAGCGGTATACCTGCATCCAGAGGCCGGGAAGGGTTTGCCCCATGGGGACGTCCAGGCAGTGCCCGGTGCTGCCGGAGATCCGCGACTCCAGTCGCCCAAATCCTATGCCGTAGTCAACAAAGACCCAGCGGAGGTTGCTTTCGGTTGAGCTGCAGGGCCACAAGGGGACGGCCGACCCGTTGGCTATCGCGTTGGCTTCAATGCACCAGCCGCTGATTGCACGATTCGCCACCTTGATGACGCCGCCGCCCTGGCTCTGGAACTCCCACTGCTGGGCCCAGTTGTTCTGGACGTTGCAGGGCTGCGTGGTGACCCGGTAGGCCCAGTCCGGTGCCGGGTCGCCCTCCAGGCACAGGGGGACGCCCCCGGTATCGATATAGGTGGTGGTCTCGATCACGTAGTAGTTGGGGTCGGCGTGGGCAGGCACTGACACTGTGGTGATGCCGACGGCCATCCCTGCGGCCATCAGCAGGCCGGCGATCCTGCGTGGTAGGCGCATGGCCTTCCTTTCGATGCGCGGGACGGGCTGCTCTCCGCATGATCCTGCTACACGGCGCTGAAGCGGCGCTGAAGCGGCGCCGCAATGGCCCGTGCCGGGCGCGGGTGACGGCCGGTCCCGCTGCGCCGGTTCTGGCGCGTCGCGGTGGTGTACCCGCGCGGAGCCTGTGCTGGTGCTGGTCAGGGCACGCGCCTGCCAGTGAACAGATAATGCCCGCGGTACCGTTCTTGCGCCGCAGGCATCCGAGGCTCGGCGCAACCCCCGGGGCGAGGGTCGCCTGCCCGTTGACGGTGAGCGCGCGGAGCGCGCCTTTCCTTGCGCGCTGGACTTTCGCCTACGTTAGGTTCATTCGAGGCCGGTAACACGCTTCTTACCGGCACTCCTCCAGCGCATGGCCCAGGGGCCGATGGTCCGCTGCTTACCCGGATCCGGGTCCGGACCGCAATGGCCGCCCAGACCCGGGAGCAGGGCCGGTACCTGGGTGGCCGGCCGCCGTACGGGTACCGGCTCGCCGACGCCGGGCCGCACCCGAACAAGGCGCACGCGGCCTGGGGCAGGCGGGCGCATCGCCTTGAGCCTGACCCGGTGACAGCGCCGGTGGTGTCGTGGATGTTCGCGCAGCGGCTGGCCGGGCGCAGCACCGCCCGGATCACCCGGGCGCTGAATGATGCCGGGGTGCCGTGCCCGTCCGCGGCGGACCCGGGGCGCAACCCGCACCGGACCGGGGCGGCGTGGACGCTGCGGACAGTCGCGGCGATCCTGGCCAACCCCCGGTACACGGGCCGTCAGGTGTGGAACCGGGCAGCGCACCGACGTCGACCTGGTCGACCCGGCCAACACCACGCTCGGGCACAAGCAGGTGCAGCGGTGGAACCTGCCGGAGGGCTGGGTCATCTCCCGGCACCCGGCGCATGCGGCGCTGGTCAGCGAGGCCGACTTCATCGCCGCCCAGCAGATCGAGGTGCCGCGCGGCCCTGCCGGGCCAGCAGTGCGCCGGTACCTGCTCGCCGGGCTCATCGCCTGCGGCCGGTGCGGCCGGCGGCTGGAATCATGCTGGTCCTACGGCAGGCCCGCTTACCGGTGCCGCCACGGATACTCCAGCGCCAGCGTCCCCGATCCCGCGCGGCCGAAGAACACGTACGTCCGTGAGGATCAGGTCCTGCCGCACCTGGCTGCCCTGGCCATCTTGATCGCCGGTGACGCCGGACCGGGCCCCGGTCATCACCGCCTGGCTCAGCTGACTGGCCCGGCCTCAACCGCAGACC
>JAJKHX010000180.1 GCA_021154785.1 Nocardiopsis sp.
AGATGGTGGCCGACCTGTGGTCGGACGCCACCGTGACCCGGGCCCTGGAGACCGCGGCGCGGACGTACGCCGCCCGCGGCGCGGCCCTGCGCGCGGCGCTGGCGGACCGCGGGATCACGGCCAGCGGCCGGTCGGGCTTCACCTGCTGGATCCCGGTCGCCGACGAGGACGGCGTGGCGTCCGCGCTGGCCGCGGCGGGCTGGGCGGTCGCCCCGGGCCAGCGGTTCCGCATCGCCGCGCCACCCGGGGTCCGGATCTCTTTCGCCCGCCTGGCGGCGGCGGACGCGCCCGCGTTCGCGGCCGGCCTCGCCCGGACGCTGCGGCACCGGGCGTCGCGCCTGGACTGACGGCGTCCGGACGGCCTAGGGGGAAACCAGCGGGATCCGGCTGAACGGGAAGCCGCGCAGGTCAGGGTCGTCCGGGCCGCGGGACTGATCGGGGCCGCCGGGCCGGCGCCCGCCCCCGGCCGGCTCGATGGCCAAGATGGCCAGTGCCCCGTCGATGACGCCGTGCTCCGCCGCCCAGGCTCGCAGCGCCTGGATGACCTCGGCGACATGGTAGGCGCAGGCATCCGCCTGCCGGCGCTCCTGCCCGCAGCCGGAGGCTTCCAGCTGCACCTGGAAGCACGGCATGTGCTGGCACTCGGAGTCCGCGGCGCAAGCTCCCGGCGGCCTCCGGCCGTCCGGCGCGGTCATGCGCCGCCCGGTTCACCCGGCACGCCCCAATCGGCCGGTGTCGTCATATACGCCAATCCTTTCGTATGCGTCCCCCGGCGTAAAGGCTGGCCTCCCGTTGGCGGCCGGGAAGGCAGTCCCGGTCAATACGACGACGGCCCGGCGCCGCTCAAATGCGCGGCGGCCGCGGACCGCCAGAAGCAATAGTGTCCGCGCCACCCGTGACGCGCTACCCCATTGGGATTATTCATCTCGGTTTCAGCGCAAGTGTGTAGCTGATTGATTACTCCTCGTGCGCCACCGAGGTGACTAGCGGCATATTGCACGCCATCTCCACCGGGCGAGGCCCAGCGTAGAGCACCGGACCGTCATATTTCTCCTTATGCCGCCCATGTCGCGGTAATCACGGAACTCGTTCTTGATCTTGTGGCGATACGACAGTTGACAGTTAGCCGGCATAGGACTACGCACGAGTAAGGAATTGCGGCGATCAAGGGACGCTAAATGTAGTTTTCCTATGCACCCGCCGTGAGCAGCGCATTAGCTTGAAGCGGGAACATAACTATTGCCAGGCCGGGCAGGTCCTCGACCGGTTCCCGCGCCGCACCGCTGACCAGGGTCAGCGGACGCTAGATTGTCCCCGGAGGCGGACACGATGACTGATGAGCAGGTCGGTGCGGATGCGGCGGGCCCGGAACCCCGGCCGGGGAGCAAGCAGCGCCGGCGGTGGCGGGGCCGGGCACGGTGGCCCGCGCTCATCGCGCGTTTCCCGCGGCTGTTCTGGCGTCCCGCCGAGACCGGGACCTGGGACAGCGACTGGCCGGTGGTGCCGCCGCAGAGCCTGGACAACTACCCGTGGCTGAGGGCGGACCTGGCGGTATGGCCCGAGCAGCTGGAGCACCGGTTCCGTCAGCTCGACCACCGGGCGCAGATCCTGCAGAACCGGTTCTGGCGCCAGCGCGTGCTGCTGATCGGCGGCGGCCTGCTGGCTACCTCCCTGGCCACCATCCAGGCGGCCTGGGGCACCGGCGGGCACGTCTGGCTGGCGGTGCCCCAGGCCGTGCTCACCGGCCTGCTGGCCGGCCTGGCCGTGCTGCTGCGCTCGCGGCGCGCCCAGTACGGGTACCTGTCGGCCCGGCTCAAAGCCGAGCGCATCAAGAGCGAGTTCTACCTGTTCCTGGCCCGGGCCGGCGACTACGCGCACGATGACCGCGAGGCCAGGCTCAGCCAGGCGGTCGATGAGATCGAGGCGGCGGAGGGGATCTCGTGAGCGAGCGCAACGCGGAGTTCCTGCGGTTCTACCGCGAGCACCGGGTCGAGGATCAGCTGAAGTTCTACCGCGGCCGGCTGGATCAGTTCGACCGGGCGACGGGCCAGGGCCTGTTCATCTCCGCCGCCATCCTCGGCTTCGCCTCCGGGGCCGGCGCGCTGGCCGGCACGGCCACCGGGTGGGCGAGCGGATGGGCCGCGGTGGCCGCCATCTTGTCCGCGGCGTCGACGGCGCTGGCCGCCTATGTCGCCCTGTACGCCTTCGAGCAGCAGTCCAAGATCTACGGTGACGCCGTCCGGGCCGTTCACGCCGCGGCCCGGCTGCGGCTGGAACCGGACGCGGCTCCCGGCGATGAGGACGTCAGCGGTCTCGCCCAGCGGGTGGAGCAGGCGCTGCGCCGGGAACATTCTCAGTGGGGCCAGCTCACGTCCCAGATCCAGCTCGATGACCCGCGGCAAGGACCAGCCGGCGACTGAGGGATCCGGCCCCGGGAGACGGCACCGGGCGCCCCGGGTCACCTAGCCAGCCGGAGCCAGGACCGACCTGATCGACGAGAGCAGTGCCGCGGGGTCGCCGAGGGGCACCACCTTGGTGCCCGGGGAAGCCGCCGTCCGCGCCGCCCTCGGGTTCTCGTCCTGGCCGGACGCGGCGGCCGCGATAGCGTCCGCCGTCCGGCCGGTGCCCGCCAGGACGAGGACGGGCCTGCCGTGCCGCAGGCTGTGCTCGATGTCGTCGTAGGTGATATCGCCGCCGTTGACGACGAGGGTGAGCGACGGCCGTCCCCCCGCGATGGCGGCGGCCACCAGGGAAATCCACGGCGATTCATCGCCCCAGGTATCCCCGGGAACCAAGATGACCTGGCTGTGGTGCCGATCGAGCGGCGCGGCGTCCGGTGCCGGGCGCTGCCCGGGCACGATGACGGTACCCTCGGCCGCCACCCCGACGAGCGGGAAGCTCGCCCCCGCGCGGTCACGGGCCTGCCCGATGACCCGCATGACCCCGGAGTCGGTGCCGCCGTCCACTACCGCGGCTCCCCAGTCCCCGAGCGCGGGGACGATCGTGCCGATCACCCCGGCCAGGGCCGTCATCTGCCCGGCCGGCATGCCGCCCGCCCCGCCGACCAGGACCAGGACCGGCCGCCCGGCCGTAATGCCGAGCGCCTTCAGGGCGGCGGGGAGATCGCCGGGCTCGGCCACCCGGGCCCGCGGCGGCGCCGTCCCGCCGGAACCTGCGCTCACGCCATGACTCCTTCCCGGGAGCTCTCGCCGGTCACTGAGCACTTTCGCATCTTTCGCGGCCCGTCCGCTGGGCGGCCCCTGCGGCCGCCGGTTTCTCCGGCCGATAACCCCTTTACCTGACCGGTAATCTGGATATCAGGGACCTCCGCCTCGCGGACAGGAGGTGATGCCGATAGCGTTGTCCCATGGCACAGCGCAGTGAGCAGATCAGCCTCCATCTCAACGCGTACCTGACCGCGCACAGCAGCCCGCCGGACGCCGTCCTGCGGGAACTGGCGAACGAGACGGCGGACCTGTTCCCGTTCGAGACCGGCCTGGCCATCCCGCCAGAGCAGGGCACCCTGATGACGCTGCTGACCCAGCTCACCGGGGCGGCGTCGGCCATCGAGATCGGCACCTTCACCGGCTACTCCTCGATCTGCATCGCCCGCGGCCTGACCGCCGGCGGGCACCTGCTGTGCTGTGACATCAGCGAGGAATGGACCGCGGTGGCCAGGAAGTACTGGGAGAAGGCGGGCCTGTCGGACCGGATCGAGCTCCGGCTCGGCCCGGCCATCGACACCCTGCGGTCGCTGGCGGACGAGGAGATGTTCGACGTGGCGTTCATCGACGCCGACAAGGGCGGCTACCTCGGCTACTGGCGCGAGGTCGTGCCGCGGGTCCGGCCGGGCGGGCTCATCATGGTCGACAACACGTTCTCGCACGGCCGCGTGATCGACGCCGGCAACGACAATCCCCTGGTGATCGCGGTCCGGGACTTCAACGACCTCGCCGCGGCCGACGACCGGGTGGACCTGGTGATGGTCCCGATCGGCGACGGGCTGACGCTGGCCCGCAAGCGGGACTAGGGGCCGGCCGCGGCCTCAGCCGGCGCTGACGGCTCCCCCGAGGTAGAGCGCGCCGATCTCCGGGTTCTCGAGGACCTCGCGCCCGGTGCCGGATAGCCGCACCCGGCCGCTCTCCATCACCACGCCGTGGCTGGACAGGCGCAGGCCGGCCCGGGCGTTCTGCTCCACCAGCAAGATCGTCGTCCCGGTCGCGTTCATCTGCCGGACCGCGTCGAACACGGTCCGCAAGATCTTGGGCGCCAGGCCCATCGACGGCTCGTCCAGCAGCAGCAGCCGGGGCTCGAGCATCAGCGCGCGGGCGAACTCCACCAGCCGCTGCTGCCCGCCGGACAGGCTGCCCGCCTTCTTCCCCGCCCACCCGGCGATGTCGGGGAACAGGTCGAACACCGCCGCCGCCCGGCGCGCGGTCAGCGCCCGGTCAGCCAGGATGTAGCCGCCGAGCTCGATGTTCTCCCGCACCGTCATGTCGCGGAACAGGCTGTGATTCTGCGGCACCTGCACCACGCCCAGGCGCAGGACCTGGCGCGGCGACAGGCCGGCCAGGTCCTGCCCGTCAAGCTCGATCGAGCCGAGGCGCGGCCGCAGCAGCCCGCTGACCGCCGCCAGGAGGGTGGATTTGCCCGCCCCGTTCGGTCCGACGACGCAGGTGATGCCCCCCTCGGGCACCTGCAGCGAGACCTCGCGCAGCACGTCGCCGCCGCCGTAGCCGGCTACCAGGTCCGTAATTCTCAGTACCGAACGGGGCTGGGTACCCGCCCCGCCCTCCGGTGCCCGCCCTTGGCCGGCTGGCGTGGTCATGGCTGCTCCACTGACTGCTGGCCCGGGTGCGGGTCGTCCTCGGCGAGGTCCTCGCCCAGGTAGGCGTTGAGCACCCGGCGGTCGGTCCTGATGATGGCGGGCGGCCCGGCGGCCACCACCGCGCCCGAGTCGAGCACCGTGACCCGGTCGCACAGCCCCATCACGAACTCCATGTTGTGCTCGACGATCAGGAAGGTCTTGCCGCTCGCGTTCAGCTCCCTGATCCGGTCGGCGATGGTGTTGACCAGCGAGAGGTTGACGCCGCCGGCCGGCTCGTCGAGCAGGATGACGGCGGGGTCCGCAACCAGCACGTAGGCCAGTTCCAGGAGCTTGCGCTGGCCGTAGGACAGCGTGCCGGCCAGCGCGGCGTGGTGTCCCGCGATGCCGACGAACTCCAGCTGCTCCATCGCGCGCCTGCGGGCCGCGGCGCGCCCGTTCGGCGAGGCGACCAGCATGTTCTCCAGCACCGTGAGGCTGGCGAAGATCCTGGTCAGCTGGAAGGTCCGGCCGATCCCGAGGGCGAATACCCGGTCCGGGGCGACGTTGGTGATCGGCCTGTCCCCCAGGTACACGTGCCCCTCGTCGGCCTTGGCGTACCCGGTGATGACGTTGAACAGGGTGGTCTTGCCCGACCCGTTCGGCCCGATCAGGCCGGCCACCGATCCCTCCTCGACCTCGACCGTGCAGGAGTCGAGCGCGTGCACGCCGCCGTACGCCTTGCGCACTCCCTCGGTGCGCAGCAGCGCGGTCATCGGCGGGCCTCCCTCGCGGGCGCGTCGCTGGCTTGCTGGGCCGGCGCCGCCGCCGCCGGCACCGCGGGACGGCCGCGGGACTGCAGCCGCCTGATCCACTCGCCTGCGGTCGGGACGATGCCTCGCGGCATGAACAGCACGATGAGCAGGAACAGCGCGCCGAGCAGGATCTCGCTGAGGTAGCCGTTGGTGTACCTGATGGTCAGGTAGAGCTGCCCGGGTTCGATGATGAGCGCGCCGATGACCGGGCCGCTGATCGTACCCAGGCCGCCCAGGAACGCCATCAGCACCAGCGACAGGTCGAACAGCGGGTCGAAGCCCGATTGCGGCAGTACCTGGGTCAGGTACAGGAACCACACCCCGCCGACCAGCCCCGTGATCGCCGCCGACAGCACGAACGCGGTCAGCTTGACCCGCATGGCCCGCACGCCGAGCCCGCGGGCCCGGTCCTCGTCGTCCCTGATCGCCCTGAGCTGCAGGCCGGACCGGGACCGCCGCGTCAGCACGGCGATGACGACCGTGGCCACCGCGCAGGCCAGCGTGATGTAGTAGAAGCGGTCGTTGAAGGTCGTCGGCGACCAGGGCAGGAACGGCGCCGACATTCCTATGGTGCCGCCGGTGAAAGAGTTCAGGTTGAAGGCCATCAGCTGGAAGATGAAGAACACCGCGATCGTGATCACGATGAACGTGTGCCGGCGCACCCGCAGCGCCACCAGGCCGAACGGCACCGCGATCACCGCCCCGACCGCCGCGGCCAGCGGCAGCAGCGCGAACACGCCGGTGCCGGTGATGTGCCAGTCCTTGGCCGCGATGCCGACCGCGTAGGCGCCGCTGCCGAAGAACACCGCCTGGCCGAGCGAGATGTAGCCGGAGAAGCCGGAGAACAGGTTCCAGGCCGAGGCCACGGCCACGAAGATCAGCGCGTACACGGCGTAATTCGTGACCACGGGGCTGCTGAACAGCAGCGGGAACGCGATGACGGCCACGGCCAGGATCACCAGGCCCACGGCGGCCGCCCCGCGCGGCGTGCTCACGCTGGTCATTCTCGCGCTGGTCATTTTGGCGCTGGCCATCATTGGGCCCGGACCGGCTGCCGGCCGAAGAAGCCGGCCGGACGGATCACCAGTACCACGACCAGCGCGGCGTAGAACACGACGATGGCCCATTCCGGCGACCATATGGTGACCAGCGACTCCAGGGTGAGCATGAAGACCGACGCGACGAGCGCTCCGCCGATGCTGCCGAGCCCGCCGAGGATAATGATCGCGAGCAGCCGCGAGATCAGGTCATACCCGCTGTTGGGGTTGAACGCGTTGGTGGCACCGAACATCATGCCGCCGGCCGCGGTCACCGCGACGCCGACGCCGAAGGTGACGGCGGCGACGCGGTTCACGTCAATGCCGATGAGCCGCGCCGCCGTCTCGTCCTGCATGGTGGCCCGGACGCTGCGCCCGAACCTGGTCCGGTACAGCAGCGCGTAGATGGCCACGACGAGCGCCAGCGCCAGTACGAAGCCGTACAGGTAGATATAGGACAGGTAGAAGCCGAGCACGTGCACGCTGGATTGCACGTACGAGGCGTTCAGCTGCTTGGGGTTGGGCCCGTAGATCTCGTAGAGAACCCCCTCGATGATCAGCGCGACCGCGTAGGTGACCAGCAGCGTCATCGACGTCCGCTCCCGGCCGCGCAGCCGCCGGATGAACGCCCACTGGATGACGACGCCGATCACGAACATGGCCGTCACGGTGACCAGCAACCCGAGGAACAGGTCCAGGTGAATTCGCACGGACAGCTCGTAGCTGAGGTAAGCGCCCAGGATGACCAGGACACCCTGGGCGATGTTGATGATGTCGAGCACGCCGAAGATCAGCGTCAGGCCGACGGCCATCAGGGCGTAGACCCCGCCGACGAGGATGCCGTCGACAATAGCCTGGTAGATCTGGCGTGCCATGGGTCAGCTGGTCCAGTTCGGCTTCGGGTTGATGATCGGTACCGAGCCGGCCGTGCCAACCGGGAGCACCTGCTGGTACGTGGTGTTCTTCTGCCACTGGAAAACGAACGCCGCGGCGGCGCTGTTCCGGCCCAGCGAGTCGAACTTCACCGGTCCCTGCACGCTGCTCAGCGTCACGCCGCCGTGCAGGTAGCTGATGATCTTGGCGTTCTCGGTGCCCTTGGTCGCGGTTACCGCCTGGGCCATGACCTGGCCCACCGCGTAGCCCTCGGCCACGTCGGCATTGATGTCCGACGGTGACCCGCCGTACTTGGCCACGTACGCCTGCACCATCTTCTGGCTGTCGGGGTTGGAGTAACTCGGGTACCAGCCGTTGGGCACCATCATCCCGGTGGCCTTGCCCTTCCCCACCGCGGAGGTGAACGAGGCGCCCTGGTCCGGGCCCGCCGCGCAGATGAACATCTTGGGGTTGTAGTGCTGCTGCTGGAACGCCTGCATGAACGCGGCCACCGTCGGGACGTCGGTTGACCCGAGCAGCACGGCCTGCGCGCCGGTCGCGGCCACCTGGTCGGCCGCGGGCTTGTAGGAGGCGTTCTCGGCCGGGAAGATCTTCGAGTACACGGTCTTGACCCCGAGCGCCTTCAGCTTCTGCTGGGCGAGCTGGACCGGCGGGTCGGCGAACGGGTCGTCCGCCATCGGGTAGGCCGCCGTCTTCGGCCGCTGGCTGGCCGGCAGTGAGGCGATCCAGTTGACGAACGGTATCAGCTCGTCCTCGATCGGCAGGCTGACGTCGAACACGTTGTGGGCCGTCTGGTTGGCCGGGCTCGCGAACACCGACGGTGCCCCGCCCGCGCCCTCGACCAGCGCGTAGCCGTAGCGCGCCGCGACCGAGGCCGAGGGCGTGGTCAGCAGCGAGGAGAACGGCCCGAACGCCAGGTCCACCTTGTCGGAGGCGAACAGGGTCTGGTAGTTCGTCGAGACCTGCGTGGGCGAGCTGTTGTCGTTGAGGATCTTGAGCTTGACCTGGCGGCCGAGCAGGCCGCCGCTCGCGTTCACGTCGCTGGCCCACAGCTGGTAGCCGCGCTCGAAGGCCTGGCCGTCAGCGGAGAAGTCGCCGCTCAGCGACAGTGACGCGCCGATCAGGATGGGTGA
>JAJKHX010000181.1 GCA_021154785.1 Nocardiopsis sp.
ACGTCGGCGCAGACGCCGTCCCTGACCTCGCGCAGGCCGTCGAGATCGTCGGAGGAGACCGGTTCCTCGAACCAGCGCACGTCCAGGTCGGCGGCCGCGTTCATGACCCGGATGGCCTGCTTGCGGCCGTACCCGCCGTTCGCGTCGACGAACAGCTCGACGTCGTCGCCGACGACGGCCCGGGCCTGCCGCATCCGGTCCAGGTCGCGCGCTGGATTCGCGCCCCAGGACTCACCTATCTTAATCTTGACCCGGGGGATGCCCTGCCCGGACGCCCAGCCGCTCAGCTGATCGCGCAGCTGGTCCTCGTCGTAGGTGGTGAGGCCGCCGCTGCCGTACACGGGCACGCGGTCGCGCACCGCGCCGAGCAGCCGGTGCAGCGGCAGGCCGAGCAGCTTCGCCTTGAGGTCGTGCAGCGCGACGTCGACGGCGGAGATCGCGTACCCGGCCACGCCCGGGCGGGTGACGTTCCGCACGGCCCGGACCATGGCCTCGTGGCGGCCGGCCACGTCCAGTGCCGGCTGGCCGCGCACCACGCCGGCCAGCATCCCGCTGATCACATCGGCGCAGGCCGGCGCCCCGTAGGTCCAGCCCAGGCCCTCGGTCCCGCCAGCCTGGACCCGGGCCAGGACGAGCGTGGTGGCATCCCAGGTGAGCGTGCCGTCGCCCTCGGGGGCGTCGGTGGGCACGGTGTAGACCTCGGCGGCCACGGACTCGATCACGGGATCGTTCACGACGCGCTCCCCGAACGGGCGCCGGCGGCCAGCTGGCCGGCGGCCCGGGCGGCGACGGCCATGATGGTCAGGGCCGGGTTGGCCGCGCCCTGGGTGGGCAGCACGCTGCCGTCGGTGATGTAGAGGTTCGGCACGGCGAAGCTGCGGCAGGACTGGTCGACGACGCCGCTCCGTTCGTCCGCGGCCATCCGGGCCCCGCCGACCAGGTGCGCGTAGCGCTGGATGGTGATGACCTCGTCGGCGCCGGCCGCGCGCAAGATGTCCTCCATGACCGCCTGCGCCGCCTTGGCCTGGGCCTTGTCGTTGTCGCCCTGGGAGTAGGAGAACTCCGCCACCGGCAGGCCGTGCTGGTCCTTCTCCCCGGCCAGCGTGACCCGGTTGCCCGGCCGCGGCAGGAACTCGCACAGCGCGCCCAGGCAGGCCCAGTGCACGTAGTCGCTCATGTACTCGCGCAGCGCCCCGCCCCAGTGGCCCTGCGCCGCCACGTGCTCGGCCCAGGTGATGGGCAACGGCGAGACGGTCTGGATCGAGAACCCGCGCTGGAAGTCCCGGGCCGGGTCGGTCTCGTAGAACGCCTCGCTGCTCACCTCGGGCGGGGGGGCTTTGTACATCCGGACCTCGGCGTCGAACCGGCCCGCGGTCTGCGGGGCGCCCTGGACCATCAGGTACCGGCCGACCTGATCGAACTCGTTGCACAGCCCGTCCGGGAACCGGGAGCAGGCCGAGTTGAGCAGCAGCCGCGGCGTCTCGATCGAGTAGCCAGCCACCGCCACCATCGCCGCCCGCTGGAACCGCTCGCGGCCGTCGCGGACGTAGTGCACGCCCAGCGCCCGCCCGGTCCCGGAGTCGATCGCGATCCGGGTCACCATGGCGTCGGCCCGGACCTCGGCGCCGTGCGCCAGGGCGTCCGGTATGTGCGTGATGAGCGGCGAGGCCTTGGCGTTCACTTTGCAGCCTTGCAGGCAAAAGCCCCGGTAGATGCAGTGCGGCCGGTTACCGAACCGGCCGTTGGTGATGGCCACCGGCCCGACCCGGGCTTCGATGCCCAGCTTCCGGGCGCCGCGCAGGAAGATCTCGCCGTTGCCGCTCACCGGGTGCGGCCGGTGCGGGTAGCCGTGCGGGTCGCCCCACGGCCAGCGCTCCCCGGCGACCGGGAGTTCCTGCTCGAGCTGCTCGTAGTACGGGCGCAGCTCCGGGTAGGACAGCGGCCAGTCGGCCCCCACGCCGTCCCGCGTGCGGGTGGCGAAGTCGCTCGGGTGGAACCGCGGCGTGTACCCGGCGTAGTGCACCATCGAGCCGCCGACCCCGCGGCCGGAGTTGTTCGAGCCCATCGGCACCGGGTCGGTCCCGCTGATCACCCGCGGCTCGGTCCAGTACAGGCGGTGGGAGCCGGCCTCGTCGCTGACCCAGTCCGTATCGGGGTCCCAGAACGGGCCCGCGTCCAGGGCCGCGACCCGCCAGCCGGCCCGGGCCAGCCGCTGCAGCAGCACCGACCCGCCCGCTCCGCAGCCCACGATGACCAGGTCGAGCTCGTCGGTATCGGCGAACCGCCGCATCCCGTCCCGCAGCCGGTGATCGGTCCGGGACCCGTCGTTCGGCAGCAGCCAGGCCGATTCGTTCCTGGTGCGCACGCCGGGCATCAGGTTCCCTCCCGGATCGGGTCACCGGACGGCCGGGCGTCCCGGACCTCATACGGCTCGAGCTTGTCCACGCCGATGTTCTTGTACCCCCGCGGGTAGGCCGGCCCCGAGAAGCCGATCTCGTCCCAGGCCAGCGGATGCGCGTACAGGGCCGTGCAGGCGTACCGCGTCCACAGGCTCCACACATGAGCCGCGTTCAGCTCGTGCCAGTCCTTGGCCGCCAGGTCCTGGACGGCCTGGATCAGCGCCAGCTGGTCGTCTTCGGGTGCGTCCGCGAACGTGGTCCCGCAGCGCCGGTCCGCGTCCTGGTCCAGGTAGGCCAGGGTGTCGCGCCAGGCCTGGGCGTCTTCGGGCATGTCACGGTACCGCCAGCCGTCGGTCTCGCCCGCGGCCAGCCGCGCGTCGATCATGTGCAGGACGGAGATTTCCTGGTTGTCCTCCTGGCCGGTGAGCAAATTGAGCAGGACGCCGGCGCAGGCGGCCTCGGCGGGAGTGAAGAAGGCAAGCCCGGACGGCGGGCTCAGCCGGGCAGCCACCAGGCCGGCGGTGACGGAATCCCAGTGCCGCGCCTGGCCGAGCACGTCGAGACCGGGGAACCGGTCCCCGGGACCGGACTGCTGCCGCTGGTAGGGACCGGGGCGCCCGGTCACGGCTCGCGCCGCAGGATCGCCGCGAGCAGCCCCATCCCGCCGACCATGGTCACCAGCAGGGGGGCCAGCAGGGGCGGTCCCATCTCGATGTTGTAGCGCGCGTTCGACCAGCCGCCCGGCTTCTGGGCGATGCCGCGCGCGTGCAGGTAGGTTCCCTGCAGGCCGTTGGCCACGATGGCGGCCGAGGCGACGGGCAGCGCCGTCTTGGCCAGCCGCCGGCTGAAGCACCCGGCGACGCCGGCCGCCGCCCCGACCGGGCCGAGTGCGACCGGGATCCACATCATCTTGTTGCCGAAGCTGGCGCTGTCGTGCTCGAAGTAGATCTCGGCCGCGGTGATCAGCGCCCCGGCCGCGGTCAGCGCCGACAGGCTGCGCTCGAAGTGTCCGGTCCGGATGTCGCGGACCATCCGGTCGATGCCGTGCACCGGCTGCCGTCGCTGACCGCGCCGTAGCTCAGAGGCCTGCATGGCTGCTCCTTACTTCCTGGATCGGGCTGGAACCGTGCGGCCTACCGGCGTCCTCGCCGGCCCATGACCGCCGCGGCGGCCGCCCCGGCGAGACCGAGGACGGCGCCCCCGAGCAGGCCGTGATGCTGTGAGGCCCACAGCTGGGCGCTGCGCGGCTTGGACTCGCGGTCGAAACTGCCGTGCGCGGTGTAGTCATGGCCGGCGGGGTCGTCGGCCGGTTTCCACAGGTTGGCGGGGGGCGAGGACGGCTCGGGCCGGTCGTCCTGCTGGGCGGAGTACCCGGTGCGGGCCAGGTACCGGTCGAGCAGGCCAGGGGCGACCGCGTTGGCCGCCAGCGTGGCCGCGGTGGAACCGCCGACCCAGTATTCCCGGCGGCGCGGGTGGTCGGCGGCGTAGAGAACACCGCGCGCCGCCACTTCCGGCTGGTAGATCGGCGGCACGGGCTGGGCCGGCTTGGGCAGCCGGGACAGCACCCAGTCGAACTGCGGGGTGTTGACGGCCGGCATCTGCACCATGGTGACGTGGACGTTGCTCTTGTTGTGCAGCAGTTCGCAGCGCAGCGACTCGTTGAAGCCCTGGATGGCGTGCTTGGCGCCGCAGTAGGCGCTCTGCAGCGGGATGCCCCGGTAAGCCAGCGCGGAGCCGACCTGGACGATGGTGCCCGCGTCGCGGGGCAGCATCCGCTTGAGCGCGGCCATCGTGCCGTAGACGTAGCCGAGGTAGCTCACCTCGGTGACCCGTTTGTACTCGGCCGGGGTAATGTCGGTGAACTGGGCGAAGACCGAGGTGAAGGCCACGTTGACCCACACGTCGACGGGCCCGAGGGCCTCCTCGGCCTGGGCGGCGGCCGCTTCGACCTGGTCCGGGTCGGCCACGTCAGCCGGTATCGGCAGCGCCGTGCCGCCCGCCTGCTCGACGTCGCGGACCGCGCCGGCCAGGCCGGCCTCGCCCCGGGCCAGCAGGGCGACCTTGGCCCCGCGGGCGGCGAAGGCCAGCGCCGCGGCCCGGCCGATCCCGCCGCTGGCCCCGGTCACCACGACCACCTGCCCGGCATGCTCGCTGCTCATCTGGACCTCCGCTGGTAGGAATGGGTGGTTATGGCTCGCCGGGCTACGATCCGCCGGGCCACGGGGCGGCCAGCCGCTGGGCCGACTCGAGCAGCAGGGCGTGGACGAACGCCTGCGGCACGTTGCCGCGCGCCTGCCGCTGGGTGACGTCGTATTCCTCGGTGAGCAGGCCGGCCGGGCCGCACGAGGTCCGGTTGCGCTCGAACCAGCGGGCCGCTTCGACCTCCCGGCCTTGCTGATGCAGGGCCAGCGCCATGGCGAACCCGCACAGCAGGAAGGCGCCCTCGGCCGCCCCCAGGGGCCGCTCGTCCGGACGGTACCGGTACAGGTACCCGTCACGGCCCAGCGCGGCGTGCACCGCGTCCAGGGTGGCCAGCGCCCGGGGATCGCCGGCCGGCATCGCCCCCCGCAGGGCGGGGAACAGCAGCGCGGCGTCGACCCGGTCGTCATCGGGAGTCCGCTGCCAGCGGCCGGACGGGTGCAGGCAGTCGGCCGTGACGTCGGCGAGCAGCGCGTCGGCGAAGCCGCTCCAGGCCGCGCCCTGACCCGCCGGGGCGACCGCGGCGACCGCCCGCAGGCCGGCCACGCAGGTCAGCCGGGAATGCGCCCAGCGGTGCTCGCCCAGTTCCCAGATCCCGGCGTCGGGATCGCGGTGCCGTTCCCTGATCGCCGCGACGGCGACCTCCACGGCCCGCCAGTGGTCGCGGTCCAGCCGGTCGTGCCGGGCCGCCGCGGCCAGCAGCATCAGCGTCTCGCCGAAGGCGTCCAGCTGGAACTGCTTGCTGACCCAGTTACCCGCCTTGGCCGTGCTGCCCGGGTAGCCGGGCAGGGGCAGTTCCCGCTCCTCGGGCACCGGGCCGCCGCCGACCGCGTAGGCCGGCTTGAGCTGGGGCCCGTCCGCCAGGATCCGCTCGGTGACGAACCCGACCGCGGAATCGAGCAGCGGGTAGGGACCGGCCGCGGCGACCGCCTGGCCCGCGATGCACTGATCGCGGATCCAGGCGTACCGGTAGTCGTAGTTGCGTCCCTCCTGGGCCCGCTCGGGCAGGCTCATCGTCGCCGCGGCGGCCATGCCGCCGCCCGAGCTGGTGAGGCCGCGCATGAC
Organism: Nocardiopsis sp.; assembly: GCA_021154785.1. Lineage (GTDB taxonomy): Bacteria > Actinomycetota > Actinomycetes > Streptosporangiales > Streptosporangiaceae > Palsa-504. The sequence continues at coordinate 5,664 of JAJKHX010000181.1, forward strand.
GGCGTAGGCGTGGCAGGCGTCGCGGTCCGCGACGGCGCCCGGTAGCCGGGGCACCGCCTGCTCCCAGGCCGTTTCGGTCGCCCGCCAGGCCAGTCCGGGATCGGCGGGCGCTCCCGCCAGCGGGCGATCGGAGATCTCCAGCACGAGGTCGTGGTGGCCGCCGGCCGGGACCGTGATCATGGCGTGCAGGCCCGCGCCGCGCCGCCGCGCCGTCGCCGGTATCCCGGACCAGCGCAGGAACAGCGGGCCGCAGCGCGCGGTCCACACGCCGTTGCGGCGGGAGACCTGGCTGGGCCGGTGGCGGCCGAATCCGGCCCGCGGGTCGAAGAACACCCGCACCTGGGTGTCGCCGTCGATGGCCAGGACGCGGCGCAGCGCCACCGCCGTGTGCGGGTCGCCCGGCAGGCTCAGCGCCTCGCGGCACTCGATTTCCTGAGCCGTGGTGACCCACCGGCTGCGCCAGATCAAGGTGCCCGGCTCGTAGTAGCCGCCCCACACGAAGGAAGGATCGGCCGGGGTCACGGCGTACACACCGGGGCCGCCGACCAGCGTGGAAAACACCGCGTCGGAATCCCAGCGGGGCGCGCACATCCAGGCGAACTCGCCGCGCGGTCCGACCAGGATCCCGCGTTCGCCGTCGGCCAGCAGCGCGTACTCCGAGAGCACGCACAGCGGGAACTCCAGCGTCATGTCTCGCGCAGGCGGGGCAAGACCTGGTCGGCGTAGAACTCGAAGAAGCCGGAGTGCCCGGAGCCGACCTGGCTGACGTACACCTCGTCGAACCCGGCGTCGGTGTAGGCGCGGATTCCCTTGAGGTGGTCCTCGGGCGACGGGCCGCACGGAGCGGAGATCATGTCCTCCGATACCAGCTCCGACAGCTGGGCGAAGTGCCGCGGCAACGGCAGCAGCTGGGCCGATTCGCCGGGGATGGCCTCGTTCGGCCAGAGCCGGTGCATGGTCTTGCGGGCCTGCCCGGCGTCGGTGTCCCAGCACACCTTGAGGCCGCCCTGCACCGGGCGGTCGCCGCCGCCGGAGTCGCGGTAGAGCCGGACGAAATCGGCGTTCGGCTGGACGCAGATGTAGCCGTCCGCCAGCCGGGCCGCCAGCTTGATGGCCTTCTCGCCGAACCCGGACATGAAGACCGGCGGGGGCGCGTCGGGGACCGAGTACAGCCGGGCCGTGTCGACCCGGTAATGCGGGCCGTGATGGGTGATGAGCCGGCCGCTGAAGAGCTCCCTGATCACCTCGACCGCTTCTTCGAGCATCTCGAGCCGCTCTTCCGCCGACGGCCAGGCCGTGCCGAGGATGTGCTCGTTCAGCGCCTCCCCGCTGCCGACGCCCAGCGTGAACCGGCCGTCGGTGAGCAGCGAGGACGTCGCGGCCGCCTGGGCGATGATCGCGGGATGGGTGCGCAGCAGCGGGCAGGTCACCGCGGTGGTGACCGGAAGCGAGGTCGCCGCGGAGATGGCGCCGATCACCGACCAGACGAAGCTGCTCTGGCCTTGCTCGTCCAGCCAGGGATGATAGTGGTCGGAGATCCACAGGGCGTCGAATCCGGCCTCCTCGGCCATCCGGGCCTGCCGGACGAGCTCGGCCGGCCCGTGTTCCTCGGAGGAAAGGAAATATCCGTAACGTGTCATAGCCGGGCCTGTTCCTTAGTCGTGCTGGCCGGGGAGGATTTCCCGGGCCTTGGTGAGGATGCCTTCCTTGAGCACGCTCCAGCCGTCGGGGTCGCCCTTGAGCAGCGCGGTAGCGGCCGCCTTGGCCTGCTCGAAGGTGGCGTGCGGCGGGATGGGCGGGATGGACGGGTCGGTGCGCACGTCCAGGACGGTGGGGCGGTCAGCGGTCAGCGCCTGGTCCCAGGCCGCGCCCAGCTGGGCCGGGTCGTCGACGGCGATCGCGTTCAGGCCCAGGCTGCGGGCGAACCCGGCGTAGTCGACGTCGGGGAGCTGCTGGGATTCCACGAACTTGGGCGCGCCTTCCATCGCCCGCATCTCCCAGGTGACCTGGTTCAGGTCGTTGTTGTGCAGGACCGCGACGATCAGCCGCGGGTCGGACCACTGCTCCCAGTAGTGCTTGATGGTGATCAGCTCGGCCAGGCCGTTCATCTGCATGGCGCCGTCCCCGGCGAACACGATGACGGGCCGCTCCGGGTGGCCGAACTTGGCGCCGATGCCGTACGGGACGCCCGGGCCCATGGTGGCCAGGGTGCCGGACAGCGACCCGCGCATGTCGCCGCGGAACTTTAGCTGACGGGCGTACCAGTTCGCGGCCGAGCCGGAATCCGCGGTCACGATGGCGTTCACCGGCAGCCGGGTGGACAGCTCGCGGAACAGCAGCATCGGGTTGACCGGGTCGGCTTTGACCTCGGCCTCGGCGTCCATCGACTGCCACCAGCGCGCCACCCCGGCCTCGATGCCCTCCCGCCAGGACCGGTCCTCCTGGCGCTTGAGGTGCGGGATCAGGGCCCGCAAGGTGGCGGCGGCGTCGCCGACAAGGTTGACCTCGTTGGGGTAGCGCATCCCGATGAACTTGCCGTCGATGTCGATCTGGACGCCCCGGGCCTGGTCGAACTCCGGCAGGAACTGCGTGTAGGGGAAGCTCGAGCCGACCGTCAGCAGGGTGTCGCAGTTCATCATCAGCTCGTAGCTCGGGCGGGTGCCGAGCAGCCCGATCGAGCCGGTCACGTACGGCAGCTCGTCCGAGAGCACGTCCTTGCCGAGCAGCGGCTTGGCCACCCCGGCGCCGAGCAGCTCGGCGATCTCCTCGAGCTCGCGCCGTGCGCCGCGGGCGCCCTGCCCGGCCAGGATGGCCACCTTCGTCCCGGCGTTGAGGACCTCGGCGGCGCGCAGGATCGCCTCGTCGTGCGGCGCGGCGACCGGCCAGTCGGTGCCGATCGAGGACGGCACCATCTTGAACGCGTGCGCCGGCGCGGAGTACTCCAGCTCCTGCACGTCGGCCGGGATGATGATGGCGGTCGGCGCCCGTTCGGCCCGGGCGACCCGGATCGCCCGGTCCAGCACGTTGGGCAGCTGCTCGGGCACGGTGACCATCTGCACGTAGTCGCTGGCCACGTCCTTGTACAGGGACAGCAGGTCGACTTCTTGCTGGTAGGAACCGCCCATGGCGCTGCGGTTGGTCTGGCCCACGATGGCCACCACCGGCACGTGGTCCAGCTTGGCGTCGTACAGGCCGTTGAGCAGGTGAATGGCGCCCGGCCCGGACGTCGCCATGCAGACGCCGACCTGGCCGGTGAACTTGGCGTACCCGACGGCCTCGAAGGCGGCCATCTCCTCGTGCCGGGCCTGGATGAACTGCGGTTTGTTCTCCGCCCGGCCCCAGGCGGCCAGAATCCCGTTGATCCCGTCACCGGCATAGGCGAAGACATGCCGGACGTCCCAGGCACGCAGTCGTTCTAGCAGGTAGTCAGCAACCGTCGGTGCCACGTCGATCCGCCCTTCCGCGCTGTCGCATACTTCAGATCACTCCAGGCCATGGACCTGACCAGGTCAGCCGACCCGTCGCACTACCCGCCGCGGTCGCGCCTAATCAGGTCTGGCCGGCCGACCGGCGTTCGTTGAAACGGCTAGCCGCGGCCCGGCCCAGGACGGTCAGGCGGTCGAACGCCTTGCGGCTCATGGCCGGATCCAGCCGGTATCCGGGAGCGCCCTCGTCGCCGTCCGGGGCAGTCCCGTCCGGACCGGTCCCGGCCGGGCGCGGGAGAGCCAGCCGCTGGACGAAATGCAGGATGTCACTCGTCAGGCCGGGAGCCAGGTCGGCCACGCGGGACACCACCTGGGCCGCCGGGGTCAGGATGATCTCGGCCTGGCGGCCGCGGACCGCCTCGATGATCTGGCGGGCGGCGCGTTCGGCGTCCATGGAGATCACCGGGAGGCTGGCGCCGAGCGAGAACCAGGTGAATTCCTCCTCCGCCCGGCCGGTGAAGCGGGCCTGCAGGTAAGAGCCGGTCCGCATCAGCCCCGGCACCACCGTGGTGACCGTCACCGGGCCGCGGCCGAGCTCGGCCCGCAGTCCCTCGGAGAACCCGACGGCGGCGAACTTGGCCGTGCTGTAGGGCAGCAGGTGCGGGACGCTCAGCTTGCCTCCGATGGAGGTAATGTTCACGATCCGGCCGTGCTGCTGGCGGCGCATGGCCGGCAGCGCGGCCAGGGCCAGCCGGACGGGGGCGAGCGCCATCGTGTCCAGCGCGGTCTCGAAGTGACCGAATTCGGCGTCCGCCACCGGGCCGACCTGGATGATCCCGGCGTTGCTGATCACGATGTCGATCCGGCCGTATCGTTCGGTCGCTGCCTCGATCAGCCGGTGCGGGACCGTCTCGTCGGTCACGTCGCCGGCTACGGCGGTGACCTCAGCCCCCTCGGCGCGCAACTGGTCGGCGGCACGCTCCAGCTCGGCCGCATCGCGGGCGCCGATGACCAGCGGGCAGCCATGGCGGGCGAGTTCGCGGGCCAGCAGCAGACCGAGCCCGCGGGACGCGCCGGTCACGATGGCCACCTCCCCGCGGATGTCGTCCCGCTTCCGCTCCCGGCTCTTGGCCAGGGCCGACGCGGCCGCGAGCGCGGCTCCTCCGATCAGTGCCGCCCGAACCCTCATGCATGACCTCCGTACGCCGGCTGGACAGGAAACCCGGTCGCTTCCCCCGCGACCGGGAAAGAAACACCTCCGGCGTTTTCCGCAGCGCGGTCACCGATCCTCGGTGGCCCGGATCGTGGCGTAGGTCACCAGTCCGTAGAGCAGATGCGGAATGGCGTCAGCCACCCAGTCCTTGCCCTCCCAGTCGGCCGGGTCGCTGATCCCGAACAGCTTCAGCGGCACGTCGGACAACGCCATCGCGGCCGCCCCGATCAGCACGACCGGCACCGGCGCCGGCAGCCTCACCCCGCGCTTGCGCAGTGCGCCGAGCACGGTGGCGGCGGCCGCTCCGACGACGACGCCCACCCCGGTACCCGACAAAGGGCCCAGCCCGGCGAGCCGGTTCTCTTTCTCGTCACCGTGACCGGGTATGCCGATGCCGGCGCGGTCGGCGACGGCCTTGACGAGCTCCTGCGGGGCCGAGCTGCTTCCCCGGCCCCGCACCGCCATGTCCAGGTAGGTCGCCGCGTCAAGCGCGGTTGTCCCGGCCGCTCCCGCGGCGGCCCCGCGCAGGAATCCCAGTGCCATGCTCTTGTCCTTTCCGCTGGTTGGAGCCCCTCCTTTCCGGGTTCGCCGGCAGTATGCGGCCCGAAGCCGCCGCATTCCCGCCACGGAGGTTTCGTAGGGTGAGGAGATGGCATGCCGAATTAGTGAGCTGGTCATCGACGCCCGCGACCCTGACCGGCTGGCCGCCTTCTGGTGCGAGGTGCTCGGCTACGTCGAGCTCGAACGGATCGACGGCGACATCGAGATCGGGCCGCCGGAGACCGGCTTCGGCGGCCTGCAGCCGACGATCGTCTTCAATCTCAGTTCCGCCGCCCGGTCCGGCCAGCTTCCCCTGCACATCGACGTCAGCCCCACCGACCGTGACCAGGACGCCGAGCTTGACCGGCTGCTAGCGGCCGGGGCCAGGCCGGCCGACGTCGGCCAGACCGGTGACGAGCCATGGCACGTCCTGGCCGATCCCGAAGGCAACGAGTTCTGCCTCCTGCGCAAGCGCCTTCCGGCGTCCTGATCTCAGCTGCGGGAGTTCTCGTCCGCCTCGGCCAGGAGGGCGAGGAACGGGCCGATCCGGAGCCCTTCCTGGGACGGGTGCCGGAACAGGCTGTCGCGGTTGATGGTGTACCGGGTGCGCCGCCCGGTGCGGCGGCGGGTGAGGTAGCCGGCGGCCTCCAGGTCGGCCACGATGGCCTGCACGGTGCGTTCGGTCAGCCCGGCGGCCGCGCTGATGTCCCGGATCCTGGCGTCGGGGTGGCGGCTGATCTCGACGAGTACGTGTCCGTGCCCGGTCAGCAGCGTCCAGCTGCCGCTGCCCGGGTCACCGTCACTCATAGCCCCTGATTTTAGAGTTTGAGCGTGATATAAAACATGAGATTTTTCACGTGTCTTTTGATTGACACGCCTACGGCGGCGGCCGATCCTGGTAGTGCCCTAGCCGGGTCACCCGCCCTTAGCGGCTCGAATGGAGGTGGTGCCGATGCGTGCTGACCAGTCCCCCTATGAGGTGGTCGACGGCGTGCCGGTCGTAGCGGCACCCGAGGAGATCGACATCACGAACGCCCCGGACTTGCGGTCGGCCCTGCAGGCGGCAGGCGCGGATGGCCACCGGACGCTCGTGCTCGACATGTCCAGGACCCGGTTCTGCGATTCCGCCGGGATTCACACCCTGCTGGCCATGCACAAGCGGGCCCAGTCCGAGGGCGGCGAGCTGCTGCTGGTCATGCCCGATCCGCCGGTCCTCCGCATTTTCGCGATCACCGGCGTGGATCGTGTCATCCCCAGCGTCACCAGCCTGGAGGAAGCCCTCGCCCGCACGTCGGTCAACGGATCGAACGGCTGACCTCGTCCTGCTGGCCGGGGAACCGGCAGTAGCGCTTTGTCGCTCCCCTTCGGGACTCAGGCAATCGCACCGAGGAGTTCGCCGCGGCTGGGGCCGGGCAGCGGGTACTGCGGGGCGGTCATCCCGAGCGCGATGACCCGGTCCAGGACGCCGGGCGAGGCCAGCACTTCCTCCGGCGTGGCGATGAAGGACGCCACCGCCGAGTACGCGCGGGTCAGGTCGGGATCGGCGAGGCTGGCCGCGAAGAGTGCCTTGCTGATCAGCCAGCGCTGATCGTCAGGGTGGTACGGCCGGCCGGCGATGTCCGCGTCGATCTCGGCGAGCCGGTGCTGGTCGTACCACCGCGTGGCCCGGTACAGCGGTTCGGCGGCCTGGGCGGTCAGTTCGCCGAAGCGCCGGGCGAACTTGTCGTGGTCCGCCGGATCGGTCTCCCGCAGCAGGTCGCGCAGCAGCCGGGCGTGAACGAGCGCGAGCGCCGCGCCCCGGCCGAGCGACGGATTGGTGCAGGCCCACGCGTCACCGACCGCGACCACGCCGGTGGCGGCCGGCTGGCCGCCGATCACCAGGCGGCGGTACCGGTCCTCGATGCCGGCCATCACGTCGACACCGGAGATCGGCTCGCCGTCCGCCCAGTGCGCGGCCAGCGGGTAGCGGGCGAGGGCTGCGTGCCAGCGGGCCGGCTCGCGCAGGACCCGCAGCGCCTTGTCCCGGCTGCTGGTCGTCAGGACCACGCTCCAGGTGCCGTTGTCGGCGGGCAGCGTCAGGACCGACAGCGAGTCGTAGCTTTGGAGGAGGTTACTGAGCATCGCCGGCTGCTCACCGTTCCGCGCGCGGAAATGCCGGGCGTAGTAGACGAAGCCGCAGTCCGCCCGCTCCTCGGCCGGGCGCCGCGCCCCGGCCGCCTGCAGCCACGAGCCCAGCGCCGACCGGCGTCCGCCGCAGTCCACCACCAGGTCCGCGGTGATCGCGGCGCCGTTCTCGGTGAGCACGCCGGTCACCCGGGGCGTGTCCGCGTTCCCGTCCGAGGTCAGGCCGGTCACCGTGACGCCGCGCCGGATGGCCACCCCGGCGGCTTCGGCCGCCGCGGACAGGGCGGCTTCGAGTACCGGGCGGCGGGCGGTCACGGTGTCGAACCGCTCGTCACCGTCACGTACGGGGCCGCGCCGCGCGATCGGCAGCTCCGCCACCGTGTTCAGGTGCCGCGCGCCGGCCGCTGCCAGCGGTGACCGGACCTCGGGCAGCTCTGCCCGCAGCAGGCTCCACCAGCGGGGCATCATGAAGTGCGGCAGCCGGAACTGGTTCACGCCGCGCCGCTGCCAGTCCTCCCAGGCCGCGTCGGCGTGTTCCGGCCGCGGCGGCGCGACGGGATCACGTTCGAGCACGGTGACCTGGTGCCCCTCGCGGGCCACCAGCATCGCCGTACCAAGGCCGCCGAGGCCGGCGCCGAGAACGAGTATCCGTGCCATGTCGCACCTCCACCTAGGAATCGATAGGTGCAGGGTGGGTCAGGCCGGTGCTCAGTCTCCAGGTCAGCTGGTGGTCAAACGCTGCTCACTGGCCGGCCTGGACCGGCGGGGTCTGCGGGCCGGTGCCGATCTCCACCGCCCACAGCGCCTCGGTTACCTCGTCGATCGCCCGGGCCAGGTACCGGCGGTAGGTGCTGAACGGCAGCCCGAGCACCTCGGCCGCGGCTTCCTGGGTGGGCGCCGCGTGCACGAACGTGCGGTTGAGGACCGCCCGGAGCTGGTCGCCCTTCGGCTCGCCGGCCAGCCGGCCGGCTGCCGCCACGATGCTGGCGCGCAGCTCGGCGGCGTCGGCGCCGAGTACCGTGCCGGTGAGCGGGCAGCCCGCCAGCCGGTCGGGGCGGTTGAGCTGCTGGAGCGCCGACCGGACGGCGTCGCCGAAAGCGGCCCGGGACAGCGGCGGCGGACGCAGCGCCTCCTCGGGCGGCGGCCCGGTCCCGCCGCTGTGCTCACGCTCTCCCATCAGGTTGAGCCAGGCGCCGACCGGAAAGCGCCGCCAGTCGTTGCCGTACACCGTGTACCGGGGACCGCCGACCGCCTCCTCGACCTCCAGTACCGGGCGGAAGCCGAGGTAGTCGAAGAACGGGGCCCAGTACTCCGCGTCGGTGAAGGTCACGAACGACCAGGCCAGCGGCTCGGTGCACCAGTCGATGATCGATGAGACGGATCCGGCCAGCACCGCGTACACGTCACGTTCGAACTCACGCGCTCCCGCGACGAACCGGGTGATGTCCACCCGCTCGCCGGGCCGGGCCGGCGCGGTGCGGTCCACGTAGTCGAGTACCGCGCGGACGACCGGATCCCGGTCCTCCATCGAGGAGCCCGTGGGGCAGAAGAGGTGGTACGCGAAACCGGCGATGCCGTCCTCGGTGCGGACCACGCTGGTGCGGTCGGGCTGGTCAGCGAACCAGCGCTCGGCGATCGCGGCGCTCGCCGGGCCCGCTCCGCCCTCGATGATGGAGACCAGCTGCTCGTACTCGTCCGGCCGGGCGGGCACGACCGCGGCCGAGCCGCGGGCCCGCAGCGCGTAGTAGGCGGCGGTGAGCGGACTGCGCCGGTGCAGGTACGCCAGCTGCTGGGCGAGCAGCTGGCGGTCCAGGCCGGTCGTCGCGCGGATGCCGGCCACCACGTGGTCGTGGATGACCTGGTGCAGCGCCCGGTAGCGGTCCGGTGAGCGGCGCTCGAACTCCGCTTCCAGGACGTCCCGGGTGACGTCGTGCGGGGTCAGGCCGCCCCGGCGGCAGACCACGAACGGCCGGCGCTGCAGCCAGCTCCACACCTGCGCCGCGTCTGTCCCGACCGTCTTCCGCAGCAGGTCCTCGGTGGTCAGCCAGGCCCGGGCGACCGTGGCCAGGCCGGCCAGGTGGGCCTCCGAAGGCGCCTCCCGCAGAAGCGACTCGAGCAGGGCGGAGATCAGGTCGGGTATGTCGGCGAGGCTGTCCGGGACGGTGCCGCCCTGGGCCGCGTCGGCGAGCAGCGCGAGGGCCAGCGGGTGCCCCCGGCCCAGCGCCAGCAGCCGCGGCCGGTCCCGCAGCGCGACGCCGGCCCGGGTCAGCAGGTCCGCGCTGTCGAACTCGTCGAGGTGCCCGAGGGCACAGACCGCGACCAGGTGCCGCCAGCCCGGGTCGGTGCGCCACGCGGCGGCGGGCGGCTCGCGGCCCGCCAGGACCACGACGTCCTCGGCCCGCAGGGACGGCACGTACTGCTGCCGCAGCCAGCCGTCGATGGCGCCGAGCTGCTCGTACCCGTCCACCAGGAGCACGGTCCCGCCGTCGGCGCGCGTCTCCTGGCCGGCCGGGGCGAAGCCGGCCGCCGCGACGGCCTGCCGGAAACCGTCCGGCGACGGATCGATCTCGCTCCCGTGCAGCAGTACCGCGGTCCGTCCGGCGGCGCTGGCGCGGGCCCGCAGCTCGAGCAGCAGCGTGGTCTTGCCGATACCGCCCGGGCCGTGCACGAACAGCACCCGCCGCGGCGAGAGGGCGGCCAGCGCATTGTCGAAGGCCCGCAGCTCGGATCGCCGGCCGACGAAGCTCCTGCGCCGCGCACGGTCGATGACGTCACCGAGGCTGGTCCCCGCCACGAACTCAGTGTCCACCCCGGGCGGGCGCGCGGCTAGGTGCCAGTTCCGGTCTCCGGGCCAGCGGCCGGCTGCCAGCCGAGGGCCGGGCCGAGCCTGGTGGCCATATCGGTGAGGATCTGGACGTAATCCTCGTGGTCGAAGGTGAAGGGGAGCGCGAACGCCACCTCGTCGATCGCGCGGAAGGCAGCGTGCGCCCAGAGTTGCCCGGCGAGCTGCGCGGACGTCCCGACGAGATCGGGCGCGAACAGCAGGCGCGCGGGCCCCTGCGGTGCGGCGGTGCGCGGCATCCGGTACCGGGCAGAGGCCGGCGCTAGGGGACGGAAGCTCACCCGGCATGCTCCCCCGCTCGCGGGACGGATCCGGAGATCAGCTGCTCGTACAGGTCCGCGTACCGCGCCGCCATCATGGCGGGCGTAAACCGGCGGGCGGCCTGCTCACGGCACTCTCGCGGGTCGATCTGGCCGGCCGCCTGGACCAGTGCCGCGAGATCATCCGGTGACTTCGCCAGCCACCCGGTGCGCCCGTGCTCGACGAGTTCCGGCAGGCAGCCGCGGGACAGTCCGACCACCGGAGTGCCAAGGGCCAGCGACTCGATGACCGCCGTCCCTCCTGGCTCTTCCCATTGCAGCGGAAACAGGGCGACCCGCGCGGACGCCACTAGCGAGTTCCGCTCCCGGGCCGCCACGGTGCCGATCCACCGCACCCGGATGCCGTCGACGAGCGGGCGCACCTCGTCTTCCCAGTAGCGGACGTCTGGGTTGGCGGCCGCGGCATCACCGGCCTCGGTCAGGTCCGCCGGCTGCTGGTACGGCCCGACCGGGCCGGCCAGCACCAGGTCGATACCGCACTCATGGGCAAGCCGGGCGGCTAGATGCTGGCCCTTGCCCGGGGTGATCCGGCCCATCACGACGGCGTGGCCGGCCTTCTCGGCCAGCGGCCGACGGTCGGCCCCTACGGCCAGCGGCGTGGCGAGGTGCACGTGTCCCATCGAGTGCCGCCGAAGTGCCGCCGGGGCCCGGTCGAGCTGCGACGCAGACACGCCGTTGACCCGTACCCGGGGCCCCGCGTCGAGGCCGGAGTAGAAGTCGGCGTGCTTATGCAGGTCCCAGTGCAGGGTGTGGAGCACGGGCGGGGCCGCGGGCGCCAGCGCCGCCGCCGCCAGCACCGCTAGCCCCACCACTTCCACGTGGTCGTGCACCAGGTCGATGTCGTGCCGGTCGCGCAGCGCGCGCACCACGGCGTGCAGGTGGGCGTGCGCCACCCCGGAGACCTGGTTGTACGGACGCTGCAGCACCTCGAACTGGCCGCCGGGAAACGACGTCAGGCGCTCGTCCGCCGGGAGGGTACTCCGCGCTACCGTGGCCAGCAGCACGCGGATCCCTCGCCTGCGCAGTTCCGGGACCAGAGCGGCGACCACGTTCTCGATGCCGCCGTACCCGTCGGGCGGTACCGGCAGCCACGGGCCGGCGTTCATCAGCACCGTGCGCGTCACCGGGCCGCCGTCCCTGACACCGGCCGCGAGAGGCCGACGGTAACCAGCGGCGGCCGTTCGTCGATACCGACGTCGGAAATGACGATCTCGCGGCCGAGGTTAGGCAGCGACTGGTCTCCTCCGCGGCGGAACTGGGTCAGCACGCTCGGCAGCGGGGTACCCATATCGGCTCGTCCCTGACGCGCGAGCCGCGACCAGGCGGTGAGCAGGATCTGCGCGGACATCTGGCCGAGCGCTTCGTTGCTCTGGTTGCGGTGCGCACGCTCACCGAGATCCACCTGGGCGAGCGCATCGAGGCCAGCCAGGCCGAGCAGGTCCACCAGCATGGCGATTTCCACGCCGTAGCCCGACACGAACGGCACCTGGGCTAGCACCTCCCGCCGGCCGGCGGCTTCCCCGGCGAGCGGCTGCACGAAGCCGGCGAGATCGGGCCAGAAGAGGTTGAGCAGCGGCCGGGCGACCAGTTCGGTGACGCGGCCGCCGCCGTCAGGTTCGGAGTAACCCCCGGACGTCAGTGGCCGATGGTAGAAGCCCTTGACGAACGAGATGGCCGGGTCGGTCAGCAGCGGCCCTACCAGGCTGGTGACGAAGCGCGGATCGAACGGGTCGACGTCGGCGTCGATGAACGCGACGATGTCACCTGAGGCCACCGCCAGCCCGGCCCACATCGCGTCGCCCTTGCCGTGCATCGGCGGCAAGCCCCGGGTGATGTCATCCTGAGATACCACGAATGCGCCGGCCGCCCGGGCCGCGGCCGCGGTGCCGTCCACGGACCGCGAATCGACCACGATGATCTCATCCACCAGGGGAACCGCCTGAATCCAAGCGCTCCGGATCGCCGTCGCGATCATCCCGACGGTGGCCTCCTCGTCGCGGGCGGGCATGACGACGCTCACCGTGGTCTGGCCCTTGGCCTGCAGCAGCCGGTCTGGCGGCCAGTCTCGCGCGCTGCTCGTCCGGCTTGTTGACCAGGCCTCGACGACTGGTGACATCCCCGTGCTGCGCATAGTGCACCCTCCGGCGCGATCGTTGTTTGCCCGCCGTTCCCCGGGACAGGCGTACTTCCCATAAGAACTGGGGCATAACGCGCGCAGGCATTCCGATGTGCAGGACGAGGGAAGCGATATTGTGGACATCTGCCGGATCGGGCTGATCGGCGCCGGGAACGTGGGCCGCCGCCACGCGCAGGTACTCGGGAGTTTTCCGGACGTTCACCTCGCCGGTATCACTGACGTGGTCCCGGCGGCGGCGGCCGCGCTGGCCGCGGACGTCGGATGCCGGCCGTTCCCCGGCCCTGGCGAGCTGCTGGCGGCCGGCGTCGACGCGGTCTACGTCTGCGTGCCGCCGTTCGCGCACGGGGCACCCGAGACCACTGTCTTGTCCGCGCGGCTGCCCCTGTTCGTGGAGAAACCGCTGGCCGCGACGGCGGAGACGGCCGAGCGACTGGGTGCCCAGGTCGCGGCGGCGGGCGTGCTGACCGCCGTCGGTCACCACTGGCGTTACCTGAAGGTGGTGGAACGTGCCCGGCGGTTGCTCGACGGGCGGCCGGTGCGCCTGGTCGGCGGGGCGTGGCTGGACAAGGTGCCCCCCGTCGGGTGGTGGCCGGTCCGGGACCGGTCCGGCGGACCGGTCATAGAGCAGGCCGCGCACGTCCTGGACCTGGCCCGGCTCTTGGCGGGCGAGGTGGCCGAGGTGTTCGCGATGGGCGACGGACGGCCTCCCGCGGTGCCAGGAGCCGACGTCGACGGCGTGACCACGGCCACCCTGCGGTTCTGCCGTGGTGCGCTCGGGACACTCAGCACCACCTGCCTGCTCGGCTGGAAGCAGCGGGCCGGCCTGGAACTGGTCGCCGACGGGCTGTGGCTATCGGTGGGTGAGGACGGGCTGGCGATCCGGGAAGGCGGCACCGATCCGGTCGAGGAGTACATCGCCGCGGATCCCGCGGCGGCCCGGGTCGCGGTGGACCGGGCCTTCGTCGACGCGGTCCGCGGGATCGGGAACGACGTGCGGGCGCCGTAC
>JAJKHX010000182.1 GCA_021154785.1 Nocardiopsis sp.
CCACCCCGGCCTGCCCGGCCAGGCCGAGGCCGTAGACCCAGGGCCGCGCGAGCAGCACCGCGCGGGCGCCGTGTGCCAAGGCCTTGAGGGCGTCCGCCCCGCTCCGGATGCCGGAGTCGAACAGGACAGGCAGGCCGCCGGCGGCGTCGACCACGCCGGGCAGGCAGTCGAGGGCGGGCAGGCCGCCGTCGGCCTGGCGGCCGCCGTGGGTGGAGCAGTAGATGCCGTCGACGCCGCCGTCCTGGGCGCGGCGGACGTCGTCGGGGTGGCAAATGCCCTTGACCAGCAGCGGCAGCGTGGTGAGCGAGCGCAGCCAGGGAAGATCGTCCCAGGTGAGCGGGTTGCCGAAGATACGCGCGAACAACCCCACGACCGCCGCCGGGTCATCGGCGGGAGCCTTGCCGAGCAGGGACTGGAACACCGGATCCGAGGTGTAGTTGGCCAGGCAGTGCCCGCGCAGCTGGGGGAAGTTACTAGCGGCCAGGTCGCGCGGGCGCCAGCCGGTGACCCAGGTGTCCAGGGTGACCACGATGCCGCGGAAACCGGCCGCTTCGGCCCGGGACACCAGGCTGGCGGCCAGGTCCCGGTCGGTGGGCGTGTAGAGCTGGAAAAAGCCGGGGGTATCGCCGAACCGGGTGGCGACGTCCTCCAGCGGGTCGGCCGACAGCGTCGAGGCGATCATCGGGACGCCGGTGGCCGCGGCGGCGGACGCGGTGGCCAGGTCGCCGTGGCCGTCCTGGGCGCACAGGCCGATCACGCCGATCGGCGCCATGAGCAGCGGCGACGGCAGCGTCAGGCCGAACAACGACACGGACAGGCCGCGCTGGTTCGCGCCGACGAACATCCGCGGCATCAGGCCCCACTGCCGGAACGCGCTGGCGTTGGCCCGCTGAGTGTGCTCGCTGCCCGCGCCGCCCGCCACGTAGGACAGCACCGAGGGCGGCAGGGCCTGCGCGGCCCGGGCCTCGAGCTCGGCGAACGCCATGGGGAAGCTGGGCAGCACCCCGCCCAGGCCCGCTAGGTAGATCTCGAGCTGGTAATCGCCGTAGGGGCTGGTCACCAGCACATCAAAGCACAACCTTCAGCCGCAACCGATCTGCACCTGGACGGCGAACCGTGAGGCTACCGGGACGGGGGATCTTTATCTCAGTTGACGATCACGCTCTGGCCGCTGATGGCAGGACAAAACAGCAGGGACCAAACGGGGTATCACCATGCCCCGGCGTCCGGCGGCGGCGCTATCGAGGGGACGATCGCCTCGATGAGGTGCGGGCCAGGTTCGGAATAGGCCACTCGCAGCGCCTTATCCAGCTCCTCGGCCGTGGTGACGCGGCTCGCGGGGACGCCGAGGCCATCGCTGATCTGGGTGAAATCCGGAGTCGGGCCGGACAGGTCGAGCATCCGCCCTGCCCGCTCGCCCGCTTTTCCGCCACCTTCCCCGCCCGCCGCGGTGCGCGCCAGTTCCATCCGCAGGATCGCGTAGGCGGCGTTGTTGATCAGCACGGTCGTCACGTTGAGCTGCTCGCGGGCCTGGGTCCACAGGGCCTGGATGGTATACAGCGCGCTGCCGTCGGCTTCCAGGGACAGCACCGGCCGGTCCGGGGCGGCGACGGCCGCGCCGGTGGCGGCGGGCATCCCCTGCCCGATCGAGCCGCCGGTGAGAGTCAGCACGGAGTGCCGGGGCGCGCCGGCCAGGGCCATCGGCAGGGCGAAGCCCGAGGTGTTGGCTTCGTCGGCGATGATGACGCCCTCCGGCAGCGACGCGGCGATCGTGTTGGCCAGGTTGACCGCGTTCAGCGGCCCGGGCTCGGCGGGCAGCAGAGCCGGCCCGGCCAGGACCGGCTCCGTCCCGGCCGCGACCAGGTCGGCCAGTTCCTCGAGCGCGGCCTCGACGTCCTGGTCGCGGCCGGCCAGGGTGGTGACGGCGCAGCCGGCCGGGACCAGGTCGCTGGCCCGGCCGGGGTAGGCGAAGAACGACACCGGTGAGCGCGCGCCCGCCAGGACAAGGTTTTCGGTCCCGGCCAGCTGGGTCTCGGCCGACTCGGCCAGGTAGGCCAGCCGGTCGACGGACGGCAGGCCGGCGCCGCGTTCGAGCCGGGCCGGGAACGTCTCGGCCAGCAGGCGGGTCCCGGTCGCGGCGCTGATCCGGCTGGCCGCCCGCAAGCCGCGCTCGGTGAGCGCCCGGCCGCCGAGGAAGAGCATCGTGGCGGGGCCGCCGGTGACGAGCTGGCCTATCGCGGATAGCTGACTGGCGGCGGGCGCTGACGGCGGGGGCGCGGGGCGAGGCGGGGCCACAGCGGCGCCTTCGGTCCAGGAGACGTCGGCGGGCAGGATCAGGGTGGCGATCTGGCCGGCCTGGGCGGCGGCGACGGCGCGCATCGCGTCCTGGGCCAGGTCGCGTTGGTGGCCGCTGGTGTGCACCCAGCCGGAGACGGTGCGGGCCAGGGCCTCGATGTCAGACTGGAGCGGGGCGTCGTAGCGGACGTGGCCGGTCGCGTGGGCGCCCACGATGACGACTACCGGGGTGCCGGCCCGGCGGGCGTTGTGCAGGTTGGCGAGGCCGTTGGCCAGGCCGGGGCCGAGGTGCAGCAGCACCGCGGCGGGCTTGCCGGCGATCCGGGCGTAGCCGTCGGCGGCCCCGGTGGCGACGCCCTCGAACAGGGCCAGGACCCCGCGCATCTCGGGTACCGCGTCGAGGGCGGCGACGAAATGCATCTCCGAGGTGCCCGGGTTCATGAAGCACACGTCGACGCCCGCTCCGGTCAGGCTGCCGATGAGGGCCTGGGCTCCGTTCACAGCGATTCTCCGTAGGTCACGCGCTCGATCGTAGGCTGGCTAGATGACAAACGGCCAGCGGGGGATACCGAGGCTAGACGAGATCATCGAGGCGGCGGTGGCGCAGGGGCAGGCGCCGGGGGTGGTCGCGGCGGTGGCTCAGGGCGACGCGACGTACATCAAGGCCGCCGGGAGCATGGCGGTCGGCGGGGCGCCGATGCGGGAAGACACCGTGTTCCGCATCTCGTCCATGACGAAGCCGGTCACCGCGGCGGTGATCCTCGGCCTGGTCGAGGACGGGGTGCTGGGCCTGGACGAACCGGTGGACAGGCACCTGCCCGAACTGGCGGGACGCCGGGTGCTGCGCCGGCCGGACGGGCCGCTGGACGACACGGTTCCGGCGGAACGTCCAGTGACCGTCCGCGACCTGCTCACGTTCACGTGGGGTTTCGGGATGCAGGGCGCGATGTTCACCGCGGCGGAACCATGGCCGATCGTGGGGGCGGTAGGAGAGCGTGAGCTGCACTCGTTCGGTCCCCCGGAGCCGGAAACCACCCCGGAGCCTGACAGCTGGCTACGGCGGCTGGGTGAGCTGCCGCTGCTGGCCCAGCCGGGTGAGCGCTGGCTGTACTCGGCCGGGTCGCAGGTGCTCGGGGTGCTGGCCGCGCGGGCCGGCGGCGCCCCGTTCGAGGACGTCATGCGGGAGCGGATCCTGGCGCCGCTGGGCATGGACGATACCGCGTTCTACGCCGCCGACCCGGGGCGGCTGGCCACGGCCTACGAAGAGCGCGACGGGCAGCTGGCGGTCACCGACCCGCCGGACGGGAAATGGTCGCGGCCGCCGCGATTCCCCGACGGGGCCGGCGGGCTGGTGTCCACGGCGGCCGACCTGCTCGCGTTCGGGCGGATGCTGCTACGGGGCGGCGGCCCGGTGCTGAAGCCGCAAACGGTCGCGGAAATGACCCGCGATCAGCTGACCGATCTGCAGCGGGCCCGGGTCTGGCCCGGGTTCAGCTTCCTCGGTGACCGCGGCTGGGGCTACGGCGTGTCCGTGCTCGCCGACGGCAGCTACACCTGGGCGGGCGGCCTGGGCACGACCTGGGCCAACGTCCCGGACCAGGACCTGACCGTGGTAGTGCTGACCCAGCGGGCAGCCGGCCCGGCCGGGATGCCCGCGGTCTGCGATGAGGTCCTGGCCGCCGTCCGCGTGACCGGGACGGCTTAGCTGGGCCAGGTCCAGTTAGCTACCTCGGGGAGGTCCTCGCCCTGCTCGCGGGTGTAGGCGCGGGCCTCGATGCGCTTGTCCGTCATCAGCTGGCGGACGTGGCCGGCCGTGGCGGCCAGGCCGGGGACGCGGTCGATGACGTCCATGACCAGGTGGTACCGGTCCAGGTCGTTCAGCATGACCATGTCGAAGGGCGTGGTGGTGGTGCCTTCCTCTTTGTAGCCGCGGACGTGGAAGTTGGCGTGGCCGGTCCGCCGGTAGGTCAGCCGGTGGATGAGCGACGGGTAGCCGTGGTAAGCGAAGATGACCGGGGCGTCCGGGGTGAACAGCGCGTCGAACTCAGCGTCGGACATGCCGTGCGGGTGCTCGGTCTCCGGCTCCAGCCGCATCAGGTCCACCACGTTGACGAGGCGCACCTTGAGCTGGGGCAGGTGCTCGCGGATCAGTGACACCGCGGCCAGCGCCTCCAGCGTCGGGACGTCGCCGGCGCAGGCCATCACCACGTCGGGCGCGCCGGGCGCGTCGTTAGAGGCCCACTCCCAGATCCCGGCGCCGCGGGTGCAGTGGATGATCGCCTCGTCCATGGTCAGCCAGGCCGGGTGCGGCTGCTTGCCCGCCACGATCACGTTGACGTAGTTCCGCGAGCGCAGGCAGTGATCGGCCACGTCGAGCAGGGTGTTCGTGTCCGGCGGCAGGTAGACCCGGACTACCTCGGCCTTCTTGTTCACCACGTGGTCGATGAAGCCGGGGTCCTGATGGCTGAACCCGTTGTGGTCCTGCCGCCACACCAGCGAGGACAGCAGGTAGTTCAGCGAGGCGACCGGGCGCCGCCATTCGATGTGGCGGGTGACCTTGAGCCACTTGGCGTGCTGGTTGAACATCGAGTCGATGATGTGGATGAAGGCCTCGTAGCAATTGAACAGGCCGTGCCGGCCGGTCAGCAGGTAACCTTCCAGCCACCCTTCGCACATGTGCTCGGACAGGACCTCCATCACCTGGCCTGCCGGGGCGATGTGGTTGTCTCCCGGGACGATCTCGCCCTCGAACTGCTTGCCGGTGGCCTCGTAGACGTTGGCCAGCCGGTTGGACTCGGTCTCGTCCGGGCCGAACAGCCGGAAGTTCGACGGGTTGTCCCTGATCACGTCGCGCAGCCAGGTGCCGAGCACCCGGGTGGCCTCGGAGGTGGTCGCGCCGGGCGCAGGCACGTCCACGGCGTAGTCCCTGAAGTCGGGCAGCCGCAGCTCGCGGAGCAGCAGCCCGCCGTTGGCGTGCGGGTTCGCGCCTATCCGGCGGCCGCCGCGCGGAGCCAGCGCGGCCAGCGGGGGCACCAAAGTGCCGGCTTCGTCGAACAGCTCTTCCGGGTGGTAGGAGCGCATCCACGTCTCGAGCATGGCCAGGTGCTCCGGGTTCTGCCGCGCCTCGGCCAGCGGCACCTGGTGTGCCCGCCAGGTCCCCTCGACCGGGAGCCCGTCCACTTCCCGGGGCCCGGTCCAGCCCTTGGGCGTCTTCAGCACGATGACCGGCCAGGCCGGGCGGCTCTGGTCGTTTTCTTCCCGGGCGCGGCGCTGAATGGCCTTGATCTCGCCGATGACCGTGTCCATGGTCGCGGCCAGCTGCTGGTGGACCAGTTTGGGGTCGTCGCCCGCAACGGTATGGACCCGGTAGCCGTAGCCGGTGAGCAGTGCCTCCAGCTCCTCGTGGGAGATCCGGGCCAGCACCGTCGGGTTGGCGATCTTGTAGCCGTTCAGGTGCAGGATCGGCAGTACCGCGCCGTCGTTGACCGGGTTGAGGAACTTGTTCGAGTGCCAGCTGCCCGCCAGCGGCCCGCTCTCGGCCTCCCCGTCACCGATCACGCACGCCACGATCAGGTCCGGGTTGTCGAAGGCGGCGCCGTAGGCGTGGTTCAGCGCGTAACCGAGCTCGCCGCCCTCGTTGATGGAGCCCGGGGTCTCCGGTGCGTTATGCGACGGGATGCCGCCGGGGAAGGAGAACTGCTTGAACAGCCGCCCCATCCCGGCGGCGTCCGGGGTGATGGCGGGATACAGCTCGCTGTAGGTGCCCTCGAGGTAGGTGTTGGCCACCATGCCGGGACCGCCGTGGCCGGGGCCGCAGACGTAGATCACGTTCAGGTCCTGGGCCTTGATCACCCGGTTGAGATGCGCGTAGACCAGATTGAGCCCCGGCGTGGTACCCCAGTGCCCGAGCAGCCGCGGCTTGACGTGCCCGGGCTGGAGGGGTTCGGTCAGCAGGGGGTTGGCGAGCAGGTAGATCTGCCCCACCGAGAGGTAATTCGCCGCCCGCCACCAGGCGTTGATCGCGTCGAGTTCCGCGTTGCTCAGCGGCTCCTGCTCTGCCATGCGCACAACCCCTTTTACCGAACGGACCCGGCACTTGCCCGGGTCCCAGGCTATTGGCCTTCATCCGGCGACGGCAGACCCGGGGGGAGCGTTAATCAGCGCGACGCCTCGCCGTTACTTAGTCCGGCGCTCCTTAATTTCAGCGCAGCTTGCGCAGGAAGGGGTCCTGGGGCTGGTACGGGCTCACCTGGATCCGCGCGTTGACCACGGCCGTCCCGTCCGGGCCGGCGATGACCGGGCTGAGCTCGAGCTCGGTGACCTCGGGCAGTTCGTCGGCCAGCCGCCCGACCCGGAGCAGCAAGCCGGCCAGCGGGCCGCTCGGGACGCGGTCCGCCAGGCCGGCGTCGGCGATGAGCTGAGCCGCGTCCCGGTCGGTCAGCGGGGTGAGCCGGGCCGCGTCCCGGTCGGCGGGCGGGGCGGGCCGGGCCGCCTGCGGCGCTTCGCGGCGGCCGAGGGTGACCAGCGTGCCGAACATGTGGTCGTCGGTGACCCGGACGGTCAGCTCGGTGCCCGCCGGGGGCAGGTCGGCCAGCGGCAGCCCGTAGCAGCGGAGCAACTCGGCGGTCTCCTCCGGGCCGAGCCAGCCCGGGTGCGGGGGCTCGGGTTCGGTGGCCCTCCGGACTTCCAGGGCGCCCCGGATCAGGGCGCGGGCGTCGGCCGTCCTGACGTCGGGGAACTCCGGCAGGTGACCGCGGGGTTCGGCGCGCCAGGCGCCGTAGCCGGCCGCGCGGGCCAGCGCCCGGACGGCGATCTCCGGTGTGCCGTAGGCCGGGATCCGCCGGTCCCCGGTTCCCGGCAGCATCCGGACCGATTCCGGCTGGGTCAGCAGGACGGCCACGACGGGGCGGCCGCGGGTGTCGGCGGCGGTGATCGCGGCGGTCAGGTCGCCGGTGGCCCCGGTGGGCAGTGCGATCGCGACGAGGGCGTGGACGCCGTCGGCGGCCGCCTGCCGTTCCAGGCAGCGGCGGAAATCATCGGCGGTGACCGGGGCCGTGGTGTCGGTCACCGAATGGACGGACAGGCCCAGATCGGCGCAGGCGTCCGCGGCCAGGGTCCCGGCGCTGCCGACGTTGGACACGATCGCGACCGTGCGCCCGGCCGGCACCGGCTGGGTGGCCAGCAGCGCGGTGGCCTGGATGAGCTCGCCGAAGGCGCGGGTGGTCACTACGCCGGCCTGCTCGAACAGCGCCTCCCGGGTGTGCGCGTCGCTGCCCTGCTCGTCCCGGGCGGCCAGGACGGTGAGCACCGGCATGGCGGCGCTGACCCGGCGGGCGGTCCGGGCGAACTTGCGCGGGTTGCCGAACGACTCGATGTACAGCACGGCCAGCCGGGTCACGCCGTCCTGCTCCCACCACAGCAGCATGTCGTTGCTGGACACGTCGAGCTTGTCGCCCACCGAGGCGAACGAGGAGATCCCGATGCCGAGCCGGGACAGGTGGTCGACGGTGGCGAAGCCGAGGCCGCCGGACTGCATGACCAGGCCCGCCACGCCGGGCCGGGCCGGGCGGGCGGCGAACGTGGCGTCCAGGCCCAGGCCGGGCACGGCCACCCCGAAGCAGTCCGGGCCGACCAGCCGCATGCCGTGCCGGCGGCAGGTGGCGAGCAGGGTGGCCCGGGCCTCGGCGCTGAGCCCGGCGGTGATCACCACCAGGGACCGCACGCCGCGCTGGCCGCACTGCTCCGCCACCTCGAGCACGCCCGCGGCGGGGACCGCGACCACGGCCAGGTCGACCGGAGGCAGGTCGGTCACCGCGGCCAGGCACCGCTCGCCGCGGAGCTGCCCGCCGAGCTGCCCGCCGAGTTGCGCCGCGTGCGGGTTCACCGTGTAGAGGCGGCCCGCGTAGCCGCCCGCCCGGATGTTGTCCAGGATGGCCCGGCCCACCGCGCCGGGCCGCCGGCTGGCGCCGATCACCGCCACCGACTCGGGCGCGAAGACGTGCCGCAGGCTGGCGGCGTCGGCGCGGCGCTCGCGGGCGGCCACGGCGCTGAGGTAGCCGTCCAGCGTGGGCCCCAGCGGGTCGGTTTCCGGGCTGGGCAGCGGGAACGTCAGCCGGTAGACCCCTTCGACGTAGCGCCGCCTGACCGGCAGCCCGGCGTCGGCGAACACGCCCAGCATGGCCTTGTTCTCGGTGAGGGTGTCCGCGACGAACGTGGTGATCTGGTGGCTCCGGGCGTAGGACACCAGGTGCTCGAGCAGCAAGGTGGCGATGCCGCGGTGGTGCATGTCGTCGGCCACCGCGAACGCCACCTCGGCCCGCTCGGGGTGCTCCCGCAGCACGACGTAGCTGGCCACGCCGACCACGGTGTTATCTGCGAGGGCAAGCAGCGCCGCCTGGCCGGGCGCGGGGTCCCGGGCGATCCGCTTCGCCTCGGTCTCGGCCGCCAGCCGGCTCACGTTGAAGAACCGCAGGTAGGTGTTGTCCGGCGACATTGCCTGGTGCATGGCCTTGACCGCGTCGAAGTCACCGGGACCGGCCGGGCGGATCTCGACCGTAGTCCCGTCGGCCAGCAGCGCGTACACCGCAGAATGCGTCATGGTCATAGTGTTCCGTCATGAGCTTCAGCGTGCAGTCAGAGGTCGGCCAGCTCCGGCAGGTCATCGTGCACCGGCCTGGCCTCGAGTTGTCCCGGCTCACCCCCGGGAACGTCGGCGAGCTGCTCTTCGACGACGTGCTGTGGGCGGGACGGGCCCGGGAGGAGCACGACGCGTTCGCCGAGGCGCTCCGCGGCCGGGGCGTGCAGGTGCACTACTTCGGGCAGTTGCTGGCCGAGGCGCTCGAGGTGCCGGAGGGGCGGGCCTTCGTGCTGGACCGGATCTGCGTGCCGGAGATGCTCGGCCCCGACCTGGCCGGCCCGGTCCGGCGGCTCTTCGACGACCTCGACGGATCGGCCCTGGCCGATTCCCTGGTCGGCGGGGTGCTCAAGGCGGACCTGCACCCGGCCCGGCCGGCCGGCCTGACCTGGGAGGTGCTGCACGCGGACGACTTCGTGCTGCCGCCGCTGCCGAACCACCTGTTCCAGCGGGACAACTCGTGCTGGCTCTACCACGGGGTCTCCGTCAACCCGATGGCCAAGCCCGCCCGCCAGCGCGAGTCGCTGCACAGCCGGGCCATCTACCGCTACCACCCGCTGTTCGCCGGAGCCGACTTCACCTGGCACTACGGCGACACCGACGCCAAGCACATGCTCGCCACCGTGGAAGGCGGCGACGTGCACGTGCTCGGCAACGGGGCGGTGATGATCGGGATGGGCGAGCGGACCACCCCGATGGCGGTGGAACTGCTGGCCCGGGCGCTGTTCCGCAGCGGGCAGGTCAGCGTGGTGATCGCGGTCGAGCTCCCGTTCTCGCGCGCCATGATGCACCTCGACACCGTGATGACCATGGTGGACCGGGGGACGTTCGTGCTGTACCCGTACCTCGATCCGCGGCTGCGGTCGTGGACGGTCACCCAGGAGGACGGCAACCTGCGGGTGACGCTCAATGACAACCTGTGGGGAACGGCGGCCGAGGTACTCGGCGTGGACAAGGTGACGGTGCTGACCACGGATGAGGACGTCCGGGCGGCCGAGCGGGAGCAGTGGGACGACGGCAACAACTACCTGGCCGTCGCCCCGGGCGTCATCGTCGGGTACGAGCGGAACGTGGCCACCAACACCATGCTGCGCCAGCACGGCATCGAGGTGATCTCGATCGCGGGCAGCGAGCTCGGCCGCGGCCGCGGCGGCCCGCGCTGCATGACCTGCCCGGTCGAGCGGGAACCCTAAGAGGGCACCGTGCTTATGAAGGCGGCGTCGAGCCGCCCGGCAATCATGCCCGGAGTTGACGGCTGCGGTCATTTCCGGCACCAAGCGCCGGGCGACATGAAATCGTTGCCAATTTCAGCCCTGTTGCACGAGGTCTAGTGTGTCTAAGATCATCGGCAGAGGTACGGGCGTCGGCAGTGACTTAGCCAAGAGGAGACTGATATATGCCTGGCATCATCGTCGGAGTCGACGGTTCCCATCATTCCCGCCAGGCCCTGGAAAGGGCCATTCAGGAAGCGGCGGCCCACCACACATCACTGACCGTGCTCACCGTGCACCAGGCTGTCCGCGACGTGTACGGCAGCGTCTCCCACTACCCCGGCGACGCGGACCTGACCGAGAAGGCCCGGCAGGCCGCCGCGGCCGAGACCAATGAGGTCGTGGCCGCGCTCGGCGTCCAGCCGGAATCGGTCACCGTCACCGCGGTGCACGGTCTCCCGTCCGAGGAAATCGTCAAGGCGGCCCAGGGCGCCGACATGGTGGTCATGGGCTCGCGGGGCGCGGGCGGCTTCGCCCGTCTGCGGATGGGCTCGACCGCCACCCAGGTCGCGCAGTACGCGCACTGCGCGGTGCTGATCCTGCCGGCGGACGAGCGCGACTAAGCCGGCGGCCGGCGCCGGGGGGCTGAACCAGCCGCCGGCGCCGGGCTCAGCTGGGCATGACCCCTCAGCCGGGGATGACTTCGATGCCGGCGCACCAGACGCGGCGGATGGCCTGGGTGGCCTTGATGTCGTGCAGCGGGTCGCCGTCGATCAGCACCAGGTCGGCCCGGCCGCCCGGTTCGACCACCCCGCGGTCGGCCAGCCCGAAGTAGCGGGCGGGCCGGGTGGTGGCCGCGCGCAGCGCGTCCACCGTGGTCAGCCCGGCGTCGACCAGCAGCTCGAGCTCGTGGTGGAGGCTGGACCCATACGGGACGGCGGCCGGGCCAGCGATGTCGTCGGCGCCAGTGCCGTCGGTGCCAGCGTCGTGGGCATCGGTCCCGGCCAGGATGGGCACCCCGGCCCGGTACATGACGGTCACGCTGGCGCGGGCCGCGCCGTAGTCCATCCCCGGCCGGACCGCCGCTCGGGCCAGCCCTTCCATCATGACCAGGGTGGGAATCAGGATGCGGTCGTCGGCCCGGGCGCTCGCCGCCGCCGCCTCGTCCAGCGCCCGGTCCAGCGGCACGTGGGTGAGCACGCTGACCCGGGCCCGCTGCGCCTTCTCCACGGCCTGGTAGGACGCGGCGTGGGCCACGCTGAGCCGGCCTTGCTCGCGGGCGGCCGCGGTGAGCGCGTCCAGCGTGGCCTGGTCGTGATCGGCGCCCGGGCTGCCGACCACGATCTTGATGTAATCCGAGCCCTCCGCGACCCGGGCGGCCACGAAGCCCGCGGCCTGGTCCGCGCCTGAGATAGCACCGCGCGCGCCGATGACGGGGAAGCGGGCGTGCAGGCTGCCGGGCGCGATGGCGGGCGTGCCCGCGCTGCGGATGTCGGTCAGCCCGGCCACCCCGCGCAGCGAGTCGGCCAGCTCGGGCGGCCCGCACGCCATGTCCAGGGCGGTCGTCACCCCGGCCCTGGCCAGCCGCCCGAGAGTGTCCCGGTCCTTCAGGTGGACGTGCGCGTCGATGAGCCCGGGCAGCAGCACCCCGCCCCCGCCGTCGACCACCTCGGCCCCGGCCGGGTCGGTTCCGATCCGGGGGCCGTCGATCACGACCGTGCCGGGCGGCTGCAGCTGCCGTCCGTCGAACACGCGGACGTTGGTCAGGACGACTTTAGAACCCACGGGGGTCTCTCCTCGGTACGACGGGGTCTTTACCTACCCAGCCGGGTGGCAGCTTCGATGTCAAGTCCGCGAGGGGCGGGGCGGAGGGGCCGGGGTGGGGACGGAACTCGTTCGGCGGAAAGGTCTTGACTGGAATTTTTGGGTACCGGCTCTTGTCAACACCCCTACAGGCATCAATGCGAGGAGGCAGCAATGGCGACGGTCGAGCTGACGGCCGAGAACTTCAACTCGACGGTGACCGGCGGCGGCCTCGTCCTGGTCGACTTCTGGGCGGAGTGGTGCGGCCCGTGCCGGATGTTCGGGCCGGTGTTCTCGAAGGCGTCCGAGCAGCACCCGGATGCGACCTTCGGCAAGGTCGACACCGAGGCACAGCCCGAGGTGGCCGCTACCTTCAACATCTCGTCCATCCCCACGCTGATGATCATCCGCGACAACATCGTGCTGTACTCCCAGGCGGGCGCGCTGCCGGAGGCCGCGCTCGAGGAGCTCATCACCAAGGCCGAGGCGCTCGACATGGACGAGGTCCGGGCGAGCATGGAGACCTCCGCCCAGGCGTGATCCGCGCCCGGTCGTGAACCCAAACCCCTTGAGGTGTACCGCGCCGCGCGCGGATGATGGCAGGCATGTCGATCGACATGTTCATCGAGCCCGGCCAGGACCCCCGGGCCGAGCCGCCGGGCCAGGGCAGCGAGCTGGCCACATTGACCGGCTTCCTGAACTATTACCGCCAGACGCTGGAGCTCAAGTGCGCGGGCCTGGATGCGGCCGCGCTGGCCGCGCGGTCCGTGGCGCCGTCCAAGATGTCGCTGCTCGGGCTGGTCCGGCACCTGTCCGACGTCGAGCGGAACTGGTTCCGCCGGTTCATGGCCGGGCAGGACGCGCAGGACCGGTTCTCTTCGTCCGAAGACATCGACGGGGACTGGGACGGCGCGCGGGCCGACCCGGCCGTGGTTGATGAGGCCTGGCGGGCCTGGCGGGAGGAGGTCGCGTTCGCGGAGCAGTTCGTGGCCGCGGCGCCCGGCCTGGACCTGCCGGGACGGCGGGAGGACCGGTGGCGCGGGGTACTGACGCTGCGCTGGGTGCTGACCCACATGGTCGAGGAGTATGCCCGCCACATCGGCCACGCCGACCTGATCCGCGAGCGCATCGACGGCGCCGTCGGCCAGTAACTGGCGGTGGGCGGCTCCGAGGGCGGTGCGGATCTTGGCGGCGCTGGCGGGGGTGCCGGCGTCGTCGGAGAACGGGCCGTAGGGGGTGCCGTAGGCGGGGGTGCCGGGTTCCTGGCGCCAGCTCTCGGCGACCGGGCCGGCGTCGACGGCGTCGTAGCCGATCGAGTCGAGGTAGGCGGTCACCGCGGCCTTGGCATCCGCGTTGTCGCCGGCGATGGGCAGGGCGGTGCGGTCTTCGGCGCCGGACGGGCGGGCCAGCGACTGCAGGTGCTTGAAGTAGATGTTGTTGAAGATCTTGACGACGTGCGCCTCGGGCAGGTCCCGCTGGAGCAGGCCGCTGCTGGTGAGGGCGCCGGTGTCGAGCTCCTCGATCTGCCCGTCGCGCTGGGGATAGTAGTTGCCGGTGTCCAGGACCGGCTTGCCGTCCAGGGGCTTGGCCGCGATGTCGGCGAACGCCTTCACCGGGACGCTGACCACCACCAGGTCGCCCGCCTCGGCGGCCTGCTCCGCGGTGCCGGCGGTGGCGAGCGGGCCGAGTTCGGCCACCAGTTCCTGTAGCGTCTCGGGGCCCCGGGAGTTGCTCACTATGACCTGGTGCCCGGCGGCCACGCTCAGCCGGGCTACGGTGCCGCCGATCATTCCGCTGCCGATGATGCCTACGGTTGTCATGCACGCGCCAACCCCGGCCCGCTCCTGGTCATTCCGGGAGCGGGCCGGGGCCGGCGGTTCGCCCGGCGCGGGCTGGCTCAGCGGGTCATCTCGCCGGGGCGAGCAGGCCGGCGGCCAGTTCGTCGACGGTGGTGAGCTCGGCGACGGCCACGCTCTCCCGGACCGCCACAGCGGGCCCGGGCGGCGGGATCGTGACGGCCGGGCTGGCCTGGGTCGCGGCCTGCGCCGGGTTGCTGAGGGCGGCGGTGCGGGGGCGCAGGGTCAGGTAGCTGACGGCGACGCCGGCCGCGAGCAGGGCGATGGTGACCCACAGGCCGAGGTGGTAGCCGTCCACGAAGGCGTGCACCGGGTCGGCGCCGGACCGCAGCGCCGCGCCCTGCCGGGTGCTCAGCACCGCGCCGATCACCGTGACGCCGAGCAGCCCGGCGACCTCACGGGAGGCGTTCAGCAGCGCGGAGGCGACACCGGCCCGGGACTGCGGGACGGCCTGCATGACGGCGTTGGTGAGCGGCACGTTCATCAGGCCGGCACCGGCCCCGAAGAGCATGAAGCCGGGCAGCAGGCTGACATAGGTGGTGTTCAGGCCGAGCCGGGCGAACAGGATCAGGCCGACCACCATGAAGGCCATGCCGGCCGCGACCGCGCGGTGTGCCCCGACCCGCGCCTCGACCCGCGGCGCGATCGCGGCGAAGACGGCCACGCACAGCGCCATCGGCACGAAGGCCAGGCCGGCCTTGACCGGCGCGAAGCCCAGCGTCTGCTGCAGGTAGAGCGAGGTGAAGAAGTAGATGCCGAGGATGCCGAAGGACCAGATCATCATCGTGCCGCTGCCCCCGCTGAACTCGCGGCGGCGGAACATCGACAGGTCCACCATGGGCGTGGCGCTGCGGGATTCGATGGTCAGGAAGGCGACGGCGGCCACGGCGGCCAGGGCGAACGCGCCGAGGATAAGCGGCGAGGTCCAGCCACTCGCGCTGCCCTGGATCAGCGCGTAGGTCAGCGCGAACAGCGACACGGCCGAGGTTGCCAGGCCGGGGAGGTCGAGCCGGCGCGACACCGCCGTATCCCGCGACTCGTCCACGTAGCGCAGGGTGACGGCGAGGGTGACCACGCCGACCGGCACGTTGATGAGGAAGATCCAGCCCCAGCGCAGGTGCTGGCTGATCACGCCGCCGAGGGCCGGGCCGAGGGCCAGGGCCAGAGCGCCGATCGCGGCCCAGATGCCGATGGCCGTATTGCGCTCCCTGACGTTGGTGAACGCGGCCATGATCACGGCCAGCGTGGCCGGCATCAGCAGCGCCGCGCCGATGCCCTGGATGGCCCGGCTGGCGATCAGCATCTCGCCGCTGCTGGCCAGCCCGGCCACCAGCGAGGACAGCGTGAACAGGGCCAGGCCGGCGACGAAGATCCGGCGCCGCCCGTAGACGTCGGCGAGCCTGCCGCCGGCCAGCAGCAGCCCGGCCACCGTGAGCAGGTAGCTGCTGACCACCCACTCCAGCCCGGACACCGACAGGTGCAGGCTGTGCTGGATGGTCGGGATCGCCACGTTGACGATGTTGTTGTCCAGGTAGGTCATGAAGGTGGCCAGGCTGACCGCCGCCAGCGCCCACCACCGCCTGGAGTCCTTGCTGGGCGCCCTGCTTATCGCTGCCCCCGTACTAGCTGACCCTGTGCTAGCTGACTCCGTGCTAGCTGACTCTGTGCTGGATGACACGGGCCTCGTCCTTTCCCCAAGCTTCATGTACGCCGTACCTGTATCTTGTTCATGTACGCCGTACAGGTACGTTGTAAAGCATGGACTGTACGATGTACAGTTGTCAAGTGACTAAAACGGCGAACCGGTCAGCGGAGCCCGAGGGCGACAAGCCCCGGCTCAGCAAGCGCACCGTGACCGAGAACGCGCTCAAGCTCGCCGACGCCGACGGGCTCGACGCGCTGACCATCCGCAAGCTCGCCCAGCACCTGGGCGTCACCCCGATGGCCCTGTACTGGCACTTCCGCAGCAAGGAAGACCTGCTCGAGGGCGTAGCCGAGCAGGTCTGGGGCGAGCTCGACACGAATGTCGATGCGAAAGCGCCGTGGTGGGCCCAGCTCCAGAGGCTGCTGGAATCCCTGGTCAGCACGCTGCGCGCGCACCCGGCGGCGCCGCAGCTCCTCCTGGAGCACGAGAAGCGGAACGAGGCGGCGCTGCGCGCCACCGAGCTCACCCTGGACATCCTGCGCACCGCGGGCTTCGATCCCCAGTACGCCAGCACGATCGCCCGCAGCGCGCTGTGGACCGGGATCACGCTGGTCATGAGCGAGCCGGGGTTCAAGCCCGAACTGGCCGCTGACGAGCGGGCCGAGTGGCAGCGGCGCAGCCAGGTCCAGCTGTCCATGCTGCCCGCGGCCCGGTACCCGCGGCTGGTGGAGTGCGCGGTGCCGATGAGCGCGTGCGACGACCCGGACTTCCACTACCGGTTCGGCATCGAGCTGTTCATCGACGGCGTCCGCGCGGCCGCCGCCCGGCTGGGGTCCTCGGGCTCCTAGATCCTCGGGCTCCTAGAGCGGATACCCGTACCTGATGAACCCGGTGAAGCGCGCCACCTGGTCATACAGCAGGCGGGCGCGGGCGTTGCCTTCCTGGGTGTGCCAGTAGAACCGGTCGGCGCCGCGCTCGCGGGCCGCCGCGGCCACCGCCTCGATCAGGGCGCGTCCCGCCCCCTGCCCGCGTAGCGTCTCGTCGACGTACAGGTCCTGGAGGTCATGGGGACATCCTCACACGGGGCGGTTCGTACGGTTTCGTTCGGGCTGCGATCGGGCCTCGCGCGGCCGCGGGCCCGGCTAGTGTGAAGCCATGACGGAGGACCGCCCATGAGGGCCACGATGATGCTTGCCGACTACGCGCAGATCGCCGACGGCAAGCTGTTCATTTCCGGCGGCGGCTGGACGACCTGCGGACCCGGTCCCACGCCGTGCGCGGTCGTGGCCATCTTCCACGTGCCGTGGGACGAGACCGACCAGAAGGTGAACTTCATGCTCCGGCTGGTCGACGAGGACGGCCACGGGGTCATGCAGCCCGGGAACACGGACAACATGCCGGTTCAGGTCGCCGGGGCGTTCGAGGCGCGCCGCCAGCCCGGCATGACGCCGGGGACCGACATCAACGTGCCGATGAGCTTCAACATCGTGCTGCACCTGCCGCCGAACGGCCGGTACACCTGGCTGATCGAGGTGGAAGGGCAGGCCGACGAGTCCTGGTCGCTGCCGTTCGAGACCCGCCCGGCCCGTCTGTAGCCACGGTTCCGCCCGGCAGGCTGATCCGCCCCTCGCCACAGCCCAGGTCCAGCATCCGGCGGCTTCCGGGGGCCAGGTCCGGCAGGAGCGCAGGCAGGTTGATTTCCGCGTGCGAACTGTCCCGGCCCGGGGTGCCAGCCAACGTCGCCCACTTCTACGCTTCGGCCTCCCAGCCGTCGCGCATCCTCACCCTGGCAG
Organism: Nocardiopsis sp.; assembly: GCA_021154785.1. Taxonomy (GTDB): domain Bacteria; phylum Actinomycetota; class Actinomycetes; order Streptosporangiales; family Streptosporangiaceae; genus Palsa-504. The sequence goes on from JAJKHX010000182.1 coordinate 17,238, forward strand.
CGGGTCACACCGCGTGGGGAGGCGATGCCCCGTCACACCGTACGGGAGGTGATCCGCCACACGGCACGGGAGATGACCTGCCACACGGTACGGGAGATGATGACCAGTCGCACCCGCGAGGCGAGGGCGAATTGTCAACGATTCGTCGCAATTGATGTCACGACATCCATTTTGACCGCGAATTCCTTAGCAATTTCTGATGGGCTCATCCGGGCTCATACCCCACGTCTGGCAGCGCACGGCGAACCGGTTCAATGGAACATTGAGCCGGTTATTACCGGATCGATGGAACATCGAGCCGGTTAGGCTGCGACCCGAACGTGGTGCTTATGTGACAAATGATCGTATGCGGGCATATAGTGCTGAAGTGACCTGTGAGTTTAAGGTTTAGCGGGCGCGGGTCTTAGCGGGCCGCGAGCGCTAGCCTCAATGAGTCAGGCTGGCTGTCCGCGGTTACGGTTCGTGCTGGGGCCGGTTTTTGAGCTTCATGTCCGTTTCGGTTCTGGCGGGTGGCGCGGGGTGCCGCCCGGTGTGCCCGGGGTGGCGCCGGCTTCCACCTGGCCGGAATGCGTCTCCTTCCGTGTCGTCGGGGTGATTGGTGCTGGTCAGCTGGGTGCTGGGAGGGCGCAGAGCCGGTTCCAGCAGGTGAGGAAGGCGTCTTTCCAGGGCCAGTCCGGGCTGATCTTGAGGATCCTCTTGCGGGCATGGCGGGCGAGCCGGGCGGGGAGGTGCCAGATCCGGTAGCGGAGCGTGTCCGGCTCG
>JAJKHX010000183.1 GCA_021154785.1 Nocardiopsis sp.
GACTGGGGCGCACGGACGGCCAACGTCGTGGCGGCCCTGTGGCCCGGCCGGTGCCGGGCCATGGTGTCGGTCAGCGGCTACCTGATCGGCAACCGGCAGGCCGGCCTGGCGCCCCTGCCGCCGCCGGCCGAGCTCTCCTGGTGGTACCAGTTCTACTTCGCCACCGAACGGGGTCAGGCGGGCTACGACAGGTACCGGCGCGAGTTCGCGAGGCTCATCTGGCACACCGCCTCGCCGGAATGGGACTTCGGTGACGCGGATTTCGACCGGAGCGCGGCGTCCCTCGACAACCCCGATCATGTCGCCATCGTGATCCACAATTACCGCTGGCGGCTCGGCCTGGCCGACGGCGAAGAACGCTACGACGATCTCGAACGGCGGCTCGCCATGAGCCCGGTCATCACCGTTCCGACGATCACTCTCGAAGGTGATGCCAACGGCGCACCTCACCCCGAACCCGCCGCCTACCGCGAAAAGTTCGCGGGCGAGTACGAGCACCGGACCATTGCGGGCGGCATCGGGCACAACCTGCCGCACGAGGCTCCGCAGGCGTTCGCCCAGGCCGTCATCGACGTCGCCAGCTACTAGGAGAAGAACATGCCCGCTGAAGACCACGCCATCCGCCCGTTCCAGGTGAGCTTCCCGGAGACGGAGCTCGCCGAGTTGCGCCGGCGCGTAGCCGCGACCAGGTGGCCCGAGCGCGAGACGGTCACCGACGACTCGCAGGGCCTACCGCTCGCGATAATGCAGGACCTGGCCCGCTACTGGGCCACCGATTACGACTGGCGCCCATGCCAGGCGCGACTGAACGACCTGCCGCACTTCATCACCGAGATCGACGGGCTCGACATCCACTTCATCCACGTCCGCTCCCGACATGAGGACGCGCTGCCGCTGGTCGTCACGCACGGCTGGCCAGGCTCGGTCATCGAGCAGCTGAAGATCATCGGCCCGCTCACCGACCCCACGGCCCACGGCGCCAGCGCGGCGGACGCGTTCCACCTGGTGATCCCCTCGCTGCCCGGGCACGGCTTCTCGGCCAAGCCGACCGTCACCGGCTGGGATCCCGCCCGCACCGCCCGGGCCTGGGCGACCCTGATGAAACGTCTCGGCTACACCCGCTTCGTGGCCCAGGGCGGCGATTGGGGCGCGGCTGTCACTCAGCAAATGGGGATACAGGCCGCACCCGAACTGGCCGGCATCCACTCCAACATGCCCGGTACTGCTCCGGCCGCCATCAACACCGCAGTCCAGCGCGGCGACCCGCCGCCGCCGGGCCTGGCCCCCGAGGAAAAACTCGCCTTCGAGCAGCTAAGCACCTTCTTCGCCAAGCACCTGGCCTACGCGCAGATCATGTCTACCCGCCCGCAGACCATGTACGGACTGGCCGACTCACCGATCGACCTCGCGGCGTTCATGCTCGACCACGGCGACGGCACCGGCCAGCCCGGGCTCGTGCAACGCGTCCTGCAGGGCACCCTGGACAGCCCCCTGACCCGGGATGACCTTCTGGACAACATCACGCTCTACTGGCTGACGAACACCGGGATCTCCGCCGCCCGACTGTACTGGGAGAACAAGGCGGACTTCTTCGACGCCAAGCCCATCACGATCCCGTACGCCATCAGCGTCTTCCCCGACGAGCTCTACCAGGCCCCGCGCAGCTGGGCCGAGCGCGCCTATCCCGGCAACCTCATCCACTACAACCGGCTCGACCGGGGTGGCCACTTCGCCGCCTGGGAACAGCCGGACCTGTTCGCCGACGAAATGCGTGCCTCGTTCCGCTCGCTGCGTTAAGGGCCGCCGCGTGGGCTGGCTGGCGCCGGGCTAGGCCAGGCGATCGTGCGCTACTGCGTCACGGCGATAGCCGCTAGTTTCCTGGACGCGGTAGCTTGCGAGCTCGACCACCCTGCGTTGCCCGGCATTGGCTTGCTGGACTCATCACGTTAACTCCGCAGATGAAGTTGATCTTGCTGGCCGATATCGTCGGATTTGTGGATGACGTGATATCGGCCGGCGACGTCGATGTCGGTGACGTGATCGTGCTACCTGACGCCGAAGACGCGGTCCTGGTCAGCAGGATCCGTCTCGGGCAGGGAGGGCTCATCTTCACGGTTGCATCGGCCAGCGGCGCCTCCGCCACCGAAGAAGAACGGCCGGTCAGGTTGTCGGCCATGATCCGCCTGCGCAAGCGCGGACGGGATCTGGCCGGCTAGGAACTGCCGGCGGTCAGGAATTCGCCGACGTCGGCGGCGTGCCGATCGCGCCAATCACCTCGGGCGCCCAGCCGTGCAGGCCGGACGCTCCCTGCGGGGCCGAGGAGGCGAGGACCAGCCTGCGGACGAGAGCCGGCCGGACCAGCGCGATCTGCTGCGCGACGAAGCTGCAGATGGAGAAGCCGAGGAGGTCGGCCTGGCTGAATTCCATGGCGGCGATGAACGCGATGGCGTCGCGCGCCATCTGCTCGATGGTGTCCGGGGTGGTGCCGGTGGACCCGCCGACTCCGGCGTTGTCGAACGCGACGACCCGCCTGGTCGATGACAGCGCATCGACCAGGGCCGGGTCCCAGTTGTCGAGGTTCCCGCGGAAATGCTGGAGCAGGACCAGCGGTGCCGCACCGGCGCCGCTTCCGCCGGTGTCACGGTAGGCGTAGGCGACGCCGTTGGCCGCACTGACCAGTTCGTTCTTCAGGTCCGCGTAACCGCTGGCCATGCTGGCAGTCACCGGAAGAAGTCAGTGAGCAGCTGGTTGACGCGCTCGGCCTCGTCGTGGTGAACCCAGTGCGAAGCGTCAGGCAGCCGTTCGACCCGGTCCAGGTTGGGCACGTCGTCGTGGTCGGGCTCAGCTAGCTCGGGGCCGAGGTAATGATCTTGTTCCCCCCAGATGACCAGGGTGGGCGCCTTGATAGGGCGGAGTGCCTCGGTGGCCTTCTTCTGCGACTGCCGTACCGAGGACCGGTAGTAGTTGATCATGCCGGTGGCGGCGCCCGGCTGCGACCACGCCTCGATGTAGCGGTCGATCTCCTCGGGCGTGTAGGCCGGGTGGGCGTCGTGCAGGAAGTGCCGGAAGAAGTGCCAGTGGTTGGCATGCACGACGGCTTCGGGCAGGTCCGGCAGGGCGAAGAAGAAGAAGTACCAGGACTTGCGGAGCTGGTCCGGGTGGTGCAGTCCCTGCGAGAGCTTCCGCGGGTGGGCCGCGTTGAGGATGGCCAGCCGGTCCACGACCTCGGGGTGGGTCATCGCGGTGGCCCAGGCGGCGGTTCCGCCCCAGTCGTGACCGACCAGGGACGCGGACTGGGCGCCGCGTTCGTGGATGAGGTCGCGGACGTCGGCGGCCAGCTTGCCGGCGTCGTAGGCCTCGGCGTCACCCGGCCGCGATGACAAGTTATAGCCGCGCATGTCGGGTGCCACGACGCGGAAGCCCGCTGCCGCGAGCGGCTGGATCTGCCGCCGCCAGCCGTACCAGAACTCGGGGAAGCCGTGCAGCAGGACGATCAGCGGCCCCTCACCGGCCTCGACGTAGTGCAATTGCACGTCGCCGACCTCAGCGTAGCCCTCACGAAGTCCCTCGAGCCAGTGTCCCTGCTGTTCCGCCGCGTCCTCGGTTGTGCTCATCGCTACCTCCCTGGAGATGTACCAGGGATGACGTTAAGGACTTCAGGCGCTGGTTCGCCCCAGTGAAGACCACTGGTCCACTCCGCCCGTAACGCGTGGATCTCCCGGCGGGAGGCGTCAGAGCCAGGAGCTGGGTTCGGGCCGCCGAGGCGGTGAACGGCGGGCGGGGCGGGCAGCCGACTCGTTCGTTCAAAGATCTTTATCCCGAACGAGTCGGTGCGTGCTCGCCTACCGCTGCAGGCGGTCCGAGCGGACCAGGGTGTCTCCGGGGGGCGATACGGGTCGCCGGCGCGCAAGATGGAACCTGTGCGACATCGACGGCGGCGGGAGGCTCTCGAGCCGGGGAAACCATCAAGAAAGGTACCGTCATGAACCTGCACTGGCGTGCGCCCGCCGGGCTGCACACATCCTCGCTGCGGCTGCCCGTCGAGGGCGAGCTGCCGCCGATCGACGGCGCGACCGGATGGCTCAACTCACCGCCGCTGACGCCGGCCGGCCTGCGAGGGAAGGTGGTCCTGACCGGATTCTGGACCTACACCTGCGTCAACTGGCTACGCCAGCTCCCCTACCTGCGCGCCTGGGCCACGCGATACTCCGGCCACGGGCTGGTCGTGATCGGCGTGCACACACCCGAGTTCGGGTTCGAGCACGACGTGGAGAACGTCCGCCAGGCCGTGCACGACAGGCGGATCGGCTACCCAGTCGCGATCGACAACGACTACGGGATATGGGCCGCCTTCGGCAACCACTACTGGCCCGCGCTGTACTTCGCCGACGCGCAGGGACAGATCCGGCACCACCACTTCGGCGAGGGCGAATACCAGCAGTCGGAAATGGTCATCCAGCAGCTGCTAGATGATGCCGGGTCGGGCGGCACCTGGCCCGAGCCGGCATCCGTCGAGGCCCGCGGCGCCGAAGCGCCCGCCGACTGGGCGACGCTGCGGTCACCGGAGAACTACACCGGCTACGAGCGGACCGAGAACTTCGCCTCGCCCGGCGGCGCGGTGCCGGGCCGGCCGCACACCTACGCTGCCCCGGCCGGGCTGAGCCTCAACCAGTGGGCCCTGGCCGGGGACTGGACGCTGGACGGGCAGGCCGCCACGCTGAACCAGCCGGGCGGCCGGATCATCTGCCGCTTCCACGCCCGCGACCTCAACCTGGTCATGGGACCGGCGGGCGACGCGCCGGTGCCGTTCCGCGTGCTCATCGACGGGCAGCCGCCAGACGCGGCGAGCGGGGCCGACACCGACGGCGACGGCCACGGGACGGCGACCGGGCAGCGGCTCTTCCAGCTCATCCGCCAGGCCGGCCCGATCACGGACCGCACCTTCGAGATTTCCTTTGCTGACCCGGGCATCGGTGTCTATGCGTTCACTTTCGGCTAGCCAGCCTCGTTCCGGCGCGACCCGTCGCGCCAGCGGAAGTCCCTGGTTGCTCCCTGGCTGGCCGTGAGCCCCGGTCCGGTCAAGGGCTGTCAACTGGCTGACCCGTGGTTGCCCCAGTGTTCTCCACTGGGGCAACAGATTGCCCCGGACCGGGATCGTGAACAGCGAGCAGAGACCCTGATCCTCTGCTCGCAGCTCCAGGAAGAGGAGGCGGCGATCATGGCGCCGGTGGCTGAAATTCCGGGGACGTCGTCGCGGCAGCGGTGGACGCTGGTGCTGGTGTGCACGGCGGCGTTCATGCTGCTGCTGGACATCACCATCGTGGGCGTGGCGCTGCCGTCGATCCAGCGGGACCTGCACGCGAGCCTGCCGGACCTGCAGTGGGTGAGCGCCGCCTATGCCCTGGTGCTGGCCGTGCTGCTGCTGCCGGCGGCCACCCTGGGGGACCGGCTGGGCCGGCGACGGCTGTTCCTGGCCGGCCTGGTCATCTTCACCGCGGGGTCGCTGGCGTGCGCGCTGGCCTGGACCGCGCTGTCGCTGGAGTTGTTCCGCGCGCTGCAGGGAGTCGGCGGCGCGGTGCTGTTCGCCACCGACACGCCGCTGCTGCGCGCGGAGTTCTCCGGCGCCGCCCTGGCCCGGGCGCTGGGCGCCTTCGGTGCCACGCTCGGCGGCGCCAGCGCCATCGGGCCGCTGGTCGGCGGGGTACTGACCGACACACTGGGCTGGCGGTCCATCTTCTTCGTCAACCTGCCCATCGGCGTCGCGGCGTTCGCGGGCGGCGTGGCCCGGCTGCGCGAAACCCGCGCGCCGGCCGGCGGCCGGGCCGACTGGGCGGGCACGGCCCTGATCACCGGGGCGCTGACCGCGCTGATGTTCGCGCTGATCCGCGGCAACGCGATGGGCTGGGCGAGCCCGGCGATCGTGGGCCTGTTCGC
>JAJKHX010000184.1 GCA_021154785.1 Nocardiopsis sp.
ACGGTGCCGCCCCCTTGCTCGACATCCGCAACCTGGTCAAGGAATACCCGGTGACCTCGGGCGCGATCCTGCAGCGGAAGGTAGCGGCGGTCCACGCGGTGTCCGATGTCTCCTTCTCAGTGCCCGCCGGTACCACGTTCGGGCTGGTCGGCGAGTCGGGCTGCGGCAAGACGACGATCGGCAAGATGATCGTAGCGCTCGAACGGCCGAACTCAGGCGCGGTCACGCTCGGCGGCGTGGACATGTCCAAGCTGCGCGGCAGTGAACTCCGGCGCAAGCGGCGCGACCTGCAGCTCATGTTCCAGGACCCGCACGCCTCGCTGGACCCGAGGATGCGGGTCGGCACGATCATCGGCGAGCCGCTCGCGGTGCAGCGTCTCGGCAGCAAGAAGTCACAGCAGGAGCGGGTCTTCGAGTTGCTGAGCGAGGTCGGGCTGCCGCGGAACGCGGTCGAGCGCTACCCGCACGAGTTCTCCGGCGGTCAGCGGCAGCGCATCGGCCTGGCCCGGGCGCTGACCCTCAACCCGCGGCTGATCGTGGCCGACGAGCCGGTCAGCGCGCTCGACGTGTCGATCAGGGCCCAGGTGCTCAACCTGATGAAGCGGCTGCAGGCCTCGCACGGCCTGACCTACGTGGTGATCTCGCACGACCTCGCGGTCGTCAAGTACATGGCCGACCGGATCGGCGTCATGTACCTGGGCAAGCTGGTCGAGCTCGGCTCCGGGCGGGATATCTACGAACGGGCCGCGCACCCGTACACGGCCGGCCTGATCGCCACCATCCCGCTGCCCGATCCGTCCGCCGAACGGGCCAAGGACGGCGTCGCCATCAAGGGCGAGCTGCCCAGCCCGGTGAACCCGCCCTCCGGGTGCCGGTTCCGGACCAGGTGCCAGTTCGCCCAGGAACGCTGCGCCGCCGAGGAGCCCGAGCTCCGGGCGTTCGGCCCGGGACACGTCGCGGCCTGCCATTTCCCGCTGCAGACCCCCTACGGCGCCGAGGCGGACACCGCCGCCATGACCAGCATCGGCGGCGAGCCTGGCCGGTAGGTTCCGGGCATCCTCTTGCCCTGAGGCCAGATGATGCCGATACTCCATTCATGGGAGGGTCGACGGCGGACACGCCCACAACGCCCGAATTCCTCCGCGCCTCTGACGCGGAGCGAGATCACGCGGTCAGCGAGCTGAGGAATGAGTTCGCCGAGGGCCGCCTGTCACACGAGACCTTCGTGTACCGGATGCAGAGCGCCCTGGACGCGCGGCACCGGGGTCAGCTCACCGGGCTGTTCACCGACCTGCCGCCGCGGCGGCCCGGGTTGATAGCCCGGATCAAGGCCGTCCTGCGCGGCGAGGAGCCGTCCGCGCGGTACGACCAGCCGGACGAGGGCCCGCCGCGGACCCAGCGGATCCACGAGGTGCCCGTAGCGGGGCCGCCGCCGCTTCCGTGGGTCCGGTCCGCTTCCGCCCCGGATGGCGCCGCCCGGCCGCCCGCCGCGGTCCCGCTGTTCTTCCCGCCGGGCAGCGGGATGCGGTTCACCATCGGCCGGACCCGCGAGTGCGACCTGTGCCTGACCGACCTGTCCGTCTCCCGGATGCACGCCCTGCTGGTCCGCCGGGAGGACGGCTGGGTTCTCAGCGACCTCGGCTCGCACAACGGCACCAGGCTCAACGGCTGGCTGGTCCGCGAGCCGGTTCCGGTCCACCCGGGCGACCGGGTGGAGTTCGGGTCGATGACCTTCGTCGTCCAGGGTGACCTGCCGGGGGAGGAGCAGGCAGCCCCGTACGAGCCGCCCGGTCCCGGTGCCCCGGGGGGATCCGGGTAAAGGTCCCGGAACCGGCTAGAGTCAAGGCGTGACGACGGTTCTGCTGGTGCGGCACGGGCTCACCGCGACGACGGGTCAGCTGCTGACCGGGTGGACGCCCGGCGTCTCGCTCGATGACCGAGGGCGGGCTCAGGCCGCCGCGCTGGCGGCCAGGCTGGCTCCGCTCCCGCTGGACGCCATCGTCAGCAGCCCGCTGGAACGCTGCCAGCAGACCGTGGCGGCAATCGCGGCGACCAGGCCCGGCCAGCAGGTCATCACCGAGGACCGGGTGGGGGAGTGCCGGTACGGGGACTGGACGGGCCAGCCGCTGAGCAAGCTGGCGGCCGAGCCGCTGTGGCGCGTGGTGCAGGCTCATCCTTCCGCGGTGACGTTCCCGGGGCCGGAGGGCGAGTCCATGCCGGACATGCAGCACCGGGCGGTGACCGCGGTCCGGGAGTGGAATGCCCGGCTCGGCCCGGACGCTACCTACCTCATCTGCTCGCACGGTGATGTCATCAAGGCCATCGTCGCGGATAGCCTGGGAGTGCACCTCGACCAGTGCCAGCGGATCCAGGCTGATCCCTGCTCGCTGACCGTGATCAGGTACACGCCGTTGCGGCCGTTCCTGGTCCGGATGAACGACAGAGGGGGTGGGGTGGATGATCTCATGCCACGCCCGGACGGCCACGGCGCGGCGCAGAGCGACGCGGAGGTGGGCGGCGGCTCGGGCGGAGCGGATCCGGGCGCCCCGGCGGACGGGCAGCCGGACATGGTGAACGGTGCCAGCAGCATCCCGGCCGGCGCAGCCGCGGTAAGTGGCCAGCAGCCGGCGGACACATAAGGATAGGACTATGCCGGTCTTTTTCTATGACCCGCCGGACAGGTTCGTGGCCGGCGCGGTCGGCCAGCCAGGAGAACGGGTCTTCTACCTGCAGGCGACGTCCAGCGGGCGCGTGACCAGCGTCGCGCTGGAAAAATTTCAGGTCAGCCTGCTCGCCGAGCGGATCGACGAGCTTCTCGACGAGGTGCTCAGGCGGACCGGAGGATCGCCCGAGGTGCCCGCCAGCGCCCCCACGGTGCTGCAGGACGACGCGCCGCTCGATCTCCCGCTGCTCGAGGACTTCCGGGTGGGTGCGATCGCCCTGGCCTGGGACGGCGACGGCGGCATGGTCGTTATCGAGGCGCAGGAGGAATCGGACGAGCCGGTCGAGCCGCTGGCTGAGGATCTGCCCGCGGACGGGCCGGGGGTACTGCGGGTCCGGATAACGCCCGGTGCCGCCCGTGCCTTCGCCCAGCGGGCGGCCAAGATCGTGGCGGCCGGACGGCCGCCGTGCCCGCTGTGCGGCCTGCCGCTGGACACCGACGGGCACATCTGCCCCCGGCAGAACGGTCACCGCGCCGCCCATGCTTGAGCACAAGCGCTCCGCGCCGGACGGCGATGACGGCGAGCAGGCCACGCTCGACCTGCTCGCGAGCGGGAAGCTCGAGATCGAGGGACGGCTGGTCGACGCGTCCAACGCCACCCTGTACTGCACTATTGACGTCAGCGGCCGGGGGCGGAACGGCCAGGTGGCTTGCGTCTACAAGCCGATCGCGGGCGAGCGCCCGCTGTGGGACTTCCCGACCGGCACGCTGGCCGGCCGGGAGGTCGCGGCCTACGTGATCTCGCGCGCGGCCGGCTGGGACGTGGTCCCGCCGACGGTCATGCGGGACGGGCCATTCGGGCCCGGCATGTGCCAGCTGTGGATCGATCACGACACCGACGTGGACCTGATTGCCCTGTCCCGGCGCACCGACCATGCGGGCCTGCGGGACATGGCTGTCTTCGACGCGGTGGTGAACAACGCCGACCGCAAGATCGGGCACCTGCTGCCGGTCACCGACGGCCATCTGTACGGCTGTGACCACGGCGTGTGCTTCGCCGAGGACTACAAGCTGCGCACCGTCTTGTGGCAGTGGCGCGGCAAGACCCTGCCAAGGCGCTCACTGGAGGCCCTGCGCCGCCTGAACGCCCAGCTCAACGAGGACGGCCTGGAGGCCGAGCTGTCCTCGCTGCTGACCGCGAGCGAGATCAGCGCGACCAGGATCAGGGTGGAGACGCTGCTCAAGCACCGGGTTCACCCCTTCCCGCCCTCCGATTGGCCGGCCATCCCCTGGCCTCCGGTCTAGGGGAGGCTGGCACCGGTGCTGAGGACCTATGACGCTCGGTCCTATGAATCGGGGGCGCCGCCGTGGCGCCTGAAGTAGCGCTCGAACTCGCGGGCGATCGCGTCGCCGCTCGCCTCCGGGAGGTCCATCGCGTCCTTGGCCTCTTCCAGGGTCCGCACGTAGTCGGCGACCTCAGAGTCCTGCTGGGCGAGCTCGTCGACGCCGCGTTCCCAGGCCCGCGCCTCTTCGGGCAGGTCGGCCAGCGGCAGCGGCACGTCCAGGACGTCCTCGACGCCGCGCAGCAGGGCCAGCGTGGCCTTCGGGCTCGGCGGCTGGGCGACGTAGTGCGGTACCTGCGCCCACAGCGACACCGTCGGGATGCCCGCCGCGGCGCAGGTGTGCTGCATCACCCCGACGATCCCGGTGGGTCCCTTGTAGTCGGACAGGCCGACGCCGACCTCGGTGGCGAGCTTGGCGTCCGACGACCCGACGGATACCGGTACCGGCCGGGTGTGCGGCGCGTCGGCGAGCAGCGCGCCCAGCACGATGATCATCTCCACGCCCAGGCTCTCCAGGCCCTGCACGAGTTCCTCGCTGAAGGCCCGCCACCGCATGTTCGGCTCGATGCCGTGCACCAGCACGACATCGCGGGCCAGCCCGGTGGGCGGCACGGCTTCGTCGGCCAGGCCGAGGTTCCGGGCCCGGGCGAGCGAGAACCGGGTGGTGGGCCAGATCAGCCGCTGGGTCCGCCCGCCCTCGATCTCGACGACCGGCCGGTTGACCTGGAAGTCGTAGAAATCCTCGGGGTCGATGGCACCGATCGGGCTCGCCTGCCAGGCGATGGCGAGGTGGTTGACCACCCCGCTGGCCGCCTCGCCCGCGTCGTTCCAGCCCTCGAACCCGGCAATGGCGACCGGGGACGCGAGTTCCCCGATGTCATTGAACTCGATGACCCGCCACCTCCCCAACCAATGCTCAGGCTGCCGTCTACAGCCTACGTGGTCAGCCTTGCTCATCGGGTTACCGGCCGGCGTGTCCGCGCGCGGCAACGGGAAGTTTACCGGGCGTGCCTAAGATGGCCTTTCCGACGATGGGGGGAGAATCAGCGCATGACCGGCGCGGATGCGGTCCTGTTCGACATGGACGGGCTGCTCATCGATTCCGAGCCGCTCTGGCTCGAGGCCGAGACGGAGGTCATGGCCAGGCTCGGCGCGGACTGGACCACCGCCGACCAGGCGCAGCTGCTCGGCGGCAGCCTCAAGCGCACGGTGCGCTACCTGATGGGCAAGGCCGCGCGGCCCGCATCGCCCGAGGTGGTGGCCGAGTGGCTCATGTCCGGCGTCGGCGACCTGGTCCGCGAGCGCGGCGTGCCCCTCCGGCCCGGTGCGCCCGAGCTGCTGGCCGAGGTGGCGGCGGCCGGCCTGCCGCACGCGCTGGTGACCTCGTCCGAGCGCCGGTTCATGGACGCGGTGCTGGCCCGTACCGGGCTGCGCTTCGACGTGCTGGTGTGCGCGAACGACGTCAGCATGACCAAGCCCGACCCGGAGCCCTACCTGCTCGCGGCCAAGCTCCTGGGAGCCGGCCCGGCCCGGTGCGTCGCCCTGGAGGATTCGCCGAACGGCGTGGCCTCCGCCGAGGCGGCCGGATGCCAGGTCATCGCGGTCCCGTCCCTGGTCCCCATCGAGCCCGGGCCCGGCCGGACGGTCGTGCGCTCGCTGGCCGATCTGCGGGCGCATCCCGGCGGCATCTCGCTCCGGGGCCGGCTTTGCCCCGGATTGGGGGGATAGCCTCAGGGCCCCGCGCGCCGCCGGAGGCTTAGACTCGGAAGAAAGCCGCGGGGAGGTGCGCATGTCCACTTACGACAAGATTGCCTGGCTGCCATTGGCCGGGGGACTGACCGGGCTCGGCCTGATCCTGAGCTACCTCGTCATGCGCCGCCGCGGCATCGGCGCCGGCTTGCGCTGGGCCGCCTGGTCGCTGCTGCCGATAGCCGCCTACCTGACCGGCTCGATCGAGATGTTCTGGAAGATGGGCGTCGCGGTCGGGGACTTCGCCAAGGGCTTCGTGTTCTCGCCGCGGGTATGGTCGGGAATCGCGCT
>JAJKHX010000185.1 GCA_021154785.1 Nocardiopsis sp.
GCGCCGGCCTGGGGCCTCGACCCGACGCCGGGCGCCTGGCACATGTCGGCCTGGCAGTGGAACAACCTCTACGGCGAGCGCCCGATCGAGGACACGCTGTCCGCGCTGATCTTCGACAACCTCTTCGGGCGGTTCCCCGGCCTCAACGTGCTCGTGGCCGAGTTCGGCGCCTCCTGGGTGCCGCACTTCACCGAGCACATGGACAAGAGCCGCGGCATGGGCCGTAACGGGCCGTGGATCGGCGGCAAGCTGACCGAGCGGCCCAGCCGCATCTTCCGGCGGCACGTCCGGGTCGTCCCCTACCCGGAGGACGACATCCCGCGCATCGTCCGCGACCTGCCCGACGTGGACTGCCTGGTGATGGGCTCGGACTTCCCGCACGCCGAGGGCCTGGCCGAGCCCGCCGAGTTCGCCACCCTGCTGGGCGGGCTGACCGAGCCGCAGCAGCGCCAGATCCTCCGCGGCAACGCGGCCAAGCTGTTCGGCACCGGCTGACCGCGCCGGATCAGGCGCCCATAGACAGGCCGCCGTCCACGGTCACGACCGAGCCGGTGATGTAGCTGGCCTCATCGCCGAGCAGGAAACGCACCGCGCAGGCCAGTTCGCGCGGGTCGCCCCGGCGGCCGAGCGGGATCATCGCGCGGATCGCCTCCTGCACCTCCGGCCGCATCGAACTGGTCATCTCGGTGTCGAACACGCCCGGCACGACCAGGTTGACGGTGATGCCCTTGCGGGCCACTGCCCGAGCCAGCGAGCGGGTCAGCCCGAGCAGGCCCGCCTTGGCCGCCCCGTAGCCGGCCTCGACCGGGTTGCCCATCGCCGCGGTCACCGAGCCGATGTTCACGATCCGCCCCGATCCCTGGTCTGTCATCGGCGCGATGACCGCCTGGGCCAGGTGGAACGGAGCGGACAGGTTCACCCGCAGCGCGTCCTCCCACTGGTCCTGCGTCATCCGGGTGACGCTGTTCTCGATCAGCAGGCCCGCGTTGCTGACCAGGTAATCCACCCGGCCCCGCTCCGCCAGCAGCCCCGCGACTAGGGCCCGGCAGAACTCCGGGTCACTGACATCACCGGGGTGCACGCTGACCGAGCCGCCCGCCGCGCCGATCCGCCCGGCCAGCTCCCGGGCGGCGTCATGGTTGCCGGCGTACACCGCGGCCACGTGCGTGCCGTCGGCCGCGACCAGCTCGCTGATCGCGGCGCCGATGCCGCGGGTCCCGCCGGTGACGATGGCCACGCGCTCAGTCATCTGTATCCTCCCGCAGGGCGGTACGTACCGCGTCCGCTCCCTCGATGGCGGCCTGATCGGTGTCCGCCACCGGGATCAGGTTGAACGTCCGGCAGCCCGCGTCCGCGTACGGCCGCAGGGCCGCCGCGACCTCGGCCGGCGTCCCGCACGGGCAATACCGATCAAATTTTCCGAACGGAGTGAGGTAGAACGCCTCCATCACGGCGGCGAGCCGGGCCCGGGCGGCGCCTGCCTGGGCGCCGAGCCCGCACCACACGTGCATGCCGTGCTGCCAGGAGGTGACCGGGCGCCCCTCCTCCGCGGCGTACTTGCCTATCAGCCCGGTTGCGGCGGCGTAGCGCCCGGGGGAGACCCACAGGCCGAGCCAGCCGTCGCCGTGCCGGGCCACCCGGCGCAGGGCCGCGTCGGACCGCCCGCCGATCACGACCGGCACCGGCGGCGCGGGAACGGGCTCGATGCGCACCTGGTCCAGCCGGAAGAAGTCGCCGGCCATCGTGACCTCCTGGCCCGCCAGCAGCGGTCGCAGCACGGCCAGCGCCTCGTCCAGCCGGCGTCCCCGGGTGGCCGGGTCGACGCCGCAGGCGCGCAGCTCGGCGGGGTCCTCGCCGCCCAGGCCCACGCCGAAGATCAGCCGGCCGGGTGCGAGCCCGGTCAGCGTGGCCACCTGGCGGGCGACCGGGACGGGATGGCGCAAGGCCAGCAGGTACACGGCCGTCTGCACAGTCAGCCGCCGCGACGTCACGGCGACCGCGGTGGCGTTGAGCAGCCCGTCGAAGCCGCGCCCGCCCTTGAACATGACGTGGTCGCCGGTGAACAGGCGGTCGATCCCGGTCGCCTCGGCCCGCGCCACGAAGTCTCGCAGGCTGGCGGCGCCCCCAGGCAGCTCGTTCGGCACCCGCAGGCCCACGGTAATGTCCGCCACCTTAGCCTCCCAGCTGGTCATCATAGTGCTATTATTTAACTGTTTCGATGCTTTGTCACCCACTCAGGGGGCGTTGATGGGCGATCTGCTGGTACGCGGCGGCCTGGTCGTGGACGGAACGGGCGCCGCGGCCCGCCCGGCCGACGTAAGGGTCCGCGACGGGCGGATCGCGGAGATCGGGCCCGGCCTGCGGCCGGACGGCGAGCGGGTGCTCGACGCGTCGGGCGCCTATGTCACGCCGGGGTTCATCGACATCCACACGCATTTCGACCCGACGGTCTTCTGGGACCCGTTGTGCGACCCGATGCCCCAGCACGGGGTGACGACCGTCCTGACCGGGAACTGCTCCCTGTCCCTCGCCCCGGTCCGCCCGGAGCACCGGCGCGGCCTGCAGGAACTGCTGTGCTACATCGAGGACCTGCCGTCGGAGGTGCTCGACGTCTCCATTCCGTGGGGCTGGGAGAGCTACGGCGAGTACCTGTCGGCGGTGGAGGAGCTCGGCGGCTTCGGTGTCAACCTGGCCGGCATGGTCGGGCACAACATGCTCCGCACGTACGTGATGGGCGAGGCGGCCTGGGACCGCCCGGCGACCGGGGAGGAGCGGGCCCGGATCGCCGTGCTGCTCGATCACTGCCTGTCCGCGGGCGCGGCCGCCATGTCTACCTCGCTCGGCTTCGACGAGGACAGGAATAAGCGCCCCGTGCCCAGCCGCCAGGCCGACGACGCCGAGCTGGGGGCCCTGCTCGACGTGCTCGCCCGGCACCGCAAGTTCGTTCAGTTCATCCCGGCCGCGACCGGACGGCAGATGCGCAGGGACGTGCAGCGGATGGCCGATCTCACCGGCCCGCGGGGGGTGGTGAGCACCTGGATCGGCGTGTTCCACGATTCCGATCACCCGGACCGGGCGGGAGACATGCTCGACTTCGCCGGGCAGCTCCAGGCCCAGGGCGTGCCGAACTACCCGCAGGTCAGCCCCCGCACCCTGGACATCCACGTCAACTGGGACGGCGGCATGTCCTGGTTCGCCCTGGAGAACAGCTGGCACAAGATGGTGCAGGCATCCCGGCCGGAGAAGGAGCCGATGCTGCGCGACCCGCGGTGGCGCGCGCTGGCCCGGGAGGAATGGGACCGGATCCCGCGGACGATGATCCCGCACAAGCACGCCGACCGGATCCGCCTGGTGTCGGTCACCCGGCCGGAGAACGAGCGCTGGGTCGGCGCGGCCCTGGCCGACCTGGTCGCCGACCGCGGCGGCCACCCCTCCGACGTGCTCGCCGACTGGCTGCTGGCGAACGACGCGAACGCGGGCATCGTGGGGGTGGGAGTGGCCAACGCCGACCCGGCTGGCGTCGCCGCGACGCTGACCCATCCGGCGTCCGTCATGGCTAACAGCGACGCCGGCGCGCACTTGCAGATGATGTGCGCGATCGGCGACACCACGCTGATGCTGACGCGGCATGTCCGGGACCGCGGCGACCTCACTGTCGAGCAAGCCGTGTACCGGATGACCGGGCAGCTCGCGGAGCGGTTCGGGTTCGCCGGCCGGGGCCGGCTCACCGCGGGCGCAGCGGGCGACCTGGCTGTCTTCGGCCTGGACGAGCTCGACTGGGCGGCCGACGTCTTCGCCGCGGACCTGCCCGAGGGTGCCCGGCGGCTGCGCCGTCCTCCCGGGGGCTACCGCTTTACGGTCGTGGGCGGCACCGTGGTCCAGGCCGGCGGCGAGCTGACCGGGGCCCGCCCGGGTCACCTGCTGCGCCCGGGCCGCTGAGCACGCCTGGCGGCAATAGCCGCTGGCAGCAGCGCGCCTGATACCCGGCGGTGAGGTTAATCCGGCGCCGCTAGGTCCTGCTGGGCGAGCCATTCCTGGTGCCGGGCGAAGTGCCGGATGTCGCGCACCACCATCACCGCCTCACCCCGGCCCAGGACCGCGCCGGTGCTGGCCAGGATCAGTTCGCCGGCCACGTACCAGCGACGGCCCTCCCGTCGCTCCGTCCAGGCGCGCGCGTGCAACGGGCGGCCGATCGGCACCGGCTTGACGTAGGTCACCGAGAGCTGGCCGGTGACCGCCAGCACCCCGTTCAGCAGGCACACGTGCCCCAGGACCTCGTCGAATACGCCGGCCGTCCAGCCGCCGTGGGCGACGTCGGGGCCGCCCTCGTTCTCCGGCCCGCAGACCAGGTCGGTGTGTACCGAGCCGTCCGGCTGGAGTTCCTCGCGGCCGAGCCCGAGCCTGCAGGTACCCAGGCGCCGGCACGCGCCGCACAGCGCGACCGGCGAAGACGGCTCGGGGGGGAGCTGGAAATCCGACCCGGCCCAGGGAGAGGTGGTGGCCATGAGTAATCCCTTCGATGACGGGCCGGCGCGGTCGTCACCCTGCCCGCCGGGCAGCCAAGACAGGACCGCCGCCCTGATATCAATATAGCTTAATAAGACATCTATTTTGCGCAGTTGCCGGCGCAGCAGCTTGCCGGTGGCGTTGCGGGGCAGTGACGGGATGAACTCCCACTGCGCCGGCACCTTGAAGCCCGCCAGCGCGGCGCGGGCGAAGGCCCGCAGTTCCTCGCTGGTCGGCGGGTCAGCCGGATCGGCCGGCACCACGAAGGCCTTGATGACCTCACCGAGCAGCCGGTCGGGCACTCCGACGACGGCTGTGTCGGCTATCCCCGGGTGCTCGAGCAAGCGGTTTTCGACCTCCTGCGGGTAGACGTTCTCACCACCCCGGATGATCATGTCCCCGCGCCGGCCGGCCAGGTAGAGGTAGCCGTGGTCGTCGAGCCGGCCCAGGTCACCGGTGCGCAGCCAGCCGTCAGGGCCGGCCGCGAACAAGTGATCAGCGCGGGCGATCACCTCACTCGCCCCGGAGCCGTCCTGGTCCGCGAGGCTTACCTCGACTCCCGGCGCGGCGCGGCCCACCGAGGTGAGCAGTTCGGCTCGCCCGGCCGCAGCGAGCCGGTGATCCCCGGGAGACAGCCAGGTGATCGGGCTGCCCTCGGTCTGCCCGTAGAGGGTGAGGAAGTCGGCGCCCGGCAGCTGCGCCATGGCGGTGCTCAGCGTGTCCGGATGGATCGGCGAGGCCCCGTACTGCATGACCCGCAGCGTGCGCAGCGGGAGCGCGCCCTCCCGGAGCAGCATCTCCACCATGGTGGGCACGGCGAGCGCGTGGGTGACGCCCAGCGGCTCGAGCTTCCGCCACGCCGGCACGGTGAAGCGGGGCACGCACACCGTGGTGGCTCCCGCCGCCAGGGCCACCATGATGTTGCCCAGGCCGGCGATGTGGTGAAACGGCGACGCGGTGGCGAAGACGCTGCCCGGCCCGAGCTGCTGCAGCGTGGCGTTGAGCCGGCAGCGGCGGGCGAGCCGGCCGTGCCGGCAGGGCACGGCCCGGGGGTGACCGGTGGTCCCGGAGGTGTGCAGCACGACGGCCGTATCGTCCGGGCTCGGCACCGGCAGCGGCCCGGACCCGCGGACCCGGCCCGGCAGCTCACCCAGGACCAGCACCTCCTGGCCGAGACCCGGGGCCACCGCC
>JAJKHX010000186.1 GCA_021154785.1 Nocardiopsis sp.
GACCCGCTCGGCCTGGCCGCCGACGCCCCGCTGCTGGCCGCCTGGCTGGACTGGATGGGCCTGGTCGAGGCCGGGCGGGTGGCCCCGATGACCACGCCGGGCCACAAGCAGCGCCAGGACCTGACCGGCACGGTGAACGTGGGGGACGCGCCGCTCTACGGCGCGCTCGCCCCCATCAAGTACGCCGACCGGCTGCGGGTCGACGCCGAGGAGCGCGCGGCCGCGCTGTGGGGCGCCGACTGGTGCCGCTTTTCCGTGGCCGGGTCGACCCACGGCAACCAGACGTTCTGCCTGGCTCTCGGGCAGCCGGGCCAGGAAGTGATCATTACCAGGACGCTGCACCGGTCGCTGCTGCTCGGCCTGGTGATGGCGGGACTGCGGCCGGTCTGGGTGCGGCCCGAGGTCGACCCCGGCACCGGGCTGCCGGCCGCGGTGGCGGTGCAGACGGTACGGGACGCGCTGGCCGCGCATCCGGACGCCTGCGGCGTGATCCTCGGTGACCCGTCGTACGTCGGCACCACCGGTGACCTGGCCGGGCACGCCCGGGCGGCGCACGAGGCCGGGGTGCCGCTGATCGTCGACCAGGCCTGGGCCGCCTATCTCGGCTTCCACCCGGATCTTCCGGCCCACGCGATCGCGGCGGGCGCGGACGGCCTGGTGACCAGCGCGCACAAGACGCTGCCGGCCTACACCCAGGGCGCGCTGGTGCTGGCCAGGACCGAGCGGCTGGACCGGGCCCGGCTGGAGCGCGCCTTCGACGCCACCCACACCACCAGCCCGGCCGGGTCGATCTACGCCAGCATCGACGCGTCCCGGGCGCTGCTGGCCCGGGACGGGGAGCGGTTCTGCGGACGGCTGCTGCGCGGCGTGGCCGCGGCCCGCAAGCGGCTCCGCGAGGTGCCGGGGGTGGACGTGCTCGACGGGCCCGGGGTCGATCCGGCCAAGCTGGTCGTGCTGCTGGCCGGGACCGGAGCGCACGGCGGCCTGGTGGAGGCCGGCCTGATCGCCGCGGGCATGCCGGTCGAGATGGGCGACCGGGACACCATCGTGCCCATCGTGACGATGGCCGACGACGAAGAGCAGGTCGCGGCGTTCACCGAGGAACTGATCGCCGTGATCGAGCGGCACCGCGGCGAGCCGCGCCGCCCGGCCGCGACCGCCGCCTGGACGGTGCGGCCGCAGACGGTGCTGGCTCCCCGGGAGGCGTTCTTCGCGCCGAACGAGACCGTCCCGGCCGACGCCGCCGTCGGCCGGATCAGCGCCGAGCTGGTGGCGCCGTACCCGCCCGGCGTGCCGGTGCTGGCGCCGGGCGAGCTCATCACGGCCGAGGCGCTAGCGGCGCTGCGCGAGGTGGCTGCGGACGGGGGCCGGATCGCCTACGCGGAGGACCCCACCCTCGCCACCTTCCAGGTCGTCGTCACCTGAGGCCCTGGCCTCAGCCGGGTCGGTGCTCTCGGCGTCAGCGTCGGACTCAGCGGAACCCTGCTCCTCGTGGACGTACCGGCGGCCGCGCAGCAGCGACGCCAGCGCCGCGACCAGGCAGGCCGCGATCGCGAAGTCGAACGCGACGTCCAGGCCCTGCTGGAACGGCGCCGAGATCAGCGACGGGAAGAAGGAGTGCCCGGTGAGGTAGGCGGCGTGGCTGGCGGGCAGCTTGGCCAGGGCCGGGCCGAGCAGGGTGCCGATCGGGTTGTAGCCGAGCAGGGCGGCGAACATGATGGACACCGGCGGCAGCGCGGCCAGCCGGGCCGCGTCGGCGGCCGGAACGCCCTGGGCGGTCAGGCCGTGGTTGAGGGCGGCCGGCAGGGACGAGGACAGGCCCAGGATGATCAGCGTGAAGAAGATCCCGATGGACAGGACCATGGCGGAGTTCTGGAACGTCGCGCTCATGCCGGCGCCGACGCCGCGCTGGTCCGGCGGCAGGCTGTTCATGATGCCGGCCCGGTTGGGCGAGGCGAACAGGCCCATGCCGATCCCGTTCATCAGCAGGATCAGCGCGAACTGCCAGTACTCGAAGTTAACCGGCAAGAGCTCGAGCAGGACGAACGAGATGGCTGCCACGACCATCCCGCCGGTGGCGAAGGGCCGCGCGCCGAACCGGTCGGACAGCCAGCCCGAAGCCGGCCCGGCGATGAGGAAGCCGACGGTCAGCGGGAGCATGGCGATCCCGGCCCACAGCGGGGTGCGCTCGAAGCTGTAGCCGTGGATCGGCAGGTAGATGCCCTGCAGCCAGATGATCAGGATGAACATCAGGCCGCCCCGGCCCAGGCCGGACAGCAGCGAGGCCAGGTTCCCGGCGGTGAACGGCCGGATCCGGAACAGCGACAGCCGGAACATCGGCTCGGCGACCCGCGTCTCGATCACGCAGAAGGCGATCAGCACGGCCAGGCCGCCGAAGATCAGCGTCAGCACCAGGGGGCTGGTCCAGCCCATGGTGCGACCCCCGTAGGGCTGGATGCCGTAGGTGATGCCGACCAGGATCGCGATCAGGCCGGCGGCGAAGGTGACGTTGCCCCACCAGTCGAGCGAGGCGGGCTTCCTGATGCCGCGTTCCTGCAGCTTCAGGTAGGACCAGATCGTGCCGAGCACGCCGAACGGCACCGAGACCAGGAACACCAGCCGCCAGTCGACCGGGCCGAGCAAGCCGCCGAGCACCAGGCCGATGAACGAGCCGGCGATGCCGGCCACCTGGTTGAGCCCGAGCGCGAGCCCGCGCTCGTTGGCCGGGAACGCGTCGGTCAGGATCGCGCTGGAGTTGGCCATCAGCATCGCGCCGCCGACGGCCTGCAGGATCCGCATCCCGATCAGCCACCAGGCGGCGGCGGCGCCGTGCAGCCAGGTCACCGAGAGCAGGATGGAGAACAGGGCGAAGATCGCGAAGCCGAGGTTGAACATCCGCACCCGGCCGAACATGTCGCCGAGCCGCCCGAAGCTGACCACCAGCACCGCCGTGACCACCAGGTAGCCCATCAGCAGCCAGAGCAGCAGGGTGGTGTTCCCCGGTTGCAGCGGGTTGACGCCGATACCGCGGAAGATGTCCGGCAGCGCGATCAGCATGATGGAGGAGTTGATCGTGGCCATCAGCATGCCGAGCGTGGTGTTGGACAGCGCGACCCACTTGTAGCGAGGTCCGGCCCGCAGCGGAGCCTCGTGGGCGGTGGCGAGGGGCGGATGTGAAACGGACGACACGAGCATTCCTCCGTGACGAAACTTGGGGTACGGTCCCGGCTCGACGGCCACGCTGCCCTGAGTCCGGCGCCGCGATAATTAGTTGCTTGCCTATTAACAACTAAATTATCCCGCCTGGTTGTTCCCGCCCGCGCCCGGGGGTTAGTCAGCCCGGCGAAACGACTCAGGGCGGCTCGGCGAACGACTCAGGCCGACCCGGTGAAACACCGTGGCCGGCCCGCGGAAACGACTCAGGCCGGCCCCGCCGGGACCGGCCTGAGTCAGTGCGGATCAGCGGGCGGAACGGCCCGCCGGACCGCTTCGCTTAGCCGCCTCGCTTAGGCGGCTCGCCGGGTACCGCCGGAGCGGCCGCGCCGGGGGCTTCCGCCCTGGCCTGGCCCCTTGAACCAGCCCGCGCCTTCGGGCCGGCCGCCGCTGGCAGGCTGGCCGCCGTTCGCGGGCCGGCCGGCGGAGGCGGGCCGGCCGGTGCTCCCGGCCCGGCTGCCCGTCTCCGGCCGCTCGGCGTTCCCGCGTCCGCGGCCCTCATACGACCCGCGGCTCTCGGCCGTCCGGCCGCCCTCATAAGGCCGGGCGGACCTGCCTGCCCGGCCGTTCCGGCGGCTGCCGGCGGTGCGGGCGGCGGGGTCCGCGGCCACGGGGGCCGACGAGGGCGGCACGGGCACGCCGGACTCGGCGATCTGCCGGACCACGTCGTGGCCGACCGCGACCTCGTGCTGGTCGGCGGTGACGCCGGCTGCGGCGTGCAGCCGCTGGAGCTCGCGTACCTGGCCGTGCTCGGCCAGCGCGACGACCATGCCGGTGGCGCCGGCCCGGGCGGTGCGGCCCGCGCGGTGCAGGTAGTCCTTGTGGTCGTTGGGCGGGTCGAACTGCACGACCAGGTCGACGTCGTCCACGTGGATGCCGCGGGCGGCGACGTCGGTGGCGACCAGGACCCGGGGGTGGCCGGCGGTGAACCCGTCCAGGGCCCGCTGGCGCTGGTTCTGGTTGCGGTCGCCGTGGATGGCCGCGGCCTCGACCCCGGCCCGGGAGAACTGCTTGGCCAGGCGGTCGGCGCCGTGCTTGGTGCGGACGAAGAACAGCGTCCGTCCCGGCCGGCCGGCGATCGCGGTCGCCACCGGCACCTTGTCCTGCGCGGTCAGCACCAGCAGCCGGTGATCGGCGGGTACGGATTCGGCCGAGGACGCCACCGCGTGCAGCGCGGGCTCGCTGGCGTAACGGGTCACCAGCTGGCCGACCTCACGGTCCAGGGTCGCGGAGAAGAACATCCGCTGTCCGCCGGCCGGCGTCTCGTCGAGGATCCGGGTGACGGCGGGCATGAAGCCGAGGTCGGCCATGTGGTCGGCCTCGTCGAGCACGCTGACCCGGACGTCGCCGAGCGTGCAGGCGTGCCGTTCCAGCAGGTCGATGAGGCGGCCCGGGGTGGCCACCACGATGTCGGCGTCGCGGACGCGGGTGATCTGCCGGCCGATGGACACGCCGCCGTAGACGGTGGCGAGGGTCACGCCGATGCTGCGGCCGAGCGGCTCCAGGACGTCGGCGACCTGCTGCGCGAGTTCGCGCGTGGGCACCAGGATCAGGCCGCGGGGGGCCTTCTCGCGGCGCCGGCCGGTCATCTCGGCCAGCCGGGTCAGCATCGGCAGGCCGAAGGCCAGCGTCTTGCCCGATCCGGTCTGGGCGCGGCCGAGCACGTCCCGGCCGGCCAGCGCGTCGGGGAGCGCGCGGGCCTGGATGGCGAACGGCTCGTGAATGTCACTGGCGGCCAGGGCCTGGACCAGCCGGGAGTCCAGGCCGAGCGAAGCGAAGGTAGCCGCCGGGGGCGGCGGTGCCGCGGCGGCGGCGTCGAGGGCGACCTCGAGTTCGGAACGCGGCTTGACGCGCGGCTGCTGCGGGGCCCGGGGGGCTCCGTATTGGCTGGCGGATCGTCGCCGGGAAGGGCGCTGGCCGGGTGTACCGCGGCGGTCGGAAGACACGCGCGGACGCCTGGAACTATGCGGCATGCAGGAAACTCCATCGGTAGTTCGGGGGTCGCATGCTCGACAGACGTCAACGGTAAACGGTTGGTCTCAACCGGACGGTTCAAACGGCGACCGGCGGGCTGCTCGCCCGCGGAGCGACGGCGAAGATCGCCGCCTCACGTGCAAGGCTATCAGCCGGGGCTCTATTCCCTCGCCTGGATGGCGGCCAGCTCCACCGCGGCCCGGATGGCGGCCAGCTCGGCCGTCAGGTGCGCGCCGGTGACGCCGTAATCCTCGACGCAGCTGGCCGCGGCGCGTACCGCGTACTTCAGCGCCTCCCGTTCCGGCAGCCCGCCGGCCCGCAGCGCGAGGAAGACGCCGGCCAGGACCTCGCCGCCGCCGGTGGGGTCGATCACCTGCGGGGCGGTCGTCTCCACCTCCTGCGGGTGGCCGTCCACGATCAGCCGGGCGGCGGCCGGGCCGCGCTTGACCACCAGCGGTGCCTTGGGCACCGGCAGCTGCGCGTCCCCGTACAGGCCGTCGTACTCGGCCTGGTTCATGAAGATCAGGTCGACGCCGTCGCAGACCTCCCGGGACGCGGTCGGGTAGCTGCTCACGTAGTGCTCGAACATGTCGGCCGACAGCTGCGCCCCGCACCCGCGCTCGTGCAGGTACTCCAGCCAGGCCAGCTGCTGCTCGGGCGGCGCGGTGCCGAGGTGGATCCGGGCCGCCGCCAGGTAGTGCGACGGGAACGTCTCGGTCCGGACGGCGGCGGCCACGCCCAGGTCGGCGCTGAACGAGCGGGCGCCGTCGGTGAACTCGCGGACTCGCAGCTTGGGTGACGAGCCGGCCTGCTCGGTGACGCCGGCCAGGTCCACCTGGAGGTCCCGCAGCGTGGCGAGGTCGGCGTCCTGGCCGACCGCGGCGACCAGGCCCACCCGGCGGCCGGTGACCGCGGCGGCACTGGCCGCGACGGCGTAGCCCGAGCCTCCCGCTGTCGTCCAGGCGGCCGACCCGGCGTGCACGATCGAGACGCCCACGTGGCCAATCACGACCAGGTCCGGCGAGACGAGCGAGCCCTCGCCGGGAACTTCCGCACCCCGCATATCGCTCTCCCTGTTCAAGACAGCAGCGTTCAGGCAGCCAGCGGACGCGTCCAGATGAGGCTTCTTACCATAGTGCGAGGTATGCCCCGTGGCCAGCACCCCAGGGACGTTAAGTTAACGAATCGAGACAGAACGTCAGATCCCGGACTTGGCGCACAACTCGCCCAGCCGGCGGACCGCGCGGGCCGCGTCATCGCCGAGCACGCTGATCAGCGCGGTGTGCTCGTTGACGCGCTGGGCGACGGCCGATGGCGACTCCGCCACGCGCGGCACCTTGTCCCGCCGGCCACGTCGATAACGAAGATCTGGCGGTGCACCAGCCCGTAGGAGAACGTCGCGGTCAGGTTGTCCCCCCCGCTCTCGACCAGGACCAGCTCCAGCCCCGGGTGCTCGGCCTCGAGCTGCTCGACCGCGTCCAGGTTCGCGCTGATGTCATCGCGGATGGCGGTGTGCGGGCAGGCGCCGGTCTGCACCGCGCGGATCCGGTCGTCCGGCAGCACTCCGGCCCTGCGCAGGAAGTCGGCGTCCTCGGTGGTGTAGATGTCGTTGGTCACGACGCCGATCTCGAGCTCGCCCGCCAGCGCCCGGCACAGCGCGGCGACCAGCGCCGTCTTGCCGCTGCCGACGGGTCCGCCGATGCCGATCCTCGGCACTGGTTCAGGACGCAAACAGACGCACCTCCGCGGTCAGACGGTAATCAGCCAGCAGGTCGAGGGCCGGCGCCCCGTGGGCCGGAAGCGAAGCCGGCGGCAGGCAGGCCGCCCGGGCCGCGGCGGCCGCGCACGCGTCCACGTCCGGGGCCAGCCGGGCCAGCATGGCGTGGACGGCGAAGGGGTCGAGCCCGAGCAGCCGCACCGCCGCGCTGGCCGGCCCGGCGCACGCGCACCGCGAGAACGCCGTCACCAGATCCGTCTCCCTGAGCACCGAACGAAGTAGCCTCCACAATCCAGGACCGAGCTCACGCGAGGCCCGGCGGGTCGCCTCGGAGGGGACCCGCGCCTCGTATTCGGCGTCGAGCACGGCCAGCTCGGCGGGGAGCGATGAGTCGAGGTCAGCTCGTTCGGCGGAAAAAAGGCGGCCTGACGCGGCGGCGAACGAAGCCGCGACCCGGGCCGAAGTCCGGAGCCTGGTCTGGCAGAAGTCCTCCGTGCCGGCCAGGTCGGTGACCAGGCCGGCCGTGATCGCGGCCTCCATCCCGGCGGAGTGGTGGTGCGCGCCGGCCGGCGCCTGCGAGTCCAGCAGCAGCAGGAGCAGGGCGTTGTTCATGGCTAGAAGAGGAAGTAGCGCTGGGCCATCGGCAGCTCGGCGGCCGGTTCCGGCTCGATGAGCTCGCCGTCGACGCGCACCGCGAACGTCTCGCTGTCCACGTCGATCCGGGGCAGCGCGTCGTTCTCCGGCAGGCTGGCCTTGGACAGGCGGGACACGTCCTTGGTGGCGACCAGCCGCCGGTCGCTGTTCCAGCGGGCGGCCAGGCCGTCCTCGAGCGCGGCGGGGGAGACGAAGTGCACGCCCAGCCGGCCGGCATGGCCCCGAACGCGCCGAACATCGGCCGCGGCAGCTGCGGCTGCGGCGTCGGGATGGAGGCGTTCGCGTCGCCCATGTTCGCCCAGGCGATCACCCCGGCCTTCAGCACGACGTGCGGCCGGACGCCGAAGAAGGCCGGCTCCCACAGCACCAGGTCGGCCAGCTTGCCCGGCTCGACCGATCCGACCTCGCCGTCGAGCCCGTGCGTCACGGCCGGCCCGATCGTGTACTTGGCCACGTAGCGGCGGGCCCGGGCGTTGTCGGCCCCGCCGTCGCCGGGCAGCGGGCCGCGCCGCTGCTTCATCACGTGCGCGGTCTGCCAGGTCCTGATGATGGTCTCGCCGATCCGCCCCATGGCCTGGGAGTCCGAGCCGATCATCGAGATCGCGCCCAGGTCGTGCAGGACGTCCTCGGCCGCCATGGTCGACGGCCGGATCCGCGACTCGGCGAAGGCCAGGTCTTCGGGGATGGAGGGGTTCAGGTGATGGCATATCATCAGCATGTCGAGGTGCTCGTCGAGCGTGTTGCGGGCGTACGGGCGGGTGGGATTGGTCGAGGACGGCAGGACGTTCGGGTGGGAGGCCACCTTGATGATGTCCGGGGCGTGCCCGCCGCCGGCCCCCTCGGTGTGGTACGTGTGGATCGGCCGGCCGCCGATCGCCGCCAGCGTCGACTCCAGGTAGTCGGCCTCGTTGAGGGTGTCGGTGTGGATCGCCACCTGGACCCCGGCCGCCTGGGCCACGGTCAGGCAGGCGTCGATGGCGGCCGGGGTGGTGCCCTAGTCCTCGTGCAGCTTGAAGCCGGACGCGCCCGCCCGCAGCTGCTCCCACAGGCCCTCGGCGCTGACCGTGTTGCCCTTGCCGAGCAGCACCACGTTGACCGGCCAGTGCGTGGTCGCGGCACGCCGGGCAGCACATCTTCGGCTCGGAGCACCCCGCGGCCCGCGGACATCAGCTCGGCCACGGTGCGGCCGTCGCGGGCGCCCTCGAGCACGAACGAGGTCAAGATGGCGACCGCCTCGGGGTGGTTCAGCTTCAGGCCGCGGCCGCGGCGGCGCTCGGCCACGTCGGCGGCCAGCGTGATGAGCAGCCGCTCCCGCTCGTGTTCGGTCAACCGCATGTGCTGACCATATGGCAGCGGTGTTTCCTAGGAATGAACCGCCTGCCCGGGGTGGAATCCCACCCGAAAAACAGACTTCAATCACAGCAGTGACTCAGTGACGTGTCCTGGGTGCCATTGATTCCCGACGGCTAGCCCAGGACCAGGAATTTCATGATCATGAAGACTTACGGATTTTGATAAAACTCTTCGCGATCATGGAAGGTCTCCTAGGTGGCCTGGCCCTCCAGGAAATCGAGCAGGTGCCCGGCGACCGCCTCCGGCGCCTCCAGCCAGGGGATATGCCCGGCATCGGGCAGGATGACCCGGGTCGCCCGGGGCAGCGCCCGCTCCAGCGAGTCGACGGCCGAGCGTGGCCGCAGGTCGCGGGCGCCGTCGAGGATCAGGACCGGGAGCTGGAGCTTCTGGCACTCCGCTATCAGCGC
>JAJKHX010000187.1 GCA_021154785.1 Nocardiopsis sp.
CCGGACGCCAGGCTGCCGTGCCCGCCGATGCCGCTCAGGCTCAGCCAGTCGCTGGTGATGGGGAAGGTGCCGTGGTGGTGGCTGAGGACCGCCCACAGCCCGGCGACCGAGAACGCGATGAGGATCAGGTACTCGACCAGCCCCATCCCGACCTGGGTACGCGCCGTGAGGCGGATGCCGACGATCGCGATGATGAGCATCAGCCCGATGACAAGCGTGCTGATGAAGATGTTCGGCCAGGTGCTCGTCGCGCTCTGGCCGAAGATGGCCAGTACCGACGGGCCGAGCACGACCACGCCCGCGATCGCCCCGACCAGGCTGGCCGCGATCATCAGCCAGCCGGTGAGGAACCCGAGGTACGGGTTGATCGCGCGGCCCACCCACTCGAACGAGGCGCCGCAGTTGGCGTTCCACAGGTTCAGCCGCCGGTAGGCGTTGGCGATGACCAGCATCGGGACGCCGCACAAGATGATGACAGGCCCGCTGCCATAGGCCGAGGCCGCGGCCAGTCCGGCCAGCGACAGCCCGATGGCTACCGTCGGCGCCGAGTTGGCCATCCCGATGATCGTGTCCTGGGCGGCCCCGATCGCGTCGGGCTCCAGCCGTGCGGGCAAGACCTGATTGGCTTCCGGGATAGCCGTTGCCAGTCGTTCCGTCATCTGTTCTCCCGTCATGCGGGCGCGTCATCGGTGCATGGCCCGCAGCGTGTGCTCATGCCTGTTGCCGCCGCGCGGCATGTTCCCCGGCGAACACGGCATTGCTGGCGTTTCAAACCATACGATTAAATCTGGCGGCATGTCAGAAAGACGGCGAATTTCCGGAAAATCGCAGCCCGGCCGCTTTGGAGTAAAGGCCGTAGCGCCAGCCGGCGTCCCGTCCAGGCCGACGTTTTCCCTGATCACCTAACGAGGCTGCTGTTCCGTCTCATTGATCTGTTACCTGTGTTACTACGGTGAGCAACGCGGCAACGTGCCGCTCACCATGCATGATGCGACCTGAATAGCGCCCCAGCGCCAGTCATGAACCACCGTGCATAGTTACAACGGACTGTATTTTCCCGGCAAATCGGATTCAGCGTAAATTGACCGGCTAAGAGCTAGAGTGGAACCCGGCATGCCGTGCGCTTCATACAACCAAATAACTGTCGATGGGTCGCCGTGTCGGTTTACGCCGCCAAGGTGAATCCGGCCATTGAACTGGTGTGAGTTGCGATGCATGCTGAGATCTTCCTAGCCATCATGGTGCTCGCGGTGGCCCTCCTGGTGGCCGCGGACTTCTTCCGCCGCGCGAGCGAGGGGCCGCACGAGCACGCCGAAAGGCCGGCCTACGACGCCGGACGGGAATCCTCCGCGCCGCCTGGGCCCTCCCGGAACGCGCCCGCGGTAACCGCCTTCCAGCCCGCCCGAACCGGCCGGCCCAGAACCAGCCAGCCCAGTGCCGGCCAACCGAGCGCCAGCCCGTCCCGCCCGCCTCTGGGCCGCGGAGGAGCGGCGGCGGGGCCGGACGCGCCCGCCGCGAAGGGAAGCTGGCTCGTCCGCACCCGTCTGTCACTGCTCGCCGCCGCCTCCGCCCTCGCCGCCGCGGTCGCGACAGCCAGCGCCATCCGGGCGATCGACATCGCCCAGGGACCCTCCTACCATTCCGGTATCAGCTCGATCCGGGACGGAGCGTCCGTGTCGGTCATCTTTGCCTGCGTCATCGCGGTCGTCGCGCTCGCCGTCGGCGGGTGGGCCGCGGTCATCTTGATCAGGTCGGTACTGCGGCCGCTGCGCCAGCTGCGGACCGGTGCGGTCGAGCTCGCCGAGGTCCGGCTGCCCGACGCGCTCCGCGGCGGCGGACGCGGGCCGCTCGCCGTCCGGTCGGTCGGCATCTCCTCCTCCGACGAGATCGGCCAGATCGCTCGCGCCTTCGACCGGGTCCAGACCGAGGTGCTCGGCGTGACCAGCGACGAGGCCGGGCTGCGGGGCAGGCTCGGCGAGATGTTCGTGGAGCTGTCCAGCCGCAGCCAGACCCTGGTCGAGCGCCAGATCAGGCTGATCGACGAGCTTGAGCAGGGCGAACAGGACGCCGGGCGGCTGGCCAGCCTGTTCCAGGTGGACCACATAGCGACCCGGATGCGCCGCCACTCGCAGAACCTGCTCGTCCTGGCGGGTCATGAGCTGCCCGGACGGTGGAGCCAGCCGGTGGCGCTGGCCGACGTGATCAGGGCCGCGGTGTCCGAGCTCGAGGAGTCCGAGCGCATCTCGCTCAGCGCGCAGCCGGGCATCACGGTCTCCGGGTCCGCCGCCAAGGATGTCGTGCACCTGCTCGCCGAGCTGGCCGAGAACGCGACGTCGCTGTCCTCGGCCGGCACCCCGGTCGATGTCTCCGGCCGCGCGCTGGCCAGCGGCGGGGTCCTGATCGAGGTCACCGACCAGGGCGTCGGCATGAGCGCCGAGGTCCTGACCGAGGCCAACCGGCGGCTGGACAGCCCGCCGGCCATGGACTTCGCGGTCTCCAGGAATCTGGGCCTGTTCGTGGTGGGCAGGCTCGCCGCCCGGCACGGCATCAAGGTCCGGCTCCAGCCGGCCGCGGCCGGCGGCCTGACCGCGCTGGTCTGGCTGCCGGACGCCGTCGCGAACGGGCCCGACGCCGACCCCGGCGCCTTCGAAGACAGCGGGCCAGGATGGGGCGCGCACGCGGCCCCAAGGCCCGGCCCGCCCACCGGAACCGGTTCCGGCGACGACCCCGGTCTCGACCGCCGGCCCGCCCGGCCGGAAGCCGCGGCCCAGTCGATGTCGTCTGCGCCGGTCCTGGAGGACGTACGGGCACGGCCGCGGCAGGACCCCGCCTCCACTGCGGACGCCCGCCCGGGCCGCCGCACCTGGCCGGCCAGCCGGCCGCAGCCCACCTTCCGCCCCCACCCCGCGGCCAGCCCGCCGTCCGACTACGCCCCGTCATCCGCCTTCGGGCAGCGGGACGCCCATGGCCAGCAGGACGCCTTCGCCGAGCCGTCGGTCTCGGCCCAGCCCTCCGCGGCTGCTTCTCCGCAGGCGCCCGCCCTCCCTGCCCGCTCCCATCCGCCCGCTCCTTTCCAGCGGCTCGTCGCCAGCCCGCCGCCCGCCCCGGCCCCGTCGTCGGCGGCCAGCGAAGCCTCGTCCGCGATCAGCACGGACGAGCCCTCCACCGCCGAAGCCGGCCGCGCCGCCGAAGCCGGCCGCGCCGCCGACGCCGCCAGGGAGCACCGCCTGCCCATCTACGACGCGGTCGAGTCCGACTGGTTCGGGAACCGCCGCAAGCTGCCGAGCGGCTCCGCGGGCACCGAACGCGGCTGGACCTCATCCGCCGACCCCGGCTGGGGCGCCGCGCAGGCGACCGTCACGCCGGCTTCGAGCGGGACGACGACGGCCGGCCTGCCGGTGCGGGTGCCGCGGGCGAACCTGGTACCCGGCGCGGTCGGCGGCGCCCAGCCGGACAAGCCCCCGATCCCCCGGTCGGCGTCCGCGCTCCGGGACCGGCTCTCCGGCTTCCAGCACGGCACCAGCCAGGGGCGCGCGGCGCTCAACCGCGACGACCAGGACCAGGCCCCCTGACACCAGGTGGCGTATCACCTTGACCTGCGATGATGCGACTGGTTACCCTCGAATTCGTCATGTATGGATTCAGGCGGAAACACCTTAAACCAGCTCTGCTACTCCTCGTGCTTTTGGTCGTCCTTTCGGTGGGCTATTCCGATCTTTCGCACGGCGCGTTTGTGCTTCTTTTTGCTAGCCTCCTTTTTCTGGCCATCGCGGCCGCGTTTGCCCGCAACGCAATGACGCAGGCGCATGCTGTGAACGCCAGGGTGGCCATGACGGCGCCGCCGCGGGGCCGGAAAACCGGGGCCGTCGCGGGCCGTCGCAAACGCTCCGAGGCGCTATCCCCGGACGCGACCGTCACCCTGGCCGACGAACGCCGGGCGGCCGACGTCGAGGACGTTTTCACCGCCCTGGACCGGCGGCTCGTCGGTCTGGTCCCGGTCAAGAAAAAGGTCGAGGAGGTCGCCTCGCTGCTGCTGGTCGACCGGGTCCGGCAGCGGTTCGGCCTGCAGGCGCCCCGCCCCAGCCTGCACATGTGCTTCACCGGGGATCCCGGTACCGGGAAGACCACGGTGGCCCTGCAGATGGCCGCCCTGCTGCACCGGCTGGGCTACCTGGAAAAGGGGCACCTCGTTCACGTCATGCGCGACGACCTGATCGGGGAATATATCGGTCATACCGCGCCGAAGACGAAGCGCGTCCTCGAAAAGGCGATGGGCGGGGTTCTCTTCATTGACGAGGCCTATTACCTGTACCGGCCGGGCGATTCGAAAGACTACGGCCAGGAATGCATCGACATCCTGCTCCAGGTCATGGAGAACGACCGGGACAAGCTGGTGGTGATCCTGGCGGGCTACCGGGACCGCATGGACCAGTTCTTCGCGAGCAACCCCGGCATGAGCTCGCGGATCGCGCACCACCTCGACTTCGTCTCGTACACGCTGGACGAGCTGCTCGCCATCGGGCGGGTCATGCTCGACGGTTCGTCGTATTACCTCTCCGATGAGGCCGAGCGGGCCTTCCGCGAATACCTGACCCTCCGCATGGAACAGCCGCGGTTCGCCAACGCCCGCAGCGTCCGCAACGAGCTGGAGCGGGCCCGGCTCCGGCACGCGCACCGGCTGGCCGCCGACCTGGAAGTCAGCCGCAGCAAGGACGACCTCATGCGCATCGAGGCGGCCGACATCCTCGCCAGTCCGCTCTTCGCGTCGTCGGCCCTGGCCGCCGCGGCTGAGCTGGCCGTCGCAGGCAAGCCCGCGGTCGCGGACCGCCGCACCTGAGCCGCCCGGCGCGACCCGGGACCCGCACCGCCCGTCAGCCAGCCGCGCCGCCCGTCAGCCACTCGCTCCGGTCAGTCACCGGCCGCTCCGGCCACTCCCACGCCGCTGGCACCGGCCGGAGCGCTGGCCGGGGCCTCGACCGGGTCGGCCCGGTACTCTTGCGGGCTGGTCTCGTCCGTGCCCTCGGGAACCCGAACGGCCCGGAAGACCAGGGTGAGGACCACCGAGACCACCAGGTTGAGGACGATCGCGGACAGCCCGATGTAGACGGTATGGCCCCAGATGGTGTTCACCGACCCCGCCCAGTGCGAGGCAGTGGGCGTCGCCACGTTGTACGCGGCGACCGTGCCGAAGATCATGCCCGTGGCCCACCCCGCCAGCAGGGCGTACCGGTGGAACCAGCGGGTGAACAGGCCGCCGACCACGGCCGGGAAGGTCTGCAGGATCCAGATGCCGCCGAGCAGCTGCAGGTTGATGGAGAACGTCTTGGGCAGCCCGATCGCGAACAGCAGCGCGCCGACCTTGACGATGAGCGAAACCCATTGCGAGACCTGCGTCTCGAGCCGGGGACCGGCGTCCGGCCGGAAGAACTCCTTGAAG
>JAJKHX010000188.1 GCA_021154785.1 Nocardiopsis sp.
GGTGCCGAGCGCGGCCGCGGCGTCGGGGGTCGCGGCGCTCGGCGTGCTGGCGCTCTCCTTGCTCGCCGTCGATGACGCGTCGTCGCCTCCGCAACCGGCGAACAGGGCGACCGCGGCTAGACATGCCGCCCAGGTCCTGGTGGTGCTCATGGCTTCTCCTCCGTTGGTTCAGGCGGCCGCCACGGCGGCTTCACCCAAGTAGCTGGAGCGCAGCAGGTCACGCCGGCCGCGCAGGTCCGCGGCCGCGCCCTCGAGCACGAGCCGTCCGTGGCTGAGTACGTAGGCGCGATCGGCGACCTCGAGCGCCAGTGAGACGTGCTGCTCGACGAACAGCACGCCGGCCCCGATGTCCTCCGCGACGCGGCGCAGGATGGGCAGCAGCCGCTCGACGATCACCGGGGCCAGGCCCAGGCTCATCTCGTCGACCAGCAGCAGCCGCGGCCGGGTCACCAGCGCCCGGCCCAGGGCCAGCATCTGCTGCTCGCCGCCGGACAGCAGGCCGGCCTTGCGCCCGAGGCACTTGCGCAGCTCGGGCAGCATCTCGAGCAGTTCCTCCTCGCTGCTGCCGCCCTTCCTGCTGGCCCGGCCGCCCGCCAGCCGCAGGTGCTCGCGGACGGTGAGGCCGGGGAACAGGGCGCGGCCCTCGGGCACCAGCGCGAGGCCCTGGCGGGCGAGCAGGTGGGCCGGCCGTCCGCCGACGGCCTCGCCCGACAGCCCGATCGTGCCCGTGATCGGGCGGTTGAGCCCGGCAATCGTCTCCAGGGTGGTGGTCTTCCCGGCGCCGTTGGGGCCGAGCAGGGCCACCACCTCGCCCGGGCGGACCTCCAGGTTGAGGTCGCGGACGACCGGGATCCCCTTGTAGCCGGCCGACACGTCCCGCAGCACCAGGGCGTGACCCGAAGCAGTACCGCCGGGTCCCGGGCTGGCTGCTTCCGGGCTAGTGGCTTCCGGCATGATGCCCTCCCAGGTAGGCCTCGATCACGCGCGGGTCGTCGCGGATCTCGGCCGGGGTCCCGCCGGCGATCGGCCGGCCGAAGTCCAGGACCATGAGCTGATCGCAGACGGACAGGACGAGCCCCATGTCGTGGTCGATGAGGAAGACCGTCACGCCGTGCTCTTCCGGCAGGGACCGCAGCCTGCGCCCCAGCTCCAGGCTCTCGTCGGTGTCGAGGCCCGCCGCGGGCTCGTCCAGCAGGACCAGCCGGGGCTGGCGGGCCAGCGCCCGGCCGATGCCCGCCAGCTTGCGCTTGCCCAGGGAGATCTCGCCCGGGTAGCGGTCCGTCACGTCCTCCAGGCCGCACACCGAGATGGCCCAGTCCACGCCGGTCCGGTCCGGCGGCCGCTGGGGCAGGAACAGGTCCCTGAGCGCGGAGGCCACGGTCACGTGCTCGCTCGCCACGAGCAGGTTCTCCTCGACGGTCAGGTCGTCGAACAGCTCGACCGACTGGAACGTCCGGGCCAGGCCCAGGCGCGCCCGCCGGTAGGGGCGCAGGCCGGAGATGTCGCGGCCGCCGAACGTGATCCACCCGGCGGCGGGCCGGGTGTACCCGGTCAGGGCGTCCACCATCGAGGTCTTGCCGGCGCCGTTGGGGCCGATCAGCCCGTAGATGGTGCCCTCGCCGATCCGTAGGTCGACGTCCGCGACCGCCACGACCCCGCCGTAGGTCACGCGCAGGCCGGCTACGTCCAGCAGCGGCTGTCCGGCGGTCGGTGTGGTCATGGTTCCCTTACTTTCATCTAATGAAAGTTATTTTCATTTCGATTACGTTACGGGATGCGGCGGCCGGTTGTCCACACCTGCGAGGTCACAAATGGATGACCGCGCGGAGCCGGAACCGCGTCTAGCGGGGCGCGGCCGACCAGGACCGCTCGAGGCCCCTGACCAGGGCAACCATGCAATCGTGAAGCGGCGTGGGCAGGCCCGCGCGGCGCCCCTCGGCGGCGATCCCGCCGTTCAGCACGCCGATCTCGGTGGCCCGCCGGGCCAGCACGTCCTGGAGCATGCTCGGCTGGTGGTCGTAGGCCTCCGCGATGGCCTCCTCCACCGACTCCCGCGGGTCCCGCAGCAGCGCGATCCCGGTCCGCTCGCAGACCGCCAGAGCCTCGCTGAGCAGGCCATCCACCTGCGAGCGGAGCCTGGCGTCGGTACAGACGGGGCCCACGGCGAGCCCGGTGAGGGCCGACACGGGGCTCGTCGCGGCGTTGAAAATGACTTTCGCCCACTGCGGGCCGCGCGCGTCCTCCAGCGCGTGCGTACGCAGCCCGCCCTCGGTGAGCAGCCCGGCCAGGCGCGTCACCTCGTCCATCGTCGCGGGCCGGGGCTCGAACGGCCCGAACCAGGAGTCGCCCGGCGCGTCGTAGCGGACCACGCCGGGCGCCACCACCGTGCCGGCCGTGACGATGCTGCCCCGGATCACGCGCGGTGCCAGCCCGGCGATGACCTCCTCGTTCCCGAGGCCGTTCTGCACGCTGACCACGGCGGCGTCCGCCAGCGCCGCCCGCGCGCCCGCGACGGCCTCCCGGGTGTGCAGCGCCTTGGTCGCCACCACGCCGAAGTCGCAGGCGGGCAGCTCACGCGCGTCGGTCCGGGCCCGTACCGGGACGGTGAAATCCGCGTGCCCGGTGACCCGCAGGCCGTGCGCCTCGATCGCGGCCATGTGCCCGGCCCACGGGTCGACCGCCCACACCTCGACTCGGGGCACCCGCGCGAGGTGCGCCGCGTACAGGCTCCCGATCGCCCCGCAGCCGATGACCGCGACCCGGACCTGGCCCGTCACCGCGAGATCCCGGTCATAGCGAAGCCAGCGCCGTGCGCGCGATGTCGGCGCAGCTGGCCGGGGGCGCTCCGCCGACGCCGAAGCCGGCCACGACCCAGCCGTCGTCACGGACCGGCAGGCCGCCGGGCACGCCGAGCACCGGCGGCACGACCAGGCCCGCCGGGATGGCCAGCGCGGGCGGGACGTCCGGCGTCGCGGCGGTCCCCGGGGCGTGGCCGAACCGGGCCCCGAGGGCGCCGCTGTCGAAGCCGAACAGTGCCGCCGCGCCCGCCACCGCCTGCGCCACCGCCACGCCGCCGGCCGGGGCGCCGTCCATCAGGTCCTGCTGGACCGGATCGCCGCCGCGGTCTAGCACGGCCACCGCCACCTGGAGGCCCCGCCGCTCCGCCTCGGCCATGGCCGCGTCGCACAGCGCCCGGGCCCAGTCGAGCTGGGCCTGGCCGCTGGCCGTCGGCGCGGTCGCCAGGCCGAGGCTGTCGGCCGGGTCGACGACCAGGTCGCCGAACCGCTGCTCCCAGCGTTTCTGGTCGTCGCCGTGCTGCCCCGCGTACGGGATCTCCAGGGCGTAGGCGATCAGCAGGTCCTCCGGGTTGGCCGGCTTGCCGTCCGCGCTGAGCGCGCGCGGCTCCACGCCATCGGGGAAGAACGGGCTGACGGTGGCGCCCGAGGCCGCGATGCCGGCCACCACGCTCAGCCCGCCGCTGGCGCCGGCCCAGACCGGCATCCCGCCCGCGCCCGGGAACAGCGCCTCCGGGGAGGCCTGGGCGAACCCGGTCGCGACCGGCGGCGCGATCACCGTCATCCGGTGCAGGTGCTCGGCGCTCGGGATCTGCTGGGTGGCCGAGATCCAGGCCTTGGACCGCGCCCGCGTCATCCCGCCCGGGCCGCCGCCGTCCATCCGGGACGCCGTGATCAGCGTGCCCGACGCCCCGACGACGGCGATCCCGCCGCGCAGCCCGAGCTGCTCGGCCTTGTCCACGGCGCGCTGCACCAGCCCGCGCGCCTCGGCCAGGCCGAGGTCTCGCGGATGCGGGCTCCCGGAGCCGCCCATGGTCAGGCTCCGACCATGTTGTAGCCGCCGTCGGCCACCATGTAGCCGCCGGTCATGTGCGCGGCGTCGTCGCTGGCCAGGAACAGCGCCGGGCCGGCCAGCTCGGCCGGGGCCGGGATCCGGCCCATCGGGGTCATCGCGGTCAGCTGCTCGCGCCGCCCGGACTGCCAGTCCTTGCGGCCCAGGGTGGCCTCGGTCTCGATGAACCCGGGGGCGAAGACGTTGACCCGGACGGCCGGCGCGAACGCGTGCGCGTAGGACTTCGTCACGCCCAGCAGCCCGTACTTCGCCGCGGCGTACTGCGGCGCCCGCGCGCTGCCGCGCACGATGACGGTGGACCCGATGTTCACGATGGCGCCGTGTCCCTGCTCCAGCATCCGCGCGCCGAACTCGTGCACGCACAGCATCGTGCCCTTGATGTCCACGGCCAGGACGTGGTCGATCGACTCCTCGGTGATGTCGCGCCAGGACATCTGCTCGCGGGCCACGTCGCCGACGTTGTTGATCAGGACGTCCACGCCGTCGAGCCGCTCGAAGGCGGCGTCGGCCATGGCCTTGATCTGCTCCCAGTCCACGATGTCGGCCTGCATCAGCACCGGGGTGCTGCCCGCGGCGGTGACCCGGTCGGCCGTGCGCTTGGCGCCCTCCACCGAGCTGCGGTAGTGGACGCCCACGGCGCGGGCGCCCTCCTGGGCGGCGCGGACCGCGATCTCGGCGCCGAAGCCGGTGCCGGCGCCGGTGACGACCACCGACCGGCCCTCGAAACGGCGCGGTACGGGAACGGGTGCTGCGGGCACGGGATGTCCTTCCAGTTGCGGTTGGCGGGGAGGCAGGCGGATGAATGGATAACAGGGGGCGGTCAGACCAGGACCCGGCCGCCGTCCACGTACAGGATCTGGCCGGTGATGAAGCGGGCCCGGTCCGAGGCGAGGTACGTGACCGCGTCGGCCACCTCCTCGGGCCGGCCGAGCCGCTCGGCCGGGACGAGCGATACCAGGTCGGCCCGGTGGTTGTCCTTGTCCAGGTAGTCCTTGGTCAGGTCGGTCTCGATGTAGCCGGGGGCCACGGCGTTGACGGTGACGCCGTACCTGGCCCACTCGCGCGCCATGACCCGGAACATCTGGTTCATCCCGCCCTTGGTCGCCGCGTACGGCCCGTGGTGGGCGTGGGCGAGGAGCCCGGAGACCGACGACACGAAGACCATCCGGCCGTACTGCTGCCCGACCATGAGCCGGCCGACGGCCTGGCCGAGCCAGTACGCCGACGACAGGTTCAGGGTGAGGGTGTCCTCCCAGTCGCCGTCCGCCAGTTCCAGCACCGGCTTGCGCACGTTGCGCCCGACCGCGTGCAGGAAGATCTGCGGCGGCCCGACCAGGGCGGTCGCCTCGCTGACGGCCGCGCGGCAGGCCTGCGCGGTCCGCAGGTCGGCGACCAGCGGCTTGATCTCGTAACCGGCCTCCTTGGCCGCGCGCACCACGGCGTCGAGGTTCTCGGAGTTCACGTCGGCGAGGGCGACGCGCGCGCCCTGGGCGGCCAGGCTCAGCGCGCTGGCCTTGCCGAGCCCCCCGGCTCCGCAGACCAGGGTCGGCCGACCGTCGAGCGTGAGCCAGTCCTGCATGAGGCCTATCCTTCGCGATTAAGTTCTCGTACTATGAAAGTCGCTTTCTGAATACCGTAGCCGACCCGTCGCGCGGCTGTCCAGGTCCGCCCGGGCCACCGCGACCATCGGCCCAGGCCGCACTAGGCTGAGGCCTTATACCGTCACCGAGGAGGAAAGGCCACCCATGCCTCGCCGCCCCGTCAGCTCCTCATCCGCGGCGCTCAGCTCCGCTCCCGCGGGGCCCGGCCCAGCGGTACCGGACCGGCCGGAGTACCGCGTGGAGGCCCTCGCCAAGGGCCTGCGCATCTTGTCGCTGTTCGACGAGCAGCGCCCGTCCTGGCGGGTCAGCGACCTGGCCACCGCCTCGGGGCTGCCGATGCCGACGGTGTACCGGGTGGTGATGACGCTCGCGTCCGAGGGGTACCTGGACCACCTGCCCAACGGCGACTACCGGCCCGGGGTGCGCACCCTGACCCTCGGCACCGCCGCGCTGCGCAGCCTGGACCTGGTGGCCATCGCGACGCCGAAGCTCACCCGGCTCGGCGAGCGGACGGGGGAGACGGTGAACCTGGCCGTCCTCAGCGGCGACCGCGTCCTCTACCTGATCCGGCTGCGCAACTCCGACCTGGTGACCGCGAACATCCAGGTCGGCTCTACCCTCCCCGCCGTGCACACCTCGATCGGCAAGCTGCTGCTGGCCCACCTCGACGAGGACGAGCTGGCCAAGCGCATCACCGACGCCTCGTTCGCGAAGAACTCCGGGCCGAACGCCAAGGTCTCCCTGGCCGAGCTGCACGACGAGCTCCGCACCATCCGCGACCAGGGCTGGTCCATGCAGGACGAGGAGCTGGCCTACGGCCTGCGGTCCGTCGCCGCGCCGATCACCGGCCCGGACGGCCGCGTGCTGGCCGGCGTCAACCTGGCCGTCCAGTCCCAGGACTGGTCGACCCAGCGGATCATCCGCGAGCTGCGCCCCGCCGTGCTGGCCACCTGCGCGGAGATCTCCGCCCTGGTCTCCGACACCAGCGCCGGCTCCCTCTGAAACAAGCACAGTGAATAAGCGCGTGAAACAGACCCCATGAGCAACGGGCCCCGCATCCCCAAGCTCGAGCCCGCCGCACTCGGCGATGAGCAGCGCACCCTCTACGACGCCATCGCCGGCGGCCGCCGTGCCCAGGGCCCGCAGCTGTTCCGCCTGACCGACGCCGACGGCTGCCTGGAAGGGCCGTTCAACGCCTTCCTCCTCCAGCCCCGCCTCGGCTCGGCCCTGCAAGCCCTCGGCGCCGCCGTCCGCTACGAGACCGCCCTCGACGACCGCTGCCGCGAGATCGCCATCCTCGTCGTCGCCGCCCGCTGGCGCTCCGGCTTCGAGCGCTACGCCCACGAAGCCGCCGGCCTCACCGGCGCCGACCTAGCCGCCATCCGCGACGGCCGCCACGAAATGCTGTCCGGGCGGGAGGCCGTGGTCGCCCGCACCGCTGCCGCCCTGGCCGCCCGCGGCGACCTCGACGACACCGAATACCGCGAGGCCGAAGATCATCTCGGCCCGGACGGCCTGTTCGAGCTGCTCACCCTGGTCGGCTACTACGCCGCCCTCGCCCTCCAGCTCCGCGTCTTCCGCGTCCCGGCCCCGAGGAGACCACCTCCCCGGCTTGACACCCGCCCGGCCGACGGTCGATTATGGGCGAAAGTTACTTTCGTAGAACGAAAGCGAGTCGCGGCAATGAAGCTGGTCACGTTCGACGCCGGCCGGGTAGGACGCCTGGAAGGCGAAGGCGAAGGCGCGGTCGTCATCGAGCTCGGCTGTGCCTCGGCCCGCGAGTACTTCGAGCGCGGCGGCCAGGCCGCCGAGACGGGCGAGCGCCTGCCGCTCAGAGACGTCCGCCTCCGCGCCCCGATCGTCCCCAAGAAGTTCTTCCACACCGCGGGCAACTTCTCCGACCACCACACCGAGCTCCAGGCCGTCGACTGGTCGCACCCGGTGCACAAGGGGATCGTGTTCTTCCAGAACGTCGACGCGATCATCGGCCCGGACGACGCCATCGTCTATCCCGAAGGCCTGACCAAGGAACTGGACTACGAGCTCGAGCTCGCCATCATCATCGGCAAGTCCGGCAAGTTCTTCGGGCCGGACGAGGCCGCCGGCTACATCGCCGGGTTCACCGTCTTCAACGACATCACCGCCCGCGACATCCAGCGCCGCGAGATGCAGTCCGGCGTGTTCTCGTTCTCCAAGTCGATCGACACGTTCTGCCCGATCGGCCCCTGGATCGTGACCAGGGACGAGGTACCCGACGCCCAGGCGCTGGCGATGGAACTGCGGGTCAACGGCCAGGTCCGGCAGAGCGGCAACACCGCCAAGATGCTCATCGACATCCCGCACCTGGTCGCCCACCACTCGGCCCAGGGCTACTCGGCCGGCGACATCCTCACCACCGGGACGATCTCGGGCGTGGCCGCGGTCCAGCCCAACCCGTTCGAGTTCTACCTCCAGCCCGGCGACAGCATCGAGGCCGAGATCGAGGGCGTCGGCATCCTCCGCAACCACGTCGTCCCCTGGGCCGCCGCCCACGACACGCCCCCCTATTCCACCGACCTCTACTCCTCGGCGAGCTGACCGCCATGCCAGCTGAAGCACCCCTGCACGTGCTGATCGCCGGGGGCGGGCTGTCCGGCCTCGCCCTGGCCCAGGGCCTGATCAAGGACGGCCACACCTGCGAGATCTTCGAGCGCGACGCCGACGACACCCGCAAGATCGGCTACTACCTCCACATGAACGCCGACGGCGGCGAGGCCCTGCGCCGCTGCCTGCCGGAAGACCTGTTCGAGCTCTACGCCCAGACCTCGAGGAAGACCTACGACCGGCGCGAGTCCGTCGTCCTGAACGACCAGCTCGACGAGCTGAGCTCGCAACCCCATCTAGGTCCCCCCAACGAAGGCGACCGCCCCCACACCGGCGTCCACCGGCGGACGCTGAGAGCGATCCTGCGCGCTCGCCTCGGCGACTCCTTCCACCCCGGCAAAGCCATCACCAGTTACCAGGAGACCCCGGACAAGGTAACCGTGACCCTCGACGACGGCACCACCGCCGACGGTGACGTCCTGGTCGGCGCCGACGGCATCCGCTCCGCCGTCCGCAGGCAGAAGCTCCCCGGAACAACGGTCATCGACGCCGGCATCCGCGGCCTCGGCGTCTACGGCCGGACCCCGCTGACTCCCGGCCTAGCCGCCCAGCTCCCCCCGCACCTGTTCGAGGGCGTCCTCATCGCCGCCGACCGCCGGGGCTCCCGCCTCCTCATCGCCGTCTACCGTCCCCGCGAGCAAGCGCCCGATGCGGCCGCGAGAATCGCCCGGGACGTGAAGCTGGAACTAGTAGACGACTACGTCATGATCAGCTGCAGCGTCCCGCCCGGCACGGTGATCCCGCCCGCCGCCCAGTGGACCGACGGCACGCCCGCCATGCTCCGCGACGCCATGCTGGCCGCGATCGAAGGCTGGCACCCCGCCGCCCGCGCCCTCGTCCGAAACGTCGACCTGGCCTCGATCTTCGTGATCCCGTTCGGCTTCCTCGAGCCCGCCCCGGCCTGGGAACCCTCCCGGGTCACCCTGGTCGGCGACGCCGCCCACGCCATGCTCCCCACCCTCGGCATGGGCGCCAACCTGGCCCTGCGCGACGCCGCCAGCCTGCTCGACCAGCTCGACGCCGCATCCCGCCGCGAAACCGGCCTCGTCGAGGCCATCGGCACCTACGAACAGGGGATGCGCGACTACGTCTACCCGTTCATGCGGATGACCATGGACCACGACCGGCAGTTCGGGGGCGGCGCCCTCGAGGACCGCGGGCCAAGCTAATGCACGCACTGCACCACGTCGGATACTGGGTCGACGACCTGGACCGCGCCCGCAAGCAGTGGCAGCGAGAGCTCGATGTCGGCCCGTTCGATGTCATAGAACATGTGCCGTTCGACGAGTTCACGCTGTTCGACGGCGGCCAGCCCTGCACCAGCGGCATCATCTTCGACCACACGGCGGCCTTCGCCGCCTGGGGACCGGTCGTGGTGGAGCTCGGCCAGGTCCACGCGGCCGACGAGCGCCTGCTGGCGGCGTACCGGGTCGCCCCCGGCGCGATCAGCCACGTCTCCTGGGTGGTGCCCGACCTGGGGGAGGAGAGCGAGAAGCTGTCGCGGCTGGGCTGCCGGCTGATCAACACCGCCCGCACCGGCCCGATCGAGGTCGCCTGGCACGACGGCGGCCCGCTGTTCCCGCACCCGATCGAAGTGCATCAGCACAACGACGTCATCGCCGGCCTGCACGCCCGCCTGGCCGCGCTGCGCCAGGACGCCAGTTCGTGATCATCAGCGCCGCCGCCGAGGTTCAGCGCCGCCTGTGGGGCACCGACCCCCAGGCCTGGACCGACCTGGCCGAATCCCGCAACCAGCCCCTGTTCGAGGCGGTCCTCGACGCCGCTCACGTCGGCCCCGGCACCCGCCTGCTCGACGTCGGCTGCGGCACCGGCCTCACCCTCGTCCTCGCCGCCCAGCGCGGCGCGATCCCGTCCGGCCTCGACGTCAGCCCCGGCCTGCTCGCCATCGCCCGCGGCCGGCTCCGCAGTGCAGGCCTGCCTGAGGCCGACCTGCGCGACGGCGACATGGAATCCCTCCCGTTCGCTGACGCCTCCTTCG
Source organism: Nocardiopsis sp. (assembly GCA_021154785.1). Lineage (GTDB taxonomy): Bacteria > Actinomycetota > Actinomycetes > Streptosporangiales > Streptosporangiaceae > Palsa-504. Next base: position 10,111 of record JAJKHX010000188.1, read on the forward strand.
ACGCCGTGACCGGCGTCAACGCCTTCCAGTTCGCCGGCGACCCGCGCCGGGCCCTGTCCGCGGCGGCCCGGGTCCTGCGCCCCGGCGGCCGCGTGGTGGCCAGCCTGTTCGCCGAGCCGGAGAGGTCCCAGGGCACGGTGGCCCACGAAGCCATGACCGCCCTCATTCCGGCCGAACGGGTGGCCGATCACGCCCCTACGCCCTGTCCGCCCCCGGCAACCTGGAGTCGGCGCTGGTATCCGCCGGCCTGGCCCTCGACGCCAGCGGCGAGGTGGTGTGCTCCTGGCAGTACGCCTCCATGGACGAAGCCCTCCGCGCCCTGCTGTGCTCGGCCCGCTCCTTACCGTTCCGGCGGCGGAGCCAGGTCCTTGCGCCCGCTCAGCACGAACCACAGGCCGATCCCGATCACATCGGCCGGAGCAGCGGCGCTGCCCGGGATCAGCTGCAGCAGGAGCATGGCCAGCACCGCGGCGAAGATGGCCCGGATAGCCAGGTGCAGCGGCCGCCCGCGCCGGACCCGGGCCGGGAGCTGCCACAACGCCAGCAGCGGCTGCCACGGCGGGGGAGGGGCAGCCTCGGTGTCGCGGATGACGGGCAGCGGCGAGGTATCCGGATCCCGCCCGGCCCGGGCGGCGCGTTCGGTCACGTCGGCGTAAGCCTCGCTGCGCGACCACGGGGTGCGCAGCTCGGCGTACGCCGCCGACGCGGCGGTATAGACCGCGAGGTCGCCGCCCTCCGCCCGGTCCGGATGGGTAGCCGCCGCGATCGCCCGCCACGCGGCCCGGACCTGCTCGTCAGTCAGGTCCGGGCGGGTCGGCAGGCCGAGCGCCTCGAATGGGTTCATCGAGATCCTCCAGGTCCGAAGACGTCATCGAGATCCTGCGGTTCCGGCCAGACGTCGGGCACCGGGACGGGTTCGCGCCGCGGCTCGGGCACCCGCCTGGGCAGCTCTTCCGCAGGCGTCGGCGGCATCAGGGTCAGCGGCGAGGGCTTCGGCCGGGCCACCTGGACAAAGGTCGCCGCCCCGCGGTGGATATAGCAGGCCTGCCCCACCTCGAGGCTGCGGATCAGCTCGGGGTCGGCGTTCCAGGCCCGCTGCTCCCGGGTCGTGCCCTCGTCACCCCAGGCGTTCCCGACGACCTTGTGCGCCGTCTCCAGCACCCGCCGCTTCCCCGCCAGCCCCGTCAGCGGCTCCGGATAAGGAGTGTGCAGGACGAACACGCCGCCGTCCGCCGTCGCCGCGATCCGGTACCGCTCGTCCTCATTAGCCCCGAGTCCCTGCCACGACTGCGCCGAGACCTGCACTCCGATCCCCAGCGACCGCCCCCGCTCGTACAGGTTCGACAGCGGCACCCGCGCCGACACCGCGGAGTAGTCGTCCGCCGCCAGCAGCATCGCCCGCTCCTCCCCGTCCAGGCTGGTAGCAGCGTGCGCGGCCAGTTCGGTGAGCGCCATCGCCTGCGCCTCCGCCACCGATGGCTCGCGTGTCCCCTCCAGCACGCAGTACCAGGCATCCGCCTCGTCCAGCCTTCCCGGCCCGTCCAAAGCCGGCCCGAGCCGCCCCAGCAGTGTGGAGTACCGCAGCTGGATATCCGGCAGATGCCGCGCCGCGGCCCGCACGTGTTCGAGCTGCCCCGGGTACCGCCCGTCGCCCCATGCCTCTTGCAGCCACCGCGCGTTGAGCCGGTCCAGGAACCCCGCGGTGTTCAGCGGCGGCCCGCCCGGCGCGGTAACCGCCAGGGAAACGGCCGCCTGCAGGATGTCCGCGTAGTAGGCCGCGTTCCCGGTCCCGGTATCGATCATCTGGTAGAGCAGCACGGCCAGATCCGCCGGCGGCAGCTCCCACAGGTTCAGCCGCGCCTCATCCGGCCAGATCGCCACCCGCCGAGCCCCCGCCCCGTAGAGCAGCCGCCGGGTGCGCTCCGCCTTGCTCCGGGAATCCCGCCCGCCCTTGCAGTCCAGCACGATCAGCAGCGGCCGGTGCCCCCGCCCCGCCCGGGACGCCTGCAGGGTCGCGGTGAACCAGCCCGCCCACAGCCGGATCATCAGGTTCGTCTTCCCGCTGCCGGTAGAACCCACCACCACCATGTGCCGGGCGCACGCCGTATAAGGAATGCTGAACACGGGGTGCCACCGATGCCCGATCGCGCGGATCGTCCCGCCGACCGGAATAGCCCCGCCCCGCCCCAGCAACGGCACCGCACCAGGCGCCGCGATCCGCCCCATGGCCGTCCGGACCTGCCGCCGCCACTGCCTGGCATCGAACGTGATCGACGCCGACGCCGTGAACCCGCCCAGCCCCGTCGTGATGGAGTAGATCCGCCAGTTCCACAGCAGCCCGCCCAATCCCAGCCCGGCCGGGACCGCCACCGGCGCCACCTGCGCGAACACCTGAACCACGGATACAGCGGCCAGCTGGTGCCACCCGCCCGCCCAGACCCGGCCGGGCACCCGCACCGCCGCCCAGCCCGGGCTGCGGACCTCCAGCACGGCCAGCCAGACGCCGGTAACGATCAGCGTCCAGGCGGCCGCCCGGTACAACTTGACCGGAGGCCACCCACTTAGCCAGGCGGACACACCCCCGACGGCGGCGGTCAGCGTAACCGGCCAGGCCGCGATGACGATCGCCGCGACCAGCAGCCACCCCATGATCTTGGCGACCTTGCGGAGCAGCCAGATGGCGACGAAGAGCTTGAGCCAGGACCAGATAGTCACCGCGCCTCCCCAGCGAAGGCATAGCCAGGCAGGTCCCGCACTACCACCCGCGCCCGTTCCCCAGGCGGCAGCGACGCCGCCGCCCGCATCACCACCGGCCTCGCCGCCGGCGCGGTCAGGTAAATCACCCGCTCGTACCGCACCGAAGTGAGCAGCTCACTCATGATCCGCGCCGTCCGCGCGGCGGCCTTAGGTGTCAGCTCCGCCTCGATCGCCCACAGCTGCCCCCCGTAGGAGCAGCCGTCCAGCGACGGCCAGTGGACCTCCGCATCCGGCACATGCCCACCCCGCCCCGCCGCCGACGTGCTGGCCCGCAGCCGCCGTTCGGACTCCCACCACGGCTGCCACCGCTGCCAGGCCTCGCTATCCCGCATCCAGACCCAGGCCGCCAGCACCGCCCGGGTATGAGCCAGCCGGCCCAGCGAGGGCCGAACCACCGGGAACCCCAGCCCGGTCGCCGTCATCCCCTCCCGCGTGAGCCAGCACCACCCCGGCCCCGGCCCCAGCCGCCCCGTCTCGGCGTACCCGGCCCGCCGCCACCGCGCGGTAATCGAGTGCACCCGATCCTCGCTGACCCGCAGCGCCATCGCCAGCAGGTCAAACGGCACCACGCCGTGCTCCCCGCACAGCATGAGCCCGTCGATATCCCGCTGCGTCAGCCGCACCGTCCCGGCGCCACTGCGCCGGGGCAGCCGAGCCTTCACGGGCGTGGCAGTATCGTGCGCTTGCGTAGTCAAAGCCCTCTCCGCTCTCCTGAAGTAACGCAAGCCCCGGCTGCCTCGTGTGTTCATATCCGCACGAGATGTGACGATCTTTCCGCCAGCAGACCGGGAAGGCCAGACCGCCCCATGATCGTAAGCGTCTCGTCATGACTACCTTCCGTAGCAATTCAGGACGCCGACGGCGGGGCAGCGGGTCAGAAGTCGGCGCCGGGAGTTTGGCGGCGGAGCCGGGCTGCCGTGTCGTCACCATGACAGCTCCGCCCATACGACGCGGCCTCCGGTGCCGGCGGGATGGGTTCCCCACCGATCAGGGCCGGTGAGTGCCTGGACGATGTCGAGCCCGTGGGGCCGGTCGCCATGGGTGCGCTGCCGCCACGGGCCGCCCGCGTCCTCGGCTTCGATCCGGAGCTGTCCGGGGCTGGCCTGGCAGCGGATGGTGAAGGAATGCCCGGCGGAGTGGCCGTGCAGGATGGCATTGGCGGCGAGTTCGCTGGTGATCAGGACCGCGTCGGCGGCGGCCGGGCAGCCGGTCAGGTGGCGGGTGAGGTCGTGGCGGACCTGGGCGACCTGGGCGGGGTGGCCGGGGTAGGTGCGCTGGTAACGTGTGGCCTGCGTGGCCGGGGCGGGTGTCACTTTCTGCCTCCTGGGCGGTGATGGGCAGGTCCCAGTCCACCGGCCCGGGCACGGCTAGGCTAGGTGGCGGGGGGCTGTGCCTCGATCTGCCACGAGCTTCCGGAGGGCCGCCACGATGGCCGTACGTGATCCTGAGACTCATCCCGCCGCGTTCCTGGGCGCGGAGCTGCGGCGCGGCCGGGTAGCGGCCGGGTTCTCCAGCCAGGAGGCCCTGGCGGGCAGGCTGGGGTTCGACCGGACGGTGATGGCCAAGGCCGAGACCGGGGAGCGGCCGCCGACGCCGGATGTGCTGGCGGCGTGGTGCGCGGCGTGCGGCCTGGACGGGGAGCTGTTCGGGCGGCTGGCGCGGCTGGCCCGGTCGGCGGCGGGGCCGGTGCCGTCGTGGTTCGAGTCGTGGCTGGAGGCCGAGGCGCAGGCGGTGTCGCTGCGGTACTGGCAGCCGATCATCATCCCGGGCCTGCTCCAGACGGCAGAGTACGCGCGGGCGCTGCTGCTGGCCGCGCAGACCGACACCTCGGAGGAGGCGATCGGGGCGCTGGTGGACGCGCGGCTGGCCCGCAAGGTGATCTTCGACCGGTCGAATCCGCCGGATATTGCGGTAGTGCTGGATGAGCTGGTGCTGCACCGGCTGGTCGGGTCGACGCAGGTAATGCATGACCAGCTGCGGGAGGTGGCGGAGCTGTCGCTGCGGCCGTTCATCTCGGTGCAGGTGGTCCCGGCCGCTACCGGCGCGAACGCGGGGCTGGGCGGGCCGGTGAACCTGGCCAGCGGGGACGGGGTGCCGGATGTGCTGCACATGGACGCGGTGCAGGGCCAGACGACGGAGGACCGGTCGCTGGTCCGCAAGGCGGAGGTAGCCTTCGGCCGGGTACGCGCGGACGCCCTGCCCCGGGGCCTGTCACGGGAGCTGATACTGAGATTGGCTGATGAGCTATGGAAGACCTGAATCCGGGCTGGCGGACCTCCAGCCACAGCGGCAACGGCGGCGAGTGCGTCGAAGTCGGATGCGCCGTCGGCGGCATGATCATGATCCGTGACACCAAGAACCCCGGTGGGACGGTCTGCCGGTACAACCCGGTCGCGTGGCGCGGGTTCGTCGCCCGGGTCCGCTCTGGGGCGCTTGGATCGGGTGAGCCGGGCAGCGTCAGCCGCGGTTCGCTAAGCGAAGGTCGCGGTCCAGTTCGTCGAAGCTGGCACTAATCGCGAACAGGCAATAGCCTTCTCGCTGGACCTCGGCTCGGACGTCGGGGTTGGTGTCAGCCTCGGCGCGGTCCCTGCTGTGCTGCCACTGATCGGGGGTGGTGCGCTCCGGGAAGGACCCGGGACTCGGCCATGACGAGGCGCCACCGCGAAGCAGTTCGATGCACGAAGAACGAGTACCTCACGCTCGCAACGCGATAGGCCCCGATGGAGCTCGCAGAATGATGACGGCCTTCATCCCGCGGCAGACCCATCAAGCAGTTGGCTGGCGAGGTCGGTGATCGATTCGGCGGTCAGGTCCCAGTCGCCAGAGGCGGTCAGGTCCGTGGCTTGCCGGGGGCCGTATTCGGTAGGACGGGCGATGAACGCGGTCGCGAGTCCTGCACTTCTGGCTCCCTTCAGGTCATTGTTGTGCGCCGCGACCAGCATGACCTCGCCCGGATCGAGTCCGAGCAGGGCAGCGGGTTTCTGGTAGGCATCCGGGGTTGGCTTGTAAGCGCGGCTGACGTCCGAGCCGAGGATCACGTCCCACGGCAGCCCGGCTGCCTTCGCCATGTCCACCAGGAGCGCGGTATTGCCGCTGGACAGCGGGCCGACGATGAAGTGCCGCCTGATCTGCCGGATTCCCTCCACGCTGTCGGGCCAGGGTGGGAGGAAGTGCCAGGCGGCAGCCAGCGACGTCAGCTCGCCTGGCGCGAACGAACCGGGATCGATGTCATGCGCTCGCAGGACAGTGTCCAGGTTCTCACGGTGAAGCGTGTCGAGGGACACGTAAGGGCGCTGACCGGAACGCACCCGCTCCTTGGCTGGCTCGTACTGTGCTCTCCACGCGTCGGCGAATTCCTCGGGATCGAGGGTCAGCGCCCTGTCGGCCGCGAAGACGCGGACCGCAGAAGCTACACCGGACCGCCAGTCGACGACAGTGCCGAACGTGTCGAACAGGACTGCCCGCACCGTCCGGCCCGTCGACGGGGACGTACAACCGGTCACGGAAACCTCCAGTTCTGCCGCCCGCATCGAAGCCGCCGCTGCCGTATGCCCATCCTCGACGGTCAGTGACCTCAGCGGTCCTAAGCCATCTCTTAGCCCTCGCCGGCCCGCGAACGGCACTCGAATACGGCTTTCGTCCAATGTGGGGGCGCACGCCTTAGCCATAAGTTGCGGATATAGGCACTCGCCAGTCAAGGAGCAAGTCCGATGAACGCTTACCTGGATTACCAGACACAACAGATGGAGCGAGCCAAGACCTTCGCCGAGATCCGCCGGATTGAAGAGCGGGTCAGCAGGATGGCCCAGGCCAAGCCTGAGGTGCGGCGCCGGGCCGTCTGGCCGTTCGGCGCCCGCCGCCGGCGCGCTGTCGAGGTATGCGACGCCGCTGTCTAGACGGGAGGCCTCCGTCGAGGCTGGCGGGTATCCCCAGCCGCCCGCGGATCGTCCTGAAGCGCTACGTGCGCCGCCGTGGCCGCCAGCCGTCGACTCGCCATTTCGAGTTGGGGCGCGCGGGCAACAACAGCACGATCAGCAGGCCCAGGGCCGACAGGATCAGGCCGAACGTCAGCCCGACCCGCTCACCGTAACCTTTGCGCTCCGACAGCCACGACGCGGCCGCCGCCGAGATCAGCCACGCGAACAGGAAGTACAGCGCGTCGACGCCGATCATCTGGTCGCTCCGTATCCGGTCATGTCCCCAGGTACGCTTTCTGGACCCCGGGGTCATTCTGAAGGCTGGCCGAATCGCTGGCCAGGGCCACCCGCCCGGTCTCCAGCACGTAGCCGCGGCTGGCGGCGTCGAGCGCCCGGTTGGCATTCTGCTCGACCAGCAAGATCGCGACCCCGGAGCGGTTGATCTCGCCGATCGTCTGGTAGATCCGGTCGACGAGGATCGGAGCGATCCCGAGTGACGGCTCGTCCAGCAGCAGCAGCTTCGGCCGGGCCATCAGCGCGCGCCCGATCGCGAGCATCTGCTGTTCGCCGCCGGACATCGTCCCGGCCTTCTGGCTCTCGCGCTCCTTGAGCCGGGGGAAAAGGTCGTAGACGCGGTCGAGGTCTTCAGCGATCTCGGGGCCGCGCCGCCGGTGCGCGCCGAGGTCCAGGTTCTCCCGCACGGTCATCCGCGGGAAGCAGTGGCGCCCCTCGGGGGCGAGCGCTACGCCGCGGATGGGTATCTCGTGGGCCGGCACGCGCGTGATGTCCTCCCCGGCGAAGGTGATCTTCCCGGAGCTGGCCGGGGTGAGTCCGGAGATGGAACGCAGGGTGGTGGACTTGCCGGCCCCGTTCGAGCCGATCAGCGTGACCACCTCGCCCGCGCCGACGGTCAGCGAGACGCCCTTCAGCGCCTCGATCGCCCCGTAGTGGGTATGGATGTCCGAAACTTCGAGCAGGATCATCAGGCCTGCTTTCCGAGATACGCCTCGATCACCCCGGGGTCCGCCCGGACCACGGCCGGTTCCCCTTCGGCGATCTTCTTGCCGTAGTCGAGCACGGTGACACGCTCGGAGACGCCCATTACGACCTTCATGTCGTGTTCAATCAGCAGGATGGTCAGGTTCAGGTCGTCCCGCATGGCCCGCATGAACTCCGTCAGGGCCTGGGATTCCTGCGGGTTCATGCCGGCCGTCGGCTCGTCGAGCAGCAGCAGCTTCGGCTGGGACGCCAGGGCCCGGGCGATCTCCACCCGGCGCTGGTCTCCGTACGGCAGCTGCGCGGCCAGCCGGTCGAAGACGGGCTCTCGCAAGCCGGCGTAGGCCAGCAGCTCGCGGGCGCGCTCGCGCGTTTCCCGCTCCTCGCGGCGCACCCAGGGCGGCCGGAAGATCGACCCGATGAGCCCGGATCGCATCCGCGCATGGTGTCCGACCATGACGTTCTCGACGGCCGTCATCGCACCGAACAGCCTGATGTTCTGGAAGGTCCGCGCGACGCCGTGCTTGGTGATCACGTCCGGCCGCGAGTGAGTGGTGTCCCGCTCGCCGAGCAGGATCCTGCCCTCGGTCGGCCGGTACAGCCCGGTCAGCATGTTGAACAAGGTGGTCTTCCCGGCGCCGTTCGGCCCGATCAGTGACACGATCGAGTGCTCGGGAACGTCGAAAGAGACGTCGTTGACGGCGACCAGGCCGCCGAACGTCTTCGTGACATGCTCCGCGCGCAGGGCGGCGGCAGGCGGCGGGGGCGTCTCGGTCTCGCTCATGTCCCACCTCCCGGCGTACCCGGAGCCTCCGCGAGCTGGGCGTCCGGCGGGGCGATCTCGGCCGTGAGCTCGAGCCGGCGTCGCCGCTCCGGGATCAGGCCCTGCGGCCGGAGCACCATCATGATCACCAGCAGGAAACCGAAGATCCCGAATTCCACCGTGGTGAGCTGGAAGTGGAAGCCCAGCTTGGCGGGTATGTCGTTCAGCACGACGGGGATCAGGTAGTTGTTGATGTAGCCCAGCGCCAGGCCTCCCACGACCGCGCCCCAGATCGACCCGAGCCCGCCAATGATCACCATGGCGAGGATAAAGATAGAGAACCCGAACTGGAACTGTCCGGCGTTGACCACGGTGTAGTACGTACCGAAGAACGCACCCGACATACCGCCGAACGCGGCGCCGATCGCATACGCGAGCAGCTTCGTCTTCACCAGCGGAATGCCCATCGATACGGCCGCGACCTCGTCCTCGCGCAGCGCGACCCAGGCCCGGCCGAGCCGGGAGTCGCGCAGCCGCAGGTTGACGAACAGGACGACCAGCAAGATGGCGAAGATCAGCCAGTACCACGGCCGGAGGTTCAGCAGGTTGAACGACCCGATCCCGGGGAAGTACGGCGAGTCCACCGCGCTGATGCCGAGGTTGCCTGCGGTCAGCGTCATGCCGCCGCCGACGTGGACGCTCTGGCCGTTGACCGCCACGTCGGCGATGATCTCGCCGAACGCGAGCGTGACGATCGCGATGTAGTCACCGCGCAGCCGCAGCGTCGGCAGTCCGATCACGATTCCGGCCGCGGCGCAGATGAGTGCGGCCCCGACCAGGATCAGGATGAAGTTGAGGTGGATACCGGGCAGTGTGCTCGCCACCGGGGAGACGAGCGCATGGATGTGAGCCTTGAAGAAGAACCCGGATCCGAACCAGCCGAGCGAGTACGCGCCGAGAGCGTAGAAGGCGACGTACCCGAGATCGAGCAGCCCGGCGAACCCCACGACGATATTCAGGCCCAGCGACATCACCGCGTAGGCCAGCGCGATGATCGTCGCGTTCATGAACGCGCTGGACGAGGAGAACGGGAACGGCAGCACGATCCCGATCACGAGGAGCAAGCCCACCAGCGCCCGGCTCCACCATGGCGGGACTCGCTTGTCCACCGCCTCGCGCCACTCCCGCAGCTGCGCGCGCAACTCGCTCAACCTGCCTCCCTCGTCTCCTCGCCGAGCAGACCGCGCGGGCGCAGGACCATGATGGCGATCAGGTAGCCGAAGACGACCGCCTCGGTCCACTGCGGCCCCAGGCGGGAATCGGACAGCGACTGGATGACGCCGATGATCAGGCCGCCGAGCACAGCGCCGCGGACGTTGCCGATGCCGCCCATGACCGCCGCCGTGAACGCGATCAGTCCGGCCTTGAAGCCCTGGAAGTACCAGACGTTCGTCTCATAGAGCGCATACACGAGCCCGGCCGCGCCGGCCAGCATGCCGCCGAGCAGGAAGGTGAGCGAGATCGTGGAATTGACATTGATGCCCATCAGGCGGGCGGCCTCGGGGTCCTGGGCCGTGGCGCGCATCGCCCGGCCGGCCCGGGTGGTATTGATGAACCAAGTCAGCGCGAACACCAGCGGGATCATCACGGCGAACGCGAGAATGTATCCGCGCAAGATATGTACCCCGCCGATGGTGAACACCGTTTGCTGCGAGTGGATCAGATCGGGCACGCTCTGCGGTGAGCCCCCGCGCCAGAGCAGGCCGACGTTCTGCAGGATGAACGAGAAGCCGACCGCTGTGATCAGCGATGCGAGCTTGGGCGCGCTCCGCAGCGGCCGGTAGGCGACCCGCTCGATCAGGGCGTTCAGCGGCCCCGTCACGATCATCGCGACGATCAGCGTCACCAGCAGGCCGCCGACCAGGCCCAGCGCGCTAGTGGTGAGCCCGAGCCCGAGCGTCGCCCACAGGCCGACGGCGGTGAAGGAACCGATCATGAACACGTCGCCGTGGGCGAAGTTGATCAGCTCGATGATGCCGTAGACGAGGGTGTAGCCGATCGCGATCAACGCCCAGATGGCGCCGTTGGACAGGCCCTCGGCGAAGTTGAAGCCCAGCTTCGACAGATAGTGATGGATCAGGGCATGACCAGCCACGACGCCGGCCTGGTAGCCGTGCGTCAGATCGCTGATGCCGTAGTAGACGGGCAGCGCCGCGA
>JAJKHX010000189.1 GCA_021154785.1 Nocardiopsis sp.
AGTGAAGGAAACGGCCGCTTCACATACGACACTCGGGCATATGAGCGATTAACACCGTCATCGGACGATACGAGTGAAATTTAGGTTAAAAGTTAAGCTAGGTCCTCGCTGTCCTGGTCCGGCTTCGAGCCGCCATTCAATGCGTCAATTCCGACCAGCCCTCTCCGTCAACCTTGCGGGGTTTGAGCCCATTGTCCTGATCCGGAGGCGGTCCCGTCGGCCAAACATGTGACTGACCACCTCCTCTAAGTGATCAGCTCCCCGCTGGCGGGGCTGTGGCGCTTGCCGGTTCGGCGTTGAGCCTACGCGCCAGTCTGTTCAGCGCCTCATTGGAGCCCCGGATTCCGCCGCTGCGCAGCGCGCGCCGCGATACGGGCGTCCCGTCAGCGGCAAGCCGTCTGGCCAGAAGTCGCGCCTGGTCAGTAGCCGATGGTTCGGCCTGTGGATCCGAGCCTGTGGTGTGAACGGCTGCCACATGCTCTCGAACTGGGGACCGTCTGGCCGCCGCCGCGGGACCAGAGACCAGCGGTCCCTCGGCGACCACCTGGTCCGGCCCTGACCCAACCTGGTCCGAGGACCAGGAGGCGGACCAGCAGCGTGGCTGCCCGGTCCCGCGGTCAGCAGCTGCCTGCGCCGTGATCGCGTCGTCCCGCAGCATATGAGCGAGCGCGGTCCCCATGGCCAGGACCAGGACCGGCAGGCAGGACACGATCGTGGTGATCGCCTACGGCGCCCGTGTCGCCCCGGCTCCGGCCAGCAGATGGTAGGTGACCTGCCCGGCCATCCCCAGCCCCAAGGACAGCATTGCCGACCATTTCGCGAACCGGCGGGTCCGCGGGCTGACCGCGTGCTCGCCGGCCAGCCAGGCCCGCAGCGCGTACGCCGCGTACGCCTCCACCCCGACCGGGAGGGTGACGGACGTGTCCAGGTGCAGCGACGGCCAGATCCCCGGCAGCGGGGAGACCATGCCGAAGCCGGTCAACTTGGCGATGCCGACCCACCCGGACCAGACCTCAGCCGCGGCCGGGACCGCCAGGATCAGCAGCGGCCAGGACCGGACCGCGGTCCGCGAACTTGTAACAGCCGCGGACCGGTCCTCGTCCACGCTGCCGGACTGGTCCGGATGAGTGGTCCAGCCGGTGGAGGCACGGCGCAGTCCCGGACCAGAGCCAACGGCGGCGCGAGGCACATCAGCGGTGAGAGCGGTCATGCTGATCGCCACCCTTCCGCAGCGGCGAGGGGATGGGGTTCGCTGGTGAGCGCAGCCAGCGCCGCGGCGACCTCGGACAAGCTGGCGCGGACATAGGTGGACGTGGCGCCGGCCTCGCCGCCGCCGTCGGTGTGACCGGCGTAGGCGCGGGCGACGGCGTAGCCGAAGTTCCGCTCGACCCACGTCAAGGTGGTGTGCCGGATCCAGTGCATGCTGATCTGCTGGGTCCGGACCCACGGCAGGTGCCGGCCGATCCGTTTCCACAAGTGGTCATAGCGGCGGGACGTGACCGGCCGCCCGTCGGCATACCGCAGCGGCTGCCCGTCAGCCGGGGCGTGACGATCCTGGCCATGGTTTACCAGGCGTGTCATCAGGGTGGGGGAGACCGGCTGCCAGCGGACCGTCTCGCCCTTTTCCCGCAGCAGCACCAGGCACTGGTCCGGGTCGAGATCGGCCGGGCGCAGGGCCAGGGCGCCGCCGCGGCGGCAGGCGGTCTCGGTGTGCAGCCGCAGCAGCAGCGTGTCCAGCTCCGGATCATCACCGGTAGTCGCGGCGGTCTCGTTGATCTCCGCCAGCCGGGTATCGGGCACTGCCCGGCGGGTGGACGGCAGGCGGCGCGGCTTGGCCACCTCCGCGCCGGGTTGCCCGCCTCGGTGATCAGCCCGTCTTCGACGGCGCGCTGGTACAGGCAGCGCAGCGCGGCCACCAGGTGCTCCTGCGCGCTGCGCCCACCCCGCGCGTTACGGCGGGCCACCACGTGGGTCTTGACCCAGGTCATCAGCTGCCTGATCTCCGACGGGGCAATCTCGTCCAGGCGCCGGCTGCCCCAGTGCTCGAGGATCCGGTTCCAGTACGACCCGTAGGCCCGGCGGGTCCCGGCGCTCACCGCCGCCGACACCACCGGAACGTACTCGGCGAACGTGGGCATCACCTTCTGTTTCCGGGGTGCGGCCGCGAGGTCAGCGGGGGACAGGCCCATCCGCTCCAGCAGCACCAGTGCCGCCTCGACCACCGCCTGCTGCGAGCCGTCCGGCGGCGTGGCCGGGGTCACGGCGCTCATGAGCGTCCTCCTTCGCTGCGCGGGAACAGGGGATGTGTCCGGAGTGCCTGGTCCACGACCGTGAACGTGCAGGCGGCCAGCGTGTCCTCGCGCGGCAGGGCGGCCAGCAGCACCTGGTCTCCGGGCCGCAGGCCGCAGCGGTGCCGGGATCGCGACGGCGCACCGGGCGGGCACGATGACCATGCCATGGGGATCGCGGCGGACCACGACGACACCGGCGTCAGCGGTCAGGGTCAGCCGGTCACCAGCCCGCCAGTTCAGGACGTGGCTGATGGCCTGGCTTGTCAGGCGGCCGGAAGCGTCGATCCGGCTCATCCCGTAGACCGTGTCGGCCGGGCCGGCAAGCAGGCCGGCCAACGGCAGGGGACGGCCTCCGCCCGCACGGCCGGACCTGTTGCGGGCGGAGCCGGCGGTCGGCGGTATTACGGGCGCGATGCGATGGTCAGCCGCAGTTGCCTCCCCGGAAGGAGACGGCGGGACCAGGGTGCCTGCGGGCAGCTGCCCGCAGGCGTGTTCAAGTAGTGCCTGTTTTGGGGAGATTCAGCGGCGTGTTCGCTATCTCGCCCCTGACCTGTCCTGTATGCGGCATGTAGTAGGCAGGGCCGCTGCTCTTGCGCCGCTGGCTTCGGCGTCCCCATAAGGCAGCCAGACTGCGCGCAAGTCAGGCTGCCTTCGGCAATGTGGACGAGGACGCGCGCACGGCGCCGCCCGCGGGATGTCCGTCACCCGGATGTAGTGCGGGATCGTTCGCGAAGCATCTGGCGGTTCCGGCCGTTCGCACGTGCCGCTCGGCGGCTGTGCCGGAGGCAAAGGCGTGGTTGGCGGCGGTTCCCCATCTGTCGCGTGCAGATCATGTTCGTCGCGGGAGGCGGGTGCGTTGTTGCTGGCGAAGAACCTCCTAAGACTGGACGCACGGTGCGCGGCGTACCACAACGGTTAACCCGACGTTACAGGGCGAGGTGAAACCTGGCGTTTATATGATTCCAGCCGGCGCAAAGCGGAAGCGAGCAGCTCAGGGCCGGGTCAGATACACTCGGTTGCTGCGATGAACGGCTTCGCGCTCGCATACGAAAGCTTCGATCCGGCCGGGGAGGGGCTGCGGGAGGCGCTGACCTCGACCGGTAACGGCTACCTGTGCAGCCGCGGCGCCGCGGAGTGGGAAGACGCCGGCGGTGCGCACTACCCCGGCACTTACGTGCACGGGGTCTACAACCGCGAGACGACGATCCTGGGCGGGCTGCCGGTGCTCAATGAGGATCTGGTCAATCTTCCCAACTGGCTGGTCCTCAAGCTGCGGATCGAGGGCGCGGACGCAGTCCGGCTGGCGGATGTTGAGCTGCTTGACTACCGCCACGAGCTCGACATTCACCGGGCGGTGGTGACCCGCGAGCTTCGCTTCCGGGACGCCGCCGGGCGTGAGACGGCGCTGCGCAGCCGGCGGTTCGTGAGCATGGCCGATCCGCACCGGGCCGGTATCGAGTGGACGCTGACGCCGCGGAACTGGTCGGGCCGGGTGGAGGTGATCTCGGCGATCGACGGACGCGTGACCAATGAGGGCGTCGCCCGCTATCTAGAGCTCGAGGGCCGGCATCTTAATCCCGTCTCGCCGCGGACGTTCGGCGCGGAGGTCATCGCGCTGAAGGTCCAGACGCGGCAGTCGAACATCTACATCAGCCAGGCGGCGCGCACACGCGTCTTCCGGGGCAGCGAGCCGCTCGCCGTGGAACGCAGCTTGTACCAGATGGAGGACTACATCCAGCAGGTGCTGGCGTTCGACGTCCGGCAGGGCGCGCCGGTCAGGGTCGAGAAGATGCTGACATTGTCGACTTCCCGCGACGCCGCGACCAGCGACACGCTCGCGAAGGCCGGGACCTCGGCGCTTCGGCAGCCGGACTTCGAGGAGGCGCTCCAGGGTCACGTTTCTGCCTGGGAGGAGTTGTGGCGGGTGTGCGACGTGCGGGTGCGCGGAGACGAGCGGGTCCAGATGCTGCTGCGGCTTCACGTCTCCCACATCCTGCAGGTGTGCTCCCGGCACACGGCCGACCTGGACGCCGGGGTGCCCGCGCGCGGCCTGAACGGTGAGGCATACCGCGGACACGTTTTCTGGGATGAGCTGTACGTGTTCCCGTTCCTGGGCCTCCGCATGCCCGAGATCACGCGTGAGCTGCTGATGTACCGTTACCGGCGCCTGGACGAGGCGCGGGCGGCGGCCCGTGAGGCGGGCTTCGGCGGGGCGATGTTCCCGTGGCAGAGCGGCAGCGAGGGCAAGGAGGAGACCCAGCGGGTGCACCTCAACCCGCTGTCCGGGCGCTGGGAGCCGGACCTCAGCCGCAACCAGCGCCATGTGAACGCGGCAATCTTCTTCAACATCTGGCACTACTTCCAGGCCACGCGGGACCTGGCTTTCCTGCGGGAGTACGGCGCGGAGATGATGGTGGAGATCGCGCGCTTCTGGACCTCGATCGCCTGGTTCAACCCCGACCGCGAGCGTTATGAGATCCACGGGGTGATGGGCCCGGATGAGTTCCACGAGAAGTATCCGGGCGCGCAGGAGGGCGGCCTGCGCAATAACGCCTACACGAACGTGATGGTGGCGTGGCTGTGCGGGCTCGCCAGCGAGGTGCTTTCGCTGCTGCCGGCCAGCCGCGCCGATGCGCTCCGCGCCCGGCTGGAGATCTCTGAGCACGAGCTGAGGCTGTGGCAGGACATGAGCCGGCGCATGTTCGTTCCGTTCCACGGCGACGGCATCATCAGCCAGTTCGAGGGCTACGAGGCGCTCGGGGAACTCGACTGGGACGGCTACCGCGCCAAGTACGGGAACATCCAGCGGCTCGACCGGATCTTGCGCGCCGAGGGCGACGACCCGAACCGCTACAAGATCGCCAAGCAGGCCGACACGGTGATGCTGTTCTTCCTGTTTTCCCCGGCAGCGCTGCGGCGGCTGTTCGAGCGCTTGGGGTATGAGTATCGCGCGGACACCGCGGCCCGGAACATCGCCTACTACGACCAGCGCACGTCGCACGGCTCCACGCTGAGCTTGGTCACGCACGCGGGGGTGCTCGCCGCGCTCGATCCGGACAGTTCGTGGGAGCGCTTCGTGGCCGCGCTGAACAGCGACGTGGAGGATGTCCAGGAGGGGACGACCAGGGAGGGCATTCACATGGGGGTCATGGCCGGGACGCTCGACCTCATGCAGCTCGCCTACCCGGGCACGGAGATCCGCGACGACGTTCTTCACTTTGAGCCGAGGCTTCCCGGTTCGATCCAGGAGCTGTCGTTAACGATGCAGTTCCGGCGGACACCGCTCCTGGTGACGCTCGACCAGGACACGCTCACGGTCGCGCTCCACCCGGAGGGCGCGAGCGGGCCGGTAAGGGTCGGGGCCGGCGGCGAAATCCGCGAGCTCCGCCCAGGAGACCGGTACGTGTTACGGCTGCCCCCGGCCAGGCCGGCCGAAGAGCGCCGGATCGACGGCTGAGAGGAAGCATCCGTGCCGGCGTTCCGGGGAGCGATTTTCGACGTCGACGGAGTGCTCGTCGACTCGCCGCACGAGAAAGCATGGCGTGAGTCGCTGCGCCAGCAGATGGAGTCGGACTGGAGCGACATCCGCAACCGGACGAGCTGGTCGCCGGAGGCGTTCACGTCCCGCGTCTGCGAGGAGCAGATGTCCGGCAAGCCTCGCATGAGCGGCGCGCGCGGCGCTGGCGTACTTCCACGTCCCCGATGACGACGGCAGGCGTCTCACCCTTTACGCCGACCGGAAGCAGGCAATGGTGGTCCGGCTGATCCAAGCCGGCGACTTCACCGCCTACCCCCGACGCGCTGCGCTTCGTCATCGCCGTCAAAGACGCCGGGATCAAGGTGGCGGCCGCCTCCTCCTCCAAGAACGCCGGGCTGTTCCTGCGGCAGATAAGGCTCGACAGCTTCGCGCAGGAGCACGCGATCGTGTCCGCGTCGCTGCGACCAAGTGGCTGCGTTCTCCCCCTCGCCGGGCCGGCTGTCACATGTACTGACCCGTCGCCGCGCTGTCTGTCTTCGACACCCGCACCGCTACCACGTTGGCCAGGTTGATGATCACGCCGCTGTGGCCGGTCTCGCGGCCATATCTGGCCTGGGTCAAGACCAGACTGCGCCGTTCGTCCAGCGCCTGAGCGATGGCCTCAAGCGCCTCGCGCTCCCCGCCAAAATCCTCCGATACCACGGTGACGTCTTCACCGCCCACCGGATGAAATCGCATGATCAGCACGATGTTGCCAGGCACAGCCGGTACCTCCCTGCGACAATCCAGAAGACCGCACGCCCGGGCGCCGCGGCCCGGGAGCCCTCACCCGGCGGGGTCACCGCGGATCCGGACACCTTCAAGTGTGCCTCGCCTGCGGCCCGGCAAGCCAGGCCCAGGCGGCCCGGCAAGCCAGGCCCAGGCGGCCCGGCTAATGACCGGGCAGCCCACCGCGCCGATCAAGGACGGTCTGGCCTGGATCCGCCAGACCTCACGCTGCTCGCCGTACCCCGCCTGGCCACGTCCGGCGTCCGGCCGCAGCACGCTGATGAGATCGCGGCCAAGGCCCGGAGCTGGGTTCACGCATATCTGCGCGACCTCCAGGCGCGGGCGGTTCTGGATCCGGCGGAAGACCGACTCGAAACGGGTACGGGCCAAGCTGGCCGAGGTGAAAGCCGAGATCAGGCGGCGCCGGTGCCTGCCCATCCCCGACCAGGGACGATGGCTGGCCGCCGTGATACGCGGGCACCAGGCCTACTACGCCGTGCCCGGCAACAGCGACGCGGTGAACGCCTTCCGCACCCAGGTAATCCGGCACTGGCGCACGGCGCTGCGGCACCGCAGCCAGCGAACCCGGATCAACTGGGCCAGGATGAACCGCATCGCGACCCGGTGGATACCCCAGACCCGCACCGTGCATCCATTCCCGCAAGCGCGCTTCGCCGCCACGCACCCAAGGTAGGAGCCCAGTGCGGTAATTCCGCACGCTGGGATCTGTGCGGGGGGCCGCCCGCAAGGGCGGTCCCTACCGCGACTGCGTTGGGGCCATCGCATATTATGCGCTGTCATGTATGCCGCCAACGGTTGTGGCGATCGTCATTCCAGCTTTCGTTGTTCGCATCGGGACGCCGGAACACAGGCCGGCTCCGCGTGGTCCGCGATCGCGCCGGACGGGCGGTATGCGGCGCGCAGTATATTTCTGGCTCATGCTCCGGCCATGCCTGGAACGGGAAGCCTGTCCCATGTACAACTGCATTCTTGCGGCCTCGCCGCCGGTGGCTGCAATATCTGATAAACATCTGGCCGGGCCAGCATTGGTACCGTCCGCCGCCAGTGAGCGCCAAGGCACCTGGCTGACGTTGCATTGCCGGGCTTGACGCCTGCCGGCGGGCAGGTTGCTCCGCTGCTCGCTCCAGCTCGGTGGTCTCGGCGTCTGCTACCCGCCGCTCGGCGGCCACGCCGATGGACCGGCTGAAGGTGCAGTACAGGACTGTGGCCACCCGGCAGCCGCTGAAGAACGCGATATCTCGCCCCGTGCAGTGCCCTGGCCGTGCACCATGCAACGCGCCGGCGTTGAACAATAACCTCATCGGCCGTACATCTGCGTGACGTGAAGATCCCGGCGATCGCGTAATGGCCGTGCCACACGACGTAGTAGTCGACGAGATTCACCGCGGTCCGCGGGACCGGCGGCGGGAACACCCAGGTGAGCTCAAACGGACTGACCAAGGGCCGTGGCGGTGACCTTTGGCGGGTTGACCTCCGCCTTTCCTGCTCGGTAGCGTCGGTCCTGGCTGAGGATCTGCCGGCTTGCCAGGTGATCGGGGGTCCCATGGGCAAGGACTTCGACGTGGTCGTGGTGGGCGGACGGTGCGCCGGCTCGCCGCTTGCGGCGCTGCTGGTACGCGCGGGGCTCTCGGTTGCGCTGGTGGAGCAGGCGACGTTCCCGCGAGACACGCTGTCGACGCACATCTTCGAGTCGGCGGCGCTCGCCTTCCTTAAGCGGCTTGGCGTGCTGAGCGCCGTGCGGGCTACTGGGGCGCCGATCGTAAACCGCGTGGACATCCGGCAGGAGGGGTTCCGGGCGCAAGTGCCAGCACCGCAGCAGCCTGGAGATGTCGGAGGGGCGATGTCGGTCCGCCGGCTGCGGCTGGACCCCATCCTGATGGAGGCGGCCGCGGCGGCCGGAGCCGAGGTCTGGATGGGCGCGAAGGTGACCGCGCTGGTCAGGGACCGCGGCCGGGTGACGGGCGTGCGCGTCGCCCGCGACGGGTCAGAGCAGGCGCTGGAGGCCAGGCTCGTGGTGGGAGCCGACGGCCGCAATTCGACGGTGGCCAGGCTGGCCGGGGCGCGCAAGTACAACCTGACACCCAA
>JAJKHX010000190.1 GCA_021154785.1 Nocardiopsis sp.
ATTCACGAGTGCCGGTTGCGCGGTGCGGGCTCGCCCCGAGAATGTCTCTGCCACAGCTCGGGCACCATTGACCTCTCTCGATGCACCCGTAGCCACGGCTGTCCGGTCGGCGCTGAGCACCACGTCCGGGTCCAGGACGGCGATCAGCCCGGCCAGGTCGCCGCCGCGGGACGCGGCCAGGAACGCCTCGGCCACCCGCCGCTGCCGCGCCAGCCGGGCGCTGGCCGGCGCGTCCGGCTCGCCGCCCGAGATCCGGCGCCGGGCCCGGCTGGCCAGCTGGCGGGCCGCCGCCGGGGTCCGCCCGGTGATCGCGGCGATCTCGCCGAACGGCAGGCCGAACGTGTCGTGCAGCACGAACGCCACCCGTTCGGCCGGCGGCAGCGTGTCCAGCCCCACCAGCAGCGCGAGCCCGACCGAGTCGGCCAGCACCGCCTCGGACTCCGGCCCGCCCGCCGCGTCGCCCGCCCCGGCCACGGCGGCCACCGCCTCGTCCGGGTCCAGCGGCTCCTCGCGCCGGGACTTGCGCGAGCGCAGCATGTCCAGGCACACCCGGGCCACGATGGTGGTGAACCATCCCTCCAGGTTGGCCACGTCCTCGGTCCCGGCGGCGGACGCGTGCATCCAGCCTTCCTGCACCGCGTCCTCGGCGTCGCCGAGCGAGCCGAGCATCCGGTAGGCCATCGCCCGCAGCCGCGGGCGGCTCGCCTCGTACCGCCGGGCCAGCTGGTCGTTGTCGTCCATCGGTCACATTCTCCCGTTGTCTTCCGTCATACCTGACGACGGATCTGCCTGGTCCGAATGTGACGGGAGGAACCATGACATCTCTGATCCTGGTCACCGGGGGCACCGGGACGCTCGGCCGGCTGGTCGTGCCCCGGCTGCGGGAGGCCGGCGCCAAGGTGCGGGTGCTCAGCCGTCAGGCCCGTGCGGCCGACGGGGACGTGGAGTTCGTCCGCGGTGACCTGGACACCGGCGCGGGGATCGAGGCCGCGGTGGCCGGGGCGGAGGTCATCGTGCACTGCGCGGGCGCTCAGAAGGGCGACGGGGACAAGGCCCGCACCCTGGTCCGGGCGGCGTCCGGGGCGGGCGCGCCGCACCTGGTGAACATCTCGGTGGTCGGCGCCGGCCGGGTCCCGCAGGACAGCGGGCTCGACCGGGCCATGTTCGGCTACTTCGGGTCGAAGCTGGCCGCCGAGCAGGTCATCGCCGGGTCCGGCCTGCCCTGGACCACGCTGCGGGCGACCCAGTTCCACGAGCTGTGGCTGACGGTGGCGCGGGCCATGGCCAAGCTGCCGGTGATCCCGGTGGCGACCGGGACCCGGTTCCAGCCGGTCGACGGCGGCGAGGTGGCGGCCCGGCTGGCAGAGCTGGCTCTCGGGTCGCCTGCGGGGCTGGCGCCCGACATCGCCGGGCCGCGGATCTACCCGATGGCCGACCTGGTCCGCTCCTACCTGCGGGCCGCGGGCAAGCGCCGGCCACTGCTGCCCATGCGGCTCCCGGGAAAGGCTGCCGCGGCCGTCCGGGCGGGCGCCAACCTTGCTCCCGAACGAGCGGTGGGTCTCATCACCTGGGAGCAATTCCTGGCCGCCCAGGTGAGCGCCTGACCGGGCCTTTCGCGATCGTCGTCAGTTCCCCGGCCCGTGCAGGCCGAAGATGAGGCGCTGGTCGCCGGGCCGGAACGTGCCGCCGCCGGACTGCGAGCTGTCCCCGATCTCGCGGCACCGGGCGAGCAGCGCCTGGCCGAGGGCGAGCTGGCTGCGTTCCCAGTCCGCCAGCGCGGCCGGCATGTCCCCGCCGGCCGCGGTCAGCGCTTCGGCCAGGGCCCAGCCGTCGGCCGCGGCCTTGGCCGTGCCCGCGGCCGCGTGCGGGCGGACCGCGAACGCGGCGTCGCCGAGCAGGCAGGCCCGGCCGAACGCCATCCGGGGCACGGCGATGTCGTAGACGACCCGGACGAACGGCTCGGCCACCCCGGTCACGACCTCGGCGATGGGCGGCGCGAACGCGGCCGCGGCGGCCTCCCGCAGGGCGCCGACGACGGCGTCGGTGGCCCGCCACCGGGAACGCCGAACACCAGCCGCGTCCCCGCGCCGGCCAGCGCCGCGACGATCGCGCTCGCCGGGTCAGCGCTGGTACTCAATGAGGTTCCTCTTTAATGGGGTCATTCTGTGATGCCGGTGATACATCGTCAAGGCGCCCGTCCGACGCTAGCCGCCGGCCAGCCACGTCTCTGTGATCACGGGCCCGCATCTGCCCCGCCAGTCCCGCCGCCACCCCTCACCCATCACCCGCCGCCCGTCACCGCCGCAGCTTCGGGACCGGTACCGGATCGATGGAGCATTGAGCCGGCTGCCACCTGATCCAGCGCGGGGCACTTGAGGCGCATGAGGTTTTGTTAGCCGAGATTCCGGTCCCCGCCGCGACGGGGGGATCGTCGTGTCAGGAGCTTGTCGGTGCCTGCGGGGGCGAGGCGGTCGGGCGCCCTGGTCGAGGAAGATGATGAACGGAGTCCGAACGGCGCCGGAGCGGAGGTGAGGCGATGCCGGGACGGGTGGGGACCTTGGGGTTCCTTGGGGGCTTCGGGTCCTGGCCGGTGCTGCGGGGGGTGCTGCCGATCCGGCGGGACCGGGTGCCGGCCGAGGTGCTGGCCGGGCTGACGCTGGCCGCGGTCGGCGTCCCCGAGGTGCTCGGCTACGCCAAGATCGCCGGGATGCCGCTGGTCACCGGGCTGTACACGATGCTGCTGCCGATGGTGGCCTTCGCCGTCCTCGGCTCCTCCCGGCACCTGGTGGTGGCCGCGGACTCGGCCACCGCGGCCATCTTGGCGGCGGCGGTGACCGGGCTGGCGGCGGTAGGCTCGGCCCAGTACGCGCGGCTGGCCGGCCTGGCAGCGCTGCTGACCGGGGTGATGCTGCTGGCCGCCCGGCTGGCCCGGCTCGGTTTCCTGGCCAACTTCCTGTCCCGCACCGTGCTGGTCGGGTTCCTGACCGGGGTCGGCCTCCAGGTCGCGGCCGGGCAACTGCCCGACATGCTCGGGGTGACCGCGGCCGGCCGGCCGACGGTGCCCAGGCTGGTGAACACGCTGCGCGCGCTCCCGCACGCGCACGCGGCCGACGTGGCGGTGGCGGCCGGGGTCGTGCTGATCGTGCTGGCGGCCCGCCGGTTCGCCCGCCGGATCCCGGGCCCGCTGATCGCGGTGGTCGCGGCCATCGTCGTGAGCCGGGCCGCGGACCTGGCCGGGCACGGCGTGGCCGTCGTCGGGACGGTGCCGCGCGGGCTGCCCGGCCTGGGCCTGCCCGCCTTCAGCGGGCATGCCATCACCGCGCTGGCGGGCGCGGCGGCGTCGATGTTCGTCGTCATCCTGGCGCAGAGCGCGGCCACCGCGCGTGCCTACGCGGCCAAGTACGACGAGGAGGACAGCGAGGACACCGACCTGACCGGGCTGGCCGCCGCCAACGTGGCCGCCGCGTTCTCCGGCACGTTCCCGGTCAACGGCAGCCCGACCAAGGCGCAGATCGTGGACGGCGCCGGCGGCCGCAGCCAGCTGTCCTCACTCGCCGCCGCGGTCGTCGTGCTGGTCGTCCTGGTGCTGCTCACCGGCCCGCTGGCCTACCTGCCCGCGGCCGCCCTGGCGGCGGTGGTCTTCCTGATCGCCGCCGAGCTCGTCGACATCGCCGGGCTGCGGCGCATCCTGGCCACCCGGCGGCACGAGTTCGCGGTTGCCCTGCTCGCCACGGCCGCGGTGGTCGGGCTCGGCGTGGAACAGGGCATCGTGCTCGCCATCGTCGCCTCGGTCGTGGACCACCTGCGGCACAGCTACAACCCGCTCAACAGCATCCTGGTCAAGTCGCCGGAGGGGCACTGGCGGGCCACCCCGGTCGTGGCCGGGGCCCGGACCGAGCCCGGGCTGGCCGTCTACCGGTTCGGCACCAGCCTGTACTACGCCAACGCGGCCCGGCTCGCCGCCGACATCATCGCCGTGGCCGGCCACGACTCCGTGACCGGTGAAGCGCCGCTGCGCTGGCTGGTCATCGACTGGACCGCCATCGGCGACGTCGACTACACCGCGGCCGGGGTCCTGGCCAAGGTGGTGGAGCGCCTGCACGAAGGGCACGTGCGGCTGGTGTTCACCTCGGTCCTGGGCCCGGTGCGGCACGAGCTCCGCCGGTACGGCATCAGCCCGGACGCCTGGTATGACACCCCCGGCGAAGCCCTCGAGGCCTTCAACGCCCGGCCAGCTCACTAGGGCGGCTCAGTAGGTGGCGCGGCCGCCGCTGATGTCGTAGACGGCGCCGGTGGAGAAGCTGACCCGGTCCGAGGCGAGGAAGGCGACGAGCTCGGCGACCTCCTCGGGGCGGCCGACCCGCTTCATCGGGATCAGGCTGGTCATGTAGGCGAGCACGTCAGGAGCCGTGCCGTCGTTCATCGGGGTGGCGATGACGGCCGGCGCGATCGCGTTGATCAGCACGCCGGTGGTGGCCAGCTCCTTGCCCGCGGATTTGGTCAGGGCGATCACGGCGGCCTTGGACGCCGAGTAGATCGACAGGTTGGGGTTGCCGTCTTTCCCGGCCATGCTGGCCAGGTTGACCACCCGGCCCCAGCCCTGATCGCGCATGCCGGGCACGAAGACCCGGATGGCGTTCACGATGCCCAGGACGTTGACGTCGAGGACGCGCTGCCATTCCTGCGTCGTCGTCTCCAGCAGCGGCTTGTTCGCGCCGACGATGCCGGCCGAGTTGACCAGCACGTCGACCGGGCCGATCCGGTCGGCCACCGCGCGCAGCGCCGCCTCGTCAGTCACGTCGGCGGTGACGTCGGCCGGCCCGGACAGATCCAGGGTGGTCACGGTCAGGCCGTCGGCGCGCAGCCGGGCGGCGCTCGCCGCGCCGAGCCCGCTGGCGCCGCCGGTCACCAGAGCGGTACGGGGCATCACAGGCACCTCCTGCGGCTACGCTATCGCCATGCGCGTCCGGGTCGCGGTGTTCACCCTCGGCGGCACCATCGCGATGGCGCCCGGCCCGGCTTCCGGGGCTCCCGGCGCCGTTCCCGCGCTGACCGGGCAGCAGCTGCTGGACGCGGTCCCCGGGCTGGACGGGATCGACGCCGAGGTGCACGAGTTCCGCCAGCTGCCCAGCGCCTCGCTCACCATCGCCGATATCGGCGAACTGGCCGCCGCGATCGGCGAGCGGATCGCCGCCGGGGCGGCGGGCGCGGTGGTGATCCAGGGCACGGACACGATCGAGGAGACCGCGTTCCTGCTCGACCTGCTGCATGCCGGGCCCGAGCCGGTCGTGGTGACCGGGGCGATGCGCACCCCGGCCGCGGCCGGGGCGGACGGCCCGGCCAACATCCTCGCCGCGGTGCGGGCGGCGGCCAGCCCGGTCCTGCGCGACCTCGGCGCTTTGGTGGTGTTCGGCGAGGAGATCCACGCCGCCCGGTTCGTCCGCAAGGCCGACACCACGAGCGTCACCGCGTTCGCCTCGCCGGTGGCCGGGCCGCTCGGGCGGGTGGTGGAAGGCGAGCCGCGCCTGCTCACCCGCCCGGCCACGCGGTTCACCGTGCCGGTAACCACCCCGCTCCGGCCGGTGCGCACCGGCCTGGTCGCCCTGGCCCTGGGCGACGACGGCGAGCTGCTGCGAGCGGCGGCGGGGCGCTTCGACGGGCTGGTAGTGGCGGCGCTCGGCGCCGGGCACGTGCCCGCCGCCACCATGCCGGCGCTGGCCGCCCTGGCCGGGCAGGTACCGGTGGTGTTCGGCTCCCGGACCGGGCGGGGCTGGGTGCTGTCCGGCGTCTACGGGTTCGCCGGATCCGAGCGCGACCTGCTCGGGGTCGGCCTGATCAGCGCCGGGGTCCTCGAGCCGGTCAAGGCCCGGCTGCTGCTGCACGTGCTGCTGGCCGCTGGAGCCAGCCGGGCGGAGATCGACGCCGCGTTCCGCACGGCGGCCGGTTAAGCCTGGTCCGGGCGGCGGGCCCGTCAGCGGCCGATGTGCGTATTCGTGACCGAGGTGAACTGGCAGATCAGCGCGGCGGTCAGGAACACGAGTCCGAGCGCGATCTCGTTGAAGCGGCGCAGCTCGCGGCCGCTGGCGGCGAACACGAACATGATCATGGCCGCGACGGTCAGGACAAGGGCGAGGACATCCATGGTGACTCCGGTCAGCCCCACAGGTCGGGGCGGTAGCGTGCGGTCGTCTCTAGCTCGTCGAGGTAGGCGGCCGCGCGCTCGCGCGGCATCGCCCCGTGGTCCGCGATGACGTCGGTGAAGGCGGCGCGGACCGCGGCGCGGACCGGCGCCGAGCCGCAGACGTAGACGTACCCGCCCGCTTCGAGCAGCCGCCAGACGAGCCCGCCCTGCGCGCGGATCCGGTCCTGCACGTACTCACGGCGGTCCGGCTCGCGTGACGTCGCGACGTGCACGTGGTTGAGGACGCCCTCGGCCGCGAACTGGCCGATCTCGTCGCGGTAGATGTAGTCGTGCCGGGCCGACCCGATGCCGTTGAACAGCGCCGCCTCGGCCAGCGCGGTGCCCGCGCGCCGCATCGCCAGCCGCTCCCACAGGAAGGCCCGCATCGGGGCCAGGCCGGTGCCGGCCGACACGAAGATCATCGGCTTGGCCGTGTCCTGCTGCAGCCGGAACCCGTCGGCGCTGTCACCGAAGACGTTCAGCCGGTCGCCCGGGCGCAGCCCGTGCAGGTAGCGCGAGCCCGTGCCGGCGAACTCCCGGCCGGGCCGGCCGGGCACCGGCGTGACCGCCAGCCCGACGGTCAGCTGGACGATGCCGTCGCCGTGCACCCGCGGGCTCGAGCTAGCCGAGTAGTAGCGCGGCCGCAGCGGCTGCGCCACCCGGAGGAACTCGAAGATATTCAGTGAGCACGACGGGAACTTCTCCAGCAGCCGGAGCACGTCGTAGCCGCCCGCGTCGATCACCGCGCGCAGCGGCGACGCCGGCCCGTCCGGCTGGGCCAGGACGTCCCTGATCGCGGCGAGGCGCGACCGTTCGCCAGGATCGGCCGCCTTCTCGAGCAGCAGGTCGAGCAGCGGCAGGCCCGGCCGGCCGCCGATATCGACGAGGCTGGTGAGCACGTTGCGGACCTGGAGCACGACGCCCTTGGGCACCGCCCGGACGTTCATGCCCTTCGGCGCCACGAACAGGCCGTCCAGGGCGGCGCCGAGATGCCGGGCGAGCCGCTCCACCCGTTCGTCATCATTTTTCGGGCACACGCCGAGATGGTCCCCGGCCCGGTAGGTGACGCCGGGCGGCAGGCTGATGTCCAGCTGCCGCGTCCGCTTCCGCGCGCCAGTGCCCTCGGGGCTCTCGGGTTCCCGGAGGTCCTGGAGGTACTGGCAGGCCAGCACGCGTGCCTCGGCCGTGCGCACCCCGACCGCGTTGGTGAGGATGGACGGCGCCAGCAGCACCCGTGACGGCGACCCGGCCGGGTCCGCGGCCAGCGGCGCCAGTCGCCGCATGATCGACGTGACGGTCACCGGGCGCGGCACGGGCTGGGTCACGTCGTCGTCGCCGAAGAGCGACTTGCGCATCGCGGTATTGGAGTCGGTGCCGGTCAGCGCGCCCGCCGTCGCGTTCACGGCGGCGACGCGCTCGGCCGCGCCCGCCGTCGGCGTGGCCCCCGACAGCTCGAGCAGCACCGGCCACACCTGGTCGTTCCAGCTGGCGTGCAGGCGTTCCCAGGCCGGCGTGCCCACGTCCCCGTAGCCGAGCCCGGCGAGCGGGGTCGCGCCCAGCTCGGCCAGCTTGGCGTGCACGTACCGGGGAAAGGCGAGGAACGCGTTCCACTGGGTGTTGCCCAGGCCCCAGACCAGGTAGCGGCAGTTCCGCCAGCTGCCCGTGCCCGGTGCGGTCCGCTCCAGCCAGGCCTTGAAGGCGGCCGCGTTGGACGGCGGATTCGAGGTGTAGGTGGAGGTCATGACCACGAGCAGCCAGGGCTGGCTGCGCGGCGGCATGTCGGCGAGCTCGTTCAGCGTGATCACGTCGCTCGTGTAGCCGTGGAAGTCGCTCCGTTCGGCGAACCGCTCGGCCAGTTCCTTGTTCGCGCCGAAGTTGCTGCCGTACGCGATGACCAGGTGCCGGTAGGCGCTCGCCGGCGGGATTTCTGTCGGCTGGCCCCAGTCGGCCGCCGGCCGCGGGGTCGCCGGCGAGATGGCGCGGTCAGCCGCTGGGCGGGCGGCCGGGACCACCACCGGCCGGACTGCCTCGCGTGGTATCCGGATGACCGGCACCGCGGCCGGCTTGGTCGTGACCACCGTGTTCTTCGCCACCACCGCACCCGGCGCGAGCCGCAGCCGGTAGCGGCGGCAGACCTCGAACAGGACGACGCGGAGCATCATGAACGTGACCTCCTGCGCCATGCACTGCCGCTTCCCGATCGAGAACGGGATGTAGGCGTGCCGCGGCCGCGCGGCGATCTTGTCCATGGTGAACTGCTCCGGGTCGAACCGGTCAGGCTCCGGTCCCCAGTAGCGCGGGTCGCGCTGCGCGGCGAGCGTCCCGACCAAGATGATGTCGCCCTTCCGGATCCGGTACTGGCCGAGCGTCCCGTCCTGGAGGCTGCGCCGGATGGTGACCGGCATCGGCGGGTAGATCCGCATCGTCTCCTTGATCACCTGGGTGGTGTAAGGCAGCGCGGCCAGGTCGTCGTAGCGCAGGTCGTAGTCCGGGTCGCCGCCGGTGATCGCGTCGACCTCGGCGATCAGCTTCTCCTCCACCGCCGGGTTCGTGGCCAGCACGTAGGCGAGCCACGCGGCCGTGATCGACGGGCCGTTGAAGCCGTTGGACAGGTGCATGAGGATCTGGTCGCGGATGGTCGCGGCGTCCAGGAACTCGCCGGTTCCCGGGTCCGGCGTGCTGACGAGCCGGCTGAGCAGGTCGGTCTGCGGGCCGAGCGGGCACGTGTGCATCCGGCCGCGGACCAGTGCGTCGGCCGTCTGGAACAGCTCCGCGTTATGCCGGCGGTACGCCTTGCGCCGCGCCCGGCGCTCGCGCCCGGAGAACGCGGTGAAGTCGGGCCGGGGGTCGGCGACGCGCAGGATGCTCTCCTTGGTGCTGGCCGGGACGGCCGCCGCGAACGGGTGCGGGCGGTCAGCGGCGGTGCCTTCCCCGGCGCCAGGAGCGAGAAGGCCGAAGTCGTAGGCGCACGCCCCGCGGCCGGACACCTCGAGGGTGTAGCGCTCCATCCAGCCGCGCGCGTCCAGCGGTTCGTCGTCCGGCATTGCGGCCCACGCGGCGACCAGGTTGCGCGCCTGGTCCTTCATCCGCTCCAGCTGAGTGCGCTGGTGGGCGGGGGAGTACCAGGGCAGCATCACCCGGCGGATCCGCTCGTAGTGGTCACCGTCGCCGATCACCGAGAGACCGCCGCCGCGGGAGTTGGCGAGCTGGTCGAAGAAGTTGATCTCTTCCACCCGCTTGCCGAACCGCTCCTCGTCGGCCGCCACCTCGTCGAGGAGTTCGGGGTCGGAGACGACCACCAGCCGCCATTTCTTCGTCGGGATCCCGACCGCATAGATATGGCCGAACCGGCGGTAGTACTCGAGCTGGGTGTCGTTGTCGTTGAGGATGGGAAAGTTCGCGAACCGCTCGCCCCGCGGCACCAGCCAGCGGACGGCGTACGGGATCTCCAGCGGCCCGCCCGGATCGGAACCGGGAGCGTCCGCCCCGGCCGGGCCGGGCTCGCCGGCCGGCGGCAGCTGCGCCGGGGCGGCCGGGGCGAGTTCGGTCAGCTCGTGGCCGGTCAGCTGGAACGTGATGTCGCCGAAGCCGATCGTGTCCCCCTCGGCCAGCGGCACCGCCGTGATCCGCTGCTCGTTGACGAAGGTGCCGTTGGTGCTGCCGTTGTCGGCCAGCACCCAGCGGCCGCCGTCGCGCCGGAGCACCGCGTGCTGCCAGGACACGCAGGCATCGGGGACCACGATGTCGGCCTCCGGATCCCGGCCGATCAGGTAGGCCGGGCCGGGGGCCAGGTTTCGCTGGCTAGCCCTGGTCCTCACCAGGAGGGGCGGCGCGGCCGCTTCCGGTCCCGCGCTCGCCCGGTTCCACCACTCCATGAACAGCCTCCCCCACTGGCCGGCCGCGTTCTGGCGTCGCGGCCGACACCGGATGGAGGGACGACGAGCTGCTCTGATACATCAGGATCGGCTGATCTTCAGGCGACTTGCGGGTACAGGCCGCGGACGCCGGAGGAGAGCCCGGCCAGGACCTGCTTGCTGATCTCGTCGGCCACGATCTCGGTCTCGCCCGCCGCGATGCCGTCCAGCGCGATCCGGGCGATGTCGGCCGGGTCGGACTTCGGGTCGGTGACGTGCCGGGTCAGGTCGGTGTCCATGTACCCGACGTGCAGCGACGACACCCGGGTGCCCTGGCCCGCCAGCTCCGCCCGCAGCGCGTTGGTCAGCGACCACTCCGCCGCCTTGGCCGCGCAGTAGGCGCCGATGGCCGGGAAGCTCACCCACGAGAGCACGGACAAGACGTTCAGCACGGCGCTGCGCTCGTGCTCGGCCAGCTGCGGGGCGAACGCGCGGGTGACCGCCAGGGTGCCGAGGAAGTGGGTGTCCAGCTCGAGCCGGATGTCGGCCAGGTCCCCGGTGAGCAGCGAGGCTCCGGTGCCCGAACCGGCGTTGTTGATGAGGATCGAGACGTCGCGGGTGGCGGCGGCCGCGGCGGCCACCGACGCGGGGTCGGTCACGTCCAGGGCGATCGGGGTGACGCCCTCCTCCTCGACCGAGGCGGGGTTGCGGGCGGCGGCGTACACGACGGCGCCGCGGTCCCGCAGCTGAGCGGCCAGCTGACGGCCGAAGCCGCGGTTCGCCCCGGTGACCAGCGCTGTCTTTCCGGTGATGTCCATCGGGTGGATCCTCTCCTGAGTAGGTTTTGCCAACCTAGCATGGCTGAGTACGGAAATCCAACTCAGTTGGGTACACTGAAGGCATGGCGAAGCTGCCCGCGGACCCCTGCTCGATCGCGCGCACCCTGGGCGTGCTCGGGGAGCGCTGGACGATCCTGATCCTGCGCGAGGCGTTCTTCGGCGTGAGCCGGTTCGCCGAGTTCCGGGACCGGCTCGGCGTGGCCCCCGACGTGCTGTCGGACCGGCTGGCCACCCTGGTCGAGTTCGGCGTGCTGTCCCGTGAGCCGTACCGCGAGCCCGGCGCCAGGTCCCGGTTCGCCTACCGGCTGACGCCGGCCGGCCGGGAGCTGCAGGTGGTCCTCAGCGCGCTGCAGCAATGGGGCGACGAGCACCTGCCCCGCCCCGAGGGTCCCACCATGCTCCGCCGGGTCCGCGGCACCGATTGCCCGGTGCGGGTCGGCTACCTGGACGAACAAGGCCAGGAGGTTCCGCTGGCCGACGTCGCCGTCATCCCGGCCGGCGCCTAGGCCTTGCCGGGGCGCAGCTCCACGAACAGGCCCTCGGCATCGGCGCAGATCAGCTCGCCGTCGCGGAGGGCGGCCGACAGGAAGCGCTTGCGCCCGTCGAGCCGGTCGAGCCGCGCCTCGGCGTACAGTGCCCGGCCCAGGGGCGTGACGCTGCTCCGCCTTAGACCCGCTGCGCGTGGCTGACCTGCGGTAGCGTCAGCGAATGGAGCACAGCGGGGACGGCGTCGAGCTGGCCGGGCTGGTCGCCGCGGTCAGCCTGGCGGCGGACCTAGCGTCCGGCGTGACGCTCGAGCACGGCCTGCGGACCTGCCTGCTCGCCACCCGGCTGGCCGGACGGGCCGGGCTGGACGAGACGGCCCGACGCGACGTCTACTACACCTCGCTGCTCCGCTCGATCGGCTGCACCAGCGACGCTCACGAGCAGTCGCTGCTGTTCGGGAACGAGATCGCGGCCCGGACTGAGCTGAACCTGGCCGCGCACCTGCCGCCCCGGCAGCTGCTCGGCGTGCTCGCCCGGCACGCCGGGAGCGGGAAGCCGCCGCTGCGCCGCGCCCAGGCCCTGGGCCGCGTGCTCGCCGCGGGCCGTGACATGCCGCGGGCGGTGGCGACCGCGCACTGCCAGGCCGCCGAGCGGCTCGGTCGCAGACTGGGTTTTAACAGCGCCGTTCCCGAGGCACTGAACAGCCTGTTCGAGCGCTGGGACGGCCAGGGGCACCCGCGCGGCCTGCGCGGGGGCGACATCCCGCCCGCCGCCCGCTTCACCCAGGTCGCCTACGACGCGCTGCTCCTGCACGAGCACCTGGGCGGCACTAGCCAGGTCGCCGCGGCCGCCGGGACGCTCTACGATCCCTGGGTCGCCGGATTGCTCGATCCGGACGATGCGGCCGAGACGGCCGGACTCCCGGCCCCCTGGGACGAGACGCTGGCGGCCGAACCCGGCGGCCCGACGCTGATCGCCGGCGACCGCCTCGACGAGGCCTGCCGGGCGGCCGCCGACTTCGCCGACCTGAAGTCGCCATGGCTGCTCGGTCACTCGCGGGCGGTCGCCGAGCTGGCCGAGGCCGCCGCCTGGCGGCTGGGCCTGGCCGCGGCCGAAGTGGATACTGTGCGCCGCGCTGCCCTGCTGCACGACCTGGGGCGGGTCACCGTGCCCGCCGGGGTCTGGGACCGGCCGGGACCGCTGCGTGGCGGCGACTGGGAGCTGGTCCGGCTGCACGCCTACCAGACCGAGCGCGCGCTGGCCCGGTCACCCGGGCTCGCGGCGCTAGGCGCCGTCGCGGGCGCGCACCACGAGCGGCTCGACGGCTCCGGGTACCACCGCGGCGCCCAATCGGGCCAGCTCGCCGTCCCGGCCCGCCTGCTCGCGGCGGCCGACGTCTACCAGGCGATGATCGAGGACCGCCCGCACCGGTCCGCGCTGCCGCCCGCCCAGGCGGCCGGGGAGATCCAGGATCAGGTCCGGTCCGGTCGGCTGGACGGCGACTGCGCCGCCGCCGTGCTAGCTGCTGCTGGGCTGGCTGCCGCGGGCCCGGCGGCAGCCCGGCGCCGGGCGCCGGGCGATCTCAGCCCGCGCGAGGTCGAGGTCCTGTGCCTGCTCGCCCGCGGCCAGTCCAACCGCCAGATCGCCGCCCGCCTCGGCATCACGCCCAAGACGGCGGGTCACCACGTCCAGCACATCTACACCAAGATCGGCGTCTCCGGCCGCGCCACCGCGGCGCTGTTCGCGCTGGAAAACGGGCTGCTGAGCGGGAACGACGGATAGGGCATTCACCCGATGCCGGCCGGCCCGGGCGCGGATTACGGTCACCGCAGGCGAAAGGCCGGCGATGACGAGGAGCCCCGCGATGACACAGGCCACGATGACCGAGAACGACGACTTCACCAGGCCCGGCGGCCTGACCGGGATGCGAGCGGTGGACATCGCCCGCGCCGTGCGGGAACGGAGGGTGACACCGGAGGCGGTGATCCGCGCCCACCTGGACCGGATCGCGGCGGCCGACCCGGTGATCCGGGCCTTCCAGGCCGTCCGGGCCGCCGGTGCGCTGGCGGACGCCGAGGCGCTCGGCCGCCGGGACGACCTCGGCACGCTGCCGCTGGCCGGCGTGCCGGTCGCGGTCAAGGACAACGTCGACGTGGCCGGGCTGCCGACCAGGTACGGCTCGGCCGCGACGCCGTCCGCCCCGGCCCGCCGTGACGACGAGCTCGTCCGCAGGCTGCGGCAGGCCGGCGCCATCCCGGTCGGCAAGACACAGCTGCCCGAGCTGGCCATCTGGCCGTTCACCGAGCCCGCCGTCTTCCCCGCCACCCGCAACCCGTGGGATCTGGACCGTACCCCCGGCGGCTCCACCGGTGGCGGCGCCGCCGCGGTCGCCACCGGGATGGCCGCGCTCGCGCTCGGCTCCGACGGCGGCGGCTCCATCCGGATCCCGGCCGCCTGCTGCGGTATCACCGGCATCAAGCCCGGACCCGGCGTGGTGCCGCTGGCCGGCGGGGTCAGCCAGCACTGGCACGGCCTGACCGCGTTCGGCCCGCTGGCCCGCTGCGCGGCCGACGCCGCGGCCATGCTCTGCGTTCTGGCCGGGGACGCCCTGTCCGCGAATGCGCTGTCCGGGAGTGCGCTGTCCGGTGCCGCGCTGTTCGGCGACACCGGGACGGGCGATGCCAGCCAGGGCACCCTGGCGCCGCCGCGGCCGCTGCGCATCGCGGTCTCCGCCCGGCATCCGGCCCCGGGCGCCCGGGTGGCGCCGGCCGTGCGCGCCACCTTGGACGAGGCGGCCGGCCTGCTGCGCGCGGCGGGTCACAGCGTGACCTGGGCCCGGCCGCCGTACCCGGCCAGCCTGGGCCTGCGCTTCAGCCAGCGGTGGCTGGCCGGGATCGCCGAAGACGCGCGAGACCTGCCTCTGGACGCCCTGGAAGCCAGGACGCGGGCCATGGTTCGCCGTGGCCGGCGAGCCGCCCGGCGGGTGCGCCCGGCCGCGGCTGACCCGTTCGCCGCCCGGGCCGCCGACTGGCTCGACCGTTACGACGTCCTGCTCACCCCCACGCTCGCCCGCGCCGCGGTCCCGCTGGGAACCTGGGAGGGGAAAGGCTGGGTCCGGACCATGCTCGGCGTCGGCAACTGGCTCTACACCACACCGTGGAACCTGGCCGGGCTCCCGGCCGCCTCCGTTCCCTTCGGTGTCGACGGCGGCCTCCCGCTCGGCCTGCAGATCGTGGCGCCGGCCGGGGCTGAAGCCACCGTGCTGGCCCTCGCAGCCCAGCTTGAGCAGCTCCGGCCCTAGCGGGCCGTCACAGGTGGTGCGCGGTCAGGTGCGCGCCGAGGACGTCGTAGCCGAAGTCGGCGGCCGGGTCCCGCCACACCGAGTGGGCGTGGTTGGCCCGGCGCTGCGTGTTGTCGTACTCGATGAGCAGCCGCGGGCCCTGCAGCCGGTAGTAGTGCGGCGCGCCCGCCTCAGTCGGGCCGGCCCAGGCCAGGTGGACGGCGTCCAGCGCGGCTTCATCGGCGTAGTCGGGCGACAGGCCGTCCGGGACCCGGCCCAGGTAGGTGGCCAGCAGCGCGCGCAGCAGGTGCCGCTGCCCGAGGTCGAGACCGGTAGCGGGCAGGCCCTTGGGCGTGCTGCTCAGCGCGACCCGCTGGTGATCGGCGGCGTTGTAGCCGGAGACCCGTTCGGCGCTGTCGCCCGTCCGGGTGATCAGGTCGAGCAGCCCGGGGTCGGCGAAGAGCCCGCGCCAGATGTCGCGCAGGTGGACCATCTCGTCGCCCTCGGACAGCTGCGACCGGTTGGCGCCGACGATGTCGGCCGGCGCCCGGTCCAGCAGGACGGCCCCGGCCGCCTGGTCCGGCTCCAGCGACCGGACCAGCTCACGGGCCAGGTCCTCGGCCCCGGCCAGCGGGCGCAGCGGCGGCCCGCCCAGCAGCGGTGACGAGGCCGGGTCGGCGCCGAAGAAGCACGGGGTGGTCGAGCGGACCGCGCCGTCCACG
>JAJKHX010000191.1 GCA_021154785.1 Nocardiopsis sp.
CAGCCACGACGCGCAGCTGTTCCAGGCGGCGATGAAGAAGTGGGCCGCGCCGGGCTCGCTGGTCGACTCGATCTCCACGGCCGGCTTCGCCACCGTGATGAACGTCCAGCAGGTGCTGAGCACGATCTCGGGCACGCCGACCACCGCCAGCATCCTGGCCGCGTTCAAGTCGGGCACCCACCAGAACTTCCTGTCGCACCCCTACACCTGCAACGGGCAGGCCCTGAAGGGCGCCACGGCGATCTGCAACGACTACTACCTGATGAACCAGATCAACAACGGGACGATCACCCAGCCGAGCTCCACCGACTGGGTGACCTCGAAGGGGTACTTCCCCGGCCTCACTGGCTGATGATCGTGACGGCGGGGCCGGTCCGGCCCCGCCGTCACGGCGCTTCACCAAGGACCTGAACGAGACGCGATGTCCAGCTACTTCCTCTTCCTGATCCTCGGGCTCGGCTCCGGCGCCACCTACGCCGTCCTCGGCCAGGGGCTCGTCCTCAAGTACCGCAGCGCTGGCGTCGTCGACTTCGCCCACGGCGCGGTGGCGATGTTCATCGCCTACGTGTTCGTCAACCTCCGCAGCTTCGGCCAGCTCGAGCTGCCGGTGGTGCTGATCCCGCACCAGATCTCGCTGAACGGCGGGACCGGGCTCAATACCGGGCTCGCCATCGTCATCTCGCTGGTCTACGCGGCGGTCCTCGGGCTGGTGCTCTACGTTCTCATTTACCGGCCGATCCGGAGCGCCTCGCCGCTCACCCGGGTCTGCGCCTCGGTCGGGGTCATGCTCGGCCTCGAGGCCATCGCGGTGCTGAACTTCAGCACCCAGCCGGTAGCCACCAACCCGATCTTCCCCAGCTCCGCGCTGTCGGTGGCCGGGATCACGTTCCCCGAGGACCGGCTGTACTTCACCGGCGTGGTCGTGATCATCGCGGTTGCGCTCACGCTGGCCTACCGCTTCTCCCGGTTCGGCCTGGCCACCCGGGCCGGCGCGGAGAACGACCGGGGCGCCGCGCTGACCGGCATCTCGGCCAACCAGATCGCGGGCCAGAACTGGGTCATCGCCACTGTCCTGGCGGGCGCGGCCGGCATCCTGATCGCCCCGGTGGCCAGCCTCGATCCGAACTCCTACACCCTGTTCGTGGTGCCGGCCCTGGCGGCCGCGCTGATCGGCCGGTTCCAGTCGTTCTGGCTCACCGCGCTGGCCGGGCTGCTGATCGGCTGCGCGCAGTCGGAGATCACCAAGCTGATCACCGTGTGGACGTGGCTTCCCCAGCAGGGCCTGGGGGACGCCATCCCGTTCGTCGTCATTATCGTGGTGATGGCCGCCCGGTCGCGCACGGTGCTCGCCCGCGGCGGTGAGACGGCCCAGCGCAACCCGTCGATCGGCCGGCCGCAGGCCCCGCTGCGTACCGCGGCGGCCTGCTTCGCGGCCGGGCTGATCCTGCTGTTCGTGCTGAACAGCGTCCTGCGGTTCGCCTTCATCTCGTCGCTGACCGTCACCTGCATCGCCCTGTCGGTGGTGGTGCTGACCGGCTACGTGGGTCAGGTGTCGCTGGCCCAGATGTCGCTGGCCGGGATCGGCGGCTTCATGATCGGGCACATCGCCAGCGACTGGGGCATCGGCTTCCCGTGGTCGCTGATCCTGGCCGGCCTGTGCTCGGTGCCGGTCGGGCTGGTCATCGGGCTGCCCGCGCTGCGGCTGCGCGGCGTGAACCTGGCGGTGGTGACGCTCGGGTTCGCCGCGGCGATGGACGCCGTCGTGTTCAACAGCGGCTCGTTCACCGGCGGCACGGCCGGCCTGCCGGTCAAGGCACCGCGGCTGCCCGGGCTGAACCTGGGGATCACCCAGGGCAAGACCTATCCCACGGTGATCTTCGGGGTGCTCGTGCTCGTCGTGGTGATCCTGCTCGGGCTGCTGGTGGCCCGGCTGCGGCGCGGTCCGGCCGGGCGGATGCTGCTGGCGATCCGGTCCAACGAGCGCGCGGCCGGCTCGGTCGGGATCAACGTCGCCCAGGGCAAGCTGATGGCGTTCGGGCTGGCCGCGTTCATCGCCGGCATCGGCGGCGCCCTGACCGGCTACATGCAGGGCGAGCTGACCGCGGACAGCTTCGCGGCCTTCACCTCGATCGCCCTGCTGGCCATCGTGTTCGTGGCCGGGGTCGGGCGGATCGCCGGAGCGGTCGTGGCGGGGATCATGTTCTCCGCCGCCGGGCTGTTCGTGACCTTCCTCAACATCCACCTCAGCGTGGGCAAGTACCAGGCCATCGTGGCCGGCATCGCGCTGGTGCTCACCGCCGTGCAGAACCCCGACGGCATCACCAGCACCTCGACCGGCAAGGGACCCGCGGTGGCTTTCGAGAAGCTGCAGGGCCGCCTGGCCGGGCAGTACCGTAAGCGGCGGGATGACCCGGCCGGGGAGGAAGCGGCGGTCCATGACGACCAGCAGACCCGCGCGGGTCTGGGCTGAGGTCACCCGCGCGGGTCAAGGGAAAGGACTGACCCCCGTGCCCGTCACCCCGCGATGGCGGATGCCGTCGCGGGCCGGGTCAGACCGGGGGCAGGTGCACGCTGACGACGGCGGAGCGGCCGCCCTGCACGACGGCCAGGGCGTCCCTGAGCACCTGGGGCAGCTCGTCCGGGTCGGATACGGTCACGCCGTAGGCGCCGCCGGCCGCCGCGGCTATACCGGGCAGGTCGGCCTCGGGCTCGAAGCTCGCGTGGAACTCGTCGGCCTTGGCCGCGGCGCCGTCCGGGTGGACCTTGAGGGTGGAGGACTTGGGCGCGGCATAACCGCGGTTGTCGAAGATGACGGTCAGCGCGGGCGCCCCGTACCGCCGGGCCAGCCACTGAGCCGAGGACGGCACCCCGAAGAGGTACGAGCCGTCGCCGGTGAGGCACACGACCACCCGGTCCGGCGCGGCGAGCTTGGCCCCGACGGCGCCGCCGCCGCCCCAGCCGAGGGAGCTGCCGCCGGACCCGATCAGTGACCCCGGCCGGCTGGCCCGCAGGTGGTCGGCGACCACCTGGTAGTTCGTGATCGCCTCGGTCAGCACCAGCGCGTCGGCGCCGGCCAGCAGCTCGCGCACGCACGCGGTCAGGTACCGGGGCGTGATCACCCCGGGCGCCGGCTGCTCGAGCTCGTCGAGGACGGCCCGCCGGGCCTGCCCGGCCGCGGTCAGCCCGGCCCGCCTGCGCTCCACTGCGCTCTTCACCGGGCCTGCGTCGAGCAGGGCATTTTCCCGAACGAAGTCGGCGAGCTGCGTCACTGCCACCTTCGTGTCGGCCGCGGCGATACGCCGTGCGGGCACATGCCACAGGGTCCGGTCGGCCTTGACCGGGTCGATGTCGACGACGTAGATGGCGGCGTCCGCCGCGGGCCGGTTCGAGTCGGGGATCCACGGAACGTCGCTGTCCAGCACCAGGATCACGTCGGCGGCGGCCAGCGCCTCGTTCTGCCCGGAGGCGGTGAACTGGTAGCCGGCGTGCAGCGGGTGGTCGCCGGGGAAGTTGACGTGGGGGGCGGCGGACTCGAGCACCGGGATCGCGAGCAGCTCGGCCAGTTCCACCAGCGCGGGCACCGCGTCCGGGTTACGGCCCAGGTAGGACGCGATGATCAGCGGGTGCTCGGCGCCGGCCAGCGCGGTGGCGATGTCGCGCGCCGCCTCGGCGGTGAGAGCGGCCGGGTCCACCGGGGGGTACTGCGCGTGGTCCACGGCGTAGGGCTCGACCGGCTCCTCCATCACCTCGCGCGGGCCGACCAGGTAGACGGGGCCGGACGGCTCGCTGCGGGCGAGCTGGAGCGCGCGGTGCACGATCTGCTTGACGTTGCGGCCGGTACGGATCTCGTTGTCGTACTTGACGTAGCCGCGCAGGATGCCGCGCTGGTCACGGACGTCCTGGATCCAGTGGATGAACTCGTTCCGGCCGCCCGGCAGCTCGCCGTCGGCGGTGAACGGGGCGGCGCCGGCGAAGATGAGCACCGGGACGCGGCCGCGCAGCGCGTTGCTGACCGCGCCGCCCAGGTTCTGGGTGCCCGCGTCGACGTGGACGAAGACGGCCTGCGGCTGATGGGTCACGGTGGCGTAGGCGTGCGCGGCACTCAGCGCGACCATCTCGTGCGGGCACACGATCAGGCGCGGGAACTCATCCTCGCGCCCTTCGGCCCTGGCCACGGCGAATGCCTCGATCAGGGCCGGGTGGTCACTGCCGAGGTTCGCGAAGATGTACGAGACCCCGGCTTCGGCCAGGGCCTCGAGCAAAGCGGTGCTGGTCGTGTAAGAGCCAGCGCCCACCTATCAGAACCGGCCGGCGGTCTGCATCGACATGGCGTGCTCGACCAGGGTGACCAGGGTCGCCTTGGTCGACTCGCGGTTACGCGCGTCGCACGGGATCACCGGCACGTCCGGCGAGATGGCCAGGGCTTCGCTGACGTCCCGCGACCGGTGCGGGAACTGCCCGTGGAACCCGTTGATGCCGATCACGAACGGCAGGCCGGAGGCCTCGAAGTAGTCCACCGCGGGGAACGAGTCGGCCAGGCGGCGGGTGTCCACCAGCACGACCGCGCCGATCGCGCCCTGGATCAGGTCGTCCCACATGAACCAGAACCGGTGCTGGCCCGGCGTTCCGAACATGTAGAGGACCAGGTCCTTGTCCAAGGTGATGCGGCCGAAGTCCATCGCCACGGTGGTGGTCGACTTGTCCGGCACGTGCGACAGGTCGTCGACATCCGTGCTGGCCACGGTCATGACAGCCTCGGTCGTCAGCGGGGTGATCTCCGACACCGAGCCCACGAATGTCGTTTTTCCTACGCCGAATCCACCAGCCACCACGATCTTGACCGACGTCATGGCGGGCGCGTCGGACCGTGGCTGGGCGACGCTAGATCTTACGGAGTCCACTAAGCACCCTTTCGAGCAGATTGAGGTCCGGACGTCCCTCAGAATCATCGCGCTGCTGAACGCGGACGAGCCCGTCCGCGCTCATGTCGGCGATGAGAATCCTGGCCACGCCTAGCGGTAGCCGGAGTACCGCTGACACCTCGGCCACCGACCTCCAGTCCCGGCAGAACTGCAGGATCGCCTGGCATTCAGGCGCCAGCACCGAGAGGTCGCGCGGCTCCAGCACGGTCGCCGTGACCAGTGCCTCAATGGCGAGCTGGTACCTCGGCTGCGTCCGGCCACCTGTAACCGTATACGGCCGGACGAGCCTTGTCGCACCATCTTCCTCAGTCCCGAAGCCGAAACCAGAACGACCTGGTCCCGGCCCCTCCTCCCATAGACCGGCCCGTCCCTGCCAGGAACCGGGCAAGCCCACGAACGGCGACTGACTGTCACCTCGCCCTTGGCCCGCCACTGAAACCTCCGGTCATCGTCGTCCATCACCCGGGATGGCTGCTTGCATGACACCTCGGGTGGCGGGGGTAAGCACCCGGCCGGCCCGCTCGACCAGCAGGGTCATCTCGTAGGCCACGAGCCCGAGATCGCAGGTGGACGCGGCGAGGACAGCAAGGCTCGAGCCGTTGCTGATCGCCATGATCACCAGCACACCGCGCTGCATCTCCACCACAGTCTGCACGACCGCGCCACCCTCGAACACCCGGGAGGCGCCCTGGGTCAGGCTGGTCAGTCCCGACGTCACCGCCGCTAGCTGATCGGCGCGCTCCTGCGGGAAGCCGGCGCTGAAGGCCAGCGGCAGGCCGTCCGAGGACACCACCACGGCGTGCGCCACGTCAGGCACGCGCTCCACGAAGTTGGTGATCAGCCAGTTAAGGTCCTGCGCAGGGCGTCCTGGCGTGCTCATCCGCACTCCCCTCGTCGCCCGTCCATACAGGTTCCTCCTCGTTTCGCTATGCCTGTGCCTCGGCCTTGAGCTTTCATCGGGTCCTACGGCTCCTCGTTCTGGGGTGCGGCGGCGCGACCATCGCGTACGCCTCGCTGGAAGCTGGCCATGCGGGAACGGGCCGCGTCCGCCGACCGCGCGGGTGCCTCGACTTCTGCCTCGTGACTGCTGGGACCTCCATTGCCGCCAACGGACCCGGGCACGAGATTAGCCCTCGGAACCCGCTTCGGCAGCCCTGCCTGGGTAGTATCGCCGGCCGCGGGCGACGCCACCACCTGAGCGGCGCGCCAGCCCTCGTCCGCGGGCGAGGTCCAGGAGCTCTTCGCCCCCTGCGGGGCGGCAGCCTGCGCCTGCGGGCCCTGGCCACCGCGCTGGGGCGCGGTGAGGGTCTGCCCGCTGCGCCGGAACCAGTCCGATTCCAGCGAGTCGAAGATCGGCGACCGCGCCTCCGGTCCGGCCGCGGGGACCACGACCTGGCCGTCGTTCGCGTCGCCACGCCCCGGGCCGGCCGTGGCCACGCCGTTTGCGGCGTCAGCCGCGCTCGGGCCGTCGCTGCCGTGGACGTTCTGGCTGCCGATGGAGAACTGCGGAGGCTGCGGAGCCGGCGGCGCCATGCCCGGCGAGCCTAGGCCGGGCGAGCCCTGACCGCCCGGGCCGCCGAAGGCGGGCATCCGGCTCGGGCCGGCCGTGGTGGTCCACGGCTCGGCGGCCTCGTTGGCCGGCTTGCCGTTGGACGTCCCGTTGCCGTTGCGGACGGGCAGCGACTG
Organism: Nocardiopsis sp.; assembly: GCA_021154785.1. Classification (GTDB taxonomy): domain Bacteria; phylum Actinomycetota; class Actinomycetes; order Streptosporangiales; family Streptosporangiaceae; genus Palsa-504. The sequence continues at coordinate 6,609 of JAJKHX010000191.1, forward strand.
GGTGGGCGGGCCGTCGTGGTCGCCTCGGCTGCTGCCGAGGTCCCACCCGTTGCCCGCGGGTTCCCAGTTGTTGCCGGCCGGGGTACCGCCCTGGGGCGGTGCCGCCTGGCCGGGGACGCCGTTGCCGGGGAGGCTGTTCCCGGCGGCGCCGAGGCCGGCCGGGGACAGGCCTGGCATCGACGGGGCGCCGGGCGAGCCGGCGTTGGCGGCGGGGGTGAAGGACGGCGAGGACGGGGCGGCGGAACCACCCGGGCCGGTGGGCGAGAACCTCGGGATCCGCGCGGCCGCCGTGGCCTGGGAGGCCGCCGAGGAACCGGGGGCCGGGGCGGTCGCGGTGGGGGCGGACAGCGACGCGGCGGGGCCGTAGTCGTCCGGCTCGAACCGGCGGAGCCGGCCGAGCGGCGGCGCGACCTCGGGGGCCGCCACCGTGTCCGGCAGCCAGATCAGCGCGGTAAGGCCGCCGGACTGGGCGTGCCGCAGCCGGACCCGGACACCGTGCCGCGCGGCCAGGCGGCCGACCACGAACAGGCCCATCCGGCGGGATACGGCCACGTCGACGACGGGCGGATTGTCCAGGCGCCAGTTGGCGTGCGACATTTCCTGGTCCGAGATGCCCACGCCGTTGTCGGTGATGTCAAGCAGCACCCCGCCGCTGCTCAGCGGCTGGCCGGACACGTAGACCTGGGTGTCTTCGGGGGAGAAAGTGGTCGCGTTCTCCACGATCTCCGCGACCAGGTGAACCGCGTCGTTGACCGCCTGGCCGACCACCACGATCCCGGGCTGGACGTTGAGGACGACCCGCTCGTACTGCTCGATCTCGGAGATGGCCGCGCGGAGCACGTCCACCAGCGGCACCGGCTGGCTCCACCGCCTGGTCACCTCGTGACCGGCCAGGACCAGGAGGTTCTCGGAGTTGCGGCGCATGCGGGTGGCCAGGTGGTCCAGCCGGAACAGGCTGGACAGGCGGCCGGAGTCCTGCTCGCTCTGCTCCAGCGAGTCGATCAGCGACAGCTGCCGCTCGATCAGCGACTGGCTGCGCCGCGACAGGTTGATGAACATGGCGTTCAGGTTGCCGCGCAGCATGGCTTCGTCAGCCGCCAGCCGGACCGCCTCGCGGTGAACCTGGTCGAAGGCCCGCGCGACTTCACCGATCTCGTCGGTGGAGGTGACCCCGATCGGCTCGATCTCGACGTCCTCGTCTACGCCCTCGCTCTGGCTGAGCCGCCGCACCATCTCAGGCAGCCGGTGCCCGGCCACGTCGAGCGCGTCGGTACGCAGCTTGCGCAGCGGACGGATCAGGGAGCGGGTCACGATCGTCGAGACCAGCACCACCATGAGCAGCAGCAGGAGCGTCACGAGGCTGGTGACCAGCAGGCTCGTAGTGGCATCGCTCCTGGACTTATTGGCGAGCGTGGAGATATCGCCGGTCAGTCCGTCGACGACCCGCCGCATCTTGCCGATGGTGAACGACATGTCGTCGTTAACGTTTGCGACGGCCAAGGTGCGCCCCTGGGCCGGGGTGAGCCGGTGCGGCAATGGGCCGGTTAGCAAGGCCTCCGCGAGGATCGGCTGCTGCGCGGCCTGATCGACCCGCGGGCCGGTCACCGTGTCGCTGTATTTCTGCTGCTCAGCCACGCCCACGGAGTCGTTGAAGTTGGCCAGATCCACTACTCCCTGCCGCCGTGCCTGCTCGAGGCTGGAAACGTCATCGGACGACAGCGTCGGCTGCGGCAAACTGAGCGCCCTCAGCATGAGGGCCCGCTCGACCGACTTGGAGTCTTCGGCCTGGAGCAGTGCGCCCAGGGCAGTGGCGTCGCTCCGGAGATCGGTATTGCTGGCCTCGCTCCCGACGACGCCGGTGAATGCGTTCGCAGGCTGAATGACGTTGACGGTGTAAACCTGCATGATGGCTGTCATGGGGAAGACTGGGTCCGCTACCACCTTGCGGACGAGCAGCAGCGAGTGCACGCCGTCTCGGACCGCGCTCAGCGCCTGTACCGTGGCGAGCGGATAGCCCTCTCCGACCGTAATGCCATCTGCCAAGGCGGTGACCTCTGCGGCGGCGCCATCGGTGACCTGCCGTACGTTCTTCAGCCGGGCTGAATAGCCAGCCCTGTTGGCCGTGGAGGCGATTGAGTAGTCGCGTTCATCTTCCACTGCCTGGATGTACTTGACCATCGCGCCGTTGAGCTGGGCGAGGTGCTGAACGCGGCCATTCGTCTGCCAGTTGACGACTTCGGTGTTGATGGTCAGGCCGCCGAGCACCGCCGCGGTCAGCAACGGCACCGCGATCAAGGCGGCCAGCCGCCACCGGACGCGCCAGTTCTTCAGGGCGAACCGCGACCGGGCCGGGCTGGGCCGTCTCGGGTGCGGATGGGTGGACCCGACCATTCCGGCCGCGGACAGGGGTTCCGGCAGGGGCTGGGCGGCAGCCTCGGGCGTCTGGCCGCTAGGAGCGGACGGGCCGATGACGGACTGCGGTCCCGTGCTTGCCACGGCCCGTCTGCCGACGGCATCCGGGCCGCCGCCCGCTGCGCTTCCGCCCGCAGGAGGCACCGGGCCCTCCCCAGCTAGCCCTCCGCTGACGGCCGCGCCAGCCGGGTTGCCGGGATTCGCCACCGATCGTTTACGCACTACGTTCGCACCTCGCATCGGCAAGACTAAGCCAGCGCGCATGTCCGCTGAAGCGGCGCAAGCCGCCCTCCATACGCACCTTTTCTTTCGTTTCGCAACGATAACCGCTGCTCGGGCCAACATGGCGGGCGAGCCACACTCTCATGTCACAAGACAGCTAAGGACATATAATCATCTTCTGGGTGGCCGCCATGGGACATTCGCCAGTAAACCGGCGAGATCTTCGCCGGAAGGTTAACCGCGCCGTCCGACCCGGCCGGGATCGGGCCGCACCGCGCCTTCATATAGTGATTGTACAGTGACTCTTCGTACTTCCTCCGGCCAGGCATCGCATCCTGGCGACCGACGCCGGGCGCCGGTCGATCGTGCGGCATACGGGACGTATCGGTCGCCGGGCGGCTGCGGCCCGGGTTGCCATCCGCCGGGAGCGGCGCGAGGGCGAAGCGGCAATCATCAGCCAATCAGTCCGTTATGACGATAAATATGTGCTGATTACCGTC
>JAJKHX010000192.1 GCA_021154785.1 Nocardiopsis sp.
GCGGTCTCCGCACTGGTCGCCGTCGACCCGGTCGGTGACGAGCTGGTGGCCCGGATCTCCGAGCGGATCTCCGGTCTCCGGGTCGGTCCCGGTACCGACGAGCGCGCCGAGATGGGGCCGCTGGTCACCGGGGCGCACCGCGACAAGGTCGCGTCCTACCTGGACAGCGGGGCCCGTGAGGGCGCCACGCTGGCCGTTGACGGCCGGGTGCACCCGGTTCTCGGCGGCGCGCAGGAGGGCTTCTGGCTCGGGCCGAGCGTGCTCGACCACGTCACCTCGCAGATGAGCTGCTACACCGACGAGATCTTCGGGCCGGTGCTGAGCGTGCTGCGCGCGCCCAGCTACGAGGCGGCCGTGGACCTGGTCAACAACAGCCCGTACGGCAACGGGGTGGCCGTTTTCACCAACGACGGGGGAGCGGCCCGCCGGTTCGTCTCCGAGGCCGAGATCGGCATGGTCGGCGTGAACGTGCCGATCCCGGTGCCGATGGCGTACTACTCGTTCGGCGGCTGGAAGGCCTCGCTGTTCGGCGACACCCACGTGCACGGCACCGAAGGCGTGCACTTCTATACCCGCGGCAAGGCGGTGACCTCCCGCTGGCTCGACCCGAGCCACGGCGGCGTCAACCTCGGCTTCCCGGTCAACACGTAATAGTCAGCACGCAGACGGGCCGGGCGCCGCCCCCGTGGGGCGCCCGGCCCGCTCGCCGGTTTCAGCGGCCGGTCAGTACCTGGTCGGCGGTGCGGTGGGCCGCCTGCTTGCGCTGGGACCAGAGGCGGTCGCCGAGCAGGGCCAGGCCGGCCGGCAGGAGCACGCCGCGGACGATGGTCGCGTCGATGAGCACCGCGACCGCCATGGCCACGCCGAACATCTTGAACTCGATCAGGGACAGCGTGGCGAAGATCGAGAACACCGCCACCATGATCAGCGCGGCGCTGGTCACCACGCCACCGCTGCGCGCGATGCCGTCGGTGACCGCGGTCCGGGCCGGGGCGCCGGCCAGCCGCAGCTCCCTGATCCGGCTCAGGATGAACACGTGGTAGTCCATGCTCAGCCCGAACAGCAGCACGAACATGAACAGCGGCAGCCACGCCGTGATCCCGCCGTAGGCGGTGAAGCCGAGCGGCCCCTCCAGACGGCCGTCCTGGAAGATCAGGACCATCACGCCGTAGGCGGCGCCGACCGAGAGCAGGTTCAGGACGATCGACAGCGCCGGTATCCAGACCGAACGGAACGAGGCCATCAGCAGCAGGAACGCGAGACCCAGCACGAACACGAAGACCCACGGGACCGTCTTCGCCAGCTGAGCGTCGAAATCGTGGTTCCCGGCCGTCAGGCCGGCCACCGCGTAGCTGATCCCGGGCACCTGGCCCAGCGTGGCGGGCAGGGCGTGGTCCCGCAGGGTTATCAGCGCGCTGTTCGACGTCGCGTCGGTCCCGCTGCCGGCCAGCGGCACCGACACCACCAGCACCTGGTCGTGCCCGAACGTCGCGGTGCTGATCGGCTCGCGGATGGCGCCGTGGCTGCCCGCCACCTGGCCGTGCAGCGCGGCGATGGCCCCGGTGACCTGCTTGCCGCCGAGGTCGGCGCCGTCCCGGGAAGTCACGACCACCTCGGCCGGCACCGGGCCGCCGGGGAACGCTTGCGAGATGTCGGCCAGGGTGTGCACGACGGGCACCTCCGGCGGCAGCGAGTGGATACCCGGGTCCTCCAGGTTCAGCCGCAGCACCGGCGCGGCCAGCGCCAGCAGGGCGATCGCGGCGACGCCGCCCCAGACCAGCGGCCGCTTCACCACGGCGCGGGCCAGCGCGCCCCAGAACCTCGATTCGCTGGCGGCGGTGCGGCGCTTGCCGAGGAAGGGGATCCGGCCGCGGTCGGTCCACGTGCCGAGCATCGACAAGATCGCGGGCAGGAAGGTCAGCGAGCCGAGCACCGCCACGCCGACGACCAGGATCGTGCCGATGGCGACCCCGGAGAACACGTCGATGCCGGTCAGGAACAGGCCGGCCATGGCGATCATCACGGTCAGCCCGGACACCACGATGGCGCGGCCCGAGGTGTGCGCCGCGACCCGCAGGGCCTCGGCGCTGGTCCGCCCCGCGGCCCGCTCCTCACGCGTGCGGCGCAGGTAGAACAGCGAGTAGTCGATGCCGACGGCCATGCCGACCAGCAGCACGATCGAGGAGGTGGTGCCGTCGACCGGCAGCCAGCGGCCGGGGATCGCGAGCAGCGAGATCGCCGAGATCACCGCGGTGCCGGCTAGCAGCAGCGGGATGCCGGCCGCGATCAGCGCGCCGAACACCACCAGCAGCAGGACCAGCGAGACCGGGACCGAGGTGATCTCGGCCTTCCTGAAGTCATTGCCGGTGCTGTTGCTGATGGCCCGGTCCACGCTGGCGCCGCCGGCCTCCCCGATCTTGAGCCCGGGGTGGTGCGCCTGGACGGCGGCGACGGCGTTGAGCGCGGGCACGACCGCCTTGTCGTCGTTGTCCGGCTTGCCCGCCACGTCGAAGGTGACCAGCGTCGAGTTCCCGCTGACCAGGCCGCGGCTGGTGGCCGGGGACTGGATGTCGGCGGCGGCGGCGGGCAGCGCCTTCAGCGCCGCGACGACCTCGCGGACGGCCTGCTTGATCTCCGGGTCGTGGCCGTAGGCCTGGCTGGCTGACCGGCCCTGGATGAGCACGCTCTCGGTGTCGGGCTGCTGGACCACGGGCCGGTCGAGGACCCGCTCGGCCCGGCCCGCCTGCCCGGGATCGTAGCTGTTGATGTTGCTGGTGCCGAGCCGCTGCCCGATCACCACCGCCGCGACGACCAGCAGCAGCCAGCCGAACACAGCGGTCTTCTTGTGGCGGGCGGACCAGCCGGCCACTCGTTCCACGATGGGCGCCCGTGCGGGCCGCGTCGTATCCATGACACCCAAGACTCCGCGACGGACGCGCGCCCGGCCATGGTGTGCCCTGCCGGAAGCAGGGTGGGGTTACCCCCACCCCGGACCGGGGGGTCCGGTTGATGGCGACCCCCAGGGGTGATGCCATAGCGTCGGAGTCATGTTCCTCGTCCGCGATCTGGTGTCACCGCGCACCTGGCTCGCCATGACCAGCCACCTGGCCGGCTTCGTCATGGGGCTGGCGGTCTTCGTGGTGGTCGTCACCGGCCTCAGCCTCGGGTTCAGCCTGCTGGTGCTGGCCCTGGCCGGGCTGCCCCTGCTCGGGCTGACGCTGCGGCTCGCCACCTATTTCGCCGTCGTGGAGCGGGCCCGGATCGCCCTGATGCTGGGCACGCCGATCCCGTCCTGGCCCGCCGGCAGCCGGGCCGGGTACCGCTGGAGCATCGTGCCGCGCCGGCGGACGCTGACCGAGCGGGCGACCTGGGGCGAGATCGGCTACTCGCTGCTGAGGCTGCCGGTCAGCGCGGTCGCGGCGACGGTCAGCCTGGCCGCCTGGACCGTAGCCCTGGTCCTGCTTACGCTGCCGCTGTACAACAAGTACCTGCCGAGCGGCGGCGCCCGGGTCGGTGACGTGGTGTTCACGGGCACGCCCGCGATGGCGACCTCGGCGGCGCTCGGCCTGGTCCTGCTGCTGATCGCGCCGCAGCTGACCCGCAGCTTCGGCCGCCTGGACGCCGGGCTTTCCCGTCGGCTGCTCGGGCCGCCCAGCGACCTGGCCGCCCGGGTGACCGAGCTGGAGATCAGCCGTGAGCGGGTGGTGGACGCGGCCGAGGCGGAGCGGCGCCGGATCGAGCGCGACCTGCACGACGGCGCGCAGCAGCGGCTGGTCGCCCTGGCCATGGAGCTCGGCCGGGCCCAGGCCAGGTTCGCCGACGACCCCGACGCGGCCCGGGTCCTGGTCGACCAGGCGCACGCCCAGGCCAAGGAGGCCCTCACCGAGCTGCGCAACCTGGTCCGCGGGGTGCACCCGCCGGTGCTCACCGAGCGCGGCCTGGACGCGGCCCTGTCCGGCCTGGCCGCCCTGTGCCCGATCCCGGTCGAGGTGCACGTCGACGTCCCGGTGCGGCCCCGGGCGTCGGTGGAGGCGGTGGCCTACTTCGTGGTGGCCGAGGCGCTCACCAACGTGGCCAAGCACTCCCGGGCCAGCCACGCCAAGGTCATGGTCGAGGGGCACGGGTTCCCGGGCACGATGACCGTCATGATCAGCGACGACGGGATCGGCGGGGCCAAGGCGGACAGCCCGGGCCTGTCCGGCCTGGCCGACCGGGTCTCCGGTGTCGACGGGCGGCTCTCGGTAGAGTCCCCATCCGGGGGCCCGACGATCATCGCGGTGGAGTTGCCATGCGGGTAGTCATCGCCGAGGATTCCGTCCTGCTCCGCGAGGGCCTGACCCGGCTGCTCACCGAGGCCGGCCACGAGGTGGCCGCGGCCGAGGGCGACGGGGAGCAGTTCCTGCGCGCGGTGGCCGCAAAACCCCCGGACGCGGTGGTCGTCGACGTCCGGATGCCGCCCACCTTCACCGACGAGGGGCTGCGGGCCGCGCTGGTGGTCCGCGACCGCTGGCCGGACGTGGGCGTGCTGGTGCTGTCCCAGTGGGTGGAGGAGCGGTACGCCACCGAGCTGATCTCCGGCCGCCCGCACGGCGTCGGCTACCTGCTCAAGGACCGGGTCGCGGACGTCACGGAGTTCCTCGAAGCGCTGGACCGGGTGGCTGCCGGCGGCAGCGCGCTCGATCCCGAAGTCGTCGCGCAGCTGCTCGCCCGCAGCCGCCACCCGCTCGACGCGCTGACCCCGCGCGAGCGGGAGGTGCTCGCGCTGATGGCCGAGGGCCGGTCCAACTCCGCCATCGCCGGGGCGCTCGTCGTCGGCGGCGGCGCGGTGGAAAAGCACATCAACAACATCTTCACCAAGCTCGGGCTGGCGCCCGGCGACCGCGACCACCGTCGCGTCCTCGCCGTGCTGCACTACCTGGGCACCTGACGAACGGGGATACCGTCATGACCACCGTGACCGGGCCGGTGACCGGCCCGCCGCCCGCACCCGCCCGCCTGACCATGACGCCGGGCCGCTGGATCACCCTGCTGATCGGCGTGCCGGTCGCCCTCGCGTTCATCGGCCTGAACGCCCTGAGCCTGGTCGCCGATGTCGGCACGGCGAGCTTCCCGGTCAGCCGGACCATCTCCGTCGACCACGGCCGCCTGGTGGCCAGCATCGACGGCGGCGACTTCACCGTGCAGCAGGGCCCGGCCGGCGGTCCGGCCCGGCTGACCGGTACCGTCCAGTACAGCCTCATCCGCCCGGACTTCGCCGTGAACGGCACCGGCATCAGCCTTCACTGCCGCCTGTTCCTGGGCGACTGCGGGCTGAACGCGAAGCTCACCGTCCCGCCGCGGACCGCGCTCGATCTCACCAGCGGCGGCGGCGACATGCGGCTCGGCGACATCCAGGGCGCGGTCACGCTGAACAGCGGCGGCGGCGATGTCTCGCTGTCCGGCCCGGGCGCCGCCGCCACCGTGACCACCGGCGGCGGCGACCTGAGCGACAGCGGCGCCGGCGGGTTCCTGACCTTCCACAGCGGCGGCGGCGACGTCGACGGCAGCGGCCTGCTCTCGCCGAATGTCACGGTGGGCTCCGGCGGCGGGGACGTCAACCTGACGTTCACCAAGGTGCCGGCGTACATCTCCGTCGACAGCAGCGGGGGAGACATCAACATCGTCCTGCCACGCGGCGCGACCAGGTACGCGATCCAGGTCAATGCCGACGGCGGTGACTACCGCCCCGCGGTGCCGGACAACGATGCTGCCGCCGACAAGATCAAGGTGACGAGCGGCGGCGGTGACGTCAGCATCACCAAGGCGCCCTGATCCGCCCGGCCCGGCGGCCGGCGTCGCGGCTGCTGCCCTACGGCAGGCTGAAGCTGAGCGAGTTGATGAGCACGTCCACGTTCGTCACGCCGAGGGTGGCCGGGACCGAGACGTAGAACACGGCGGGAGCCTGGTCGGGGCCACGGTCCGCGACCACCACCGCCCCCAGCTCGGTGCTCCAGGTCACGCCCTGGCTGGTGCCGTCCGGGTAGGTCATGGTGAACTCGATCTCCCAGGCCCGGTGCCCGCTGACCCGTGTCGGCTTGTCTATCTCGATGGTGCGGGAGTGCCGGACCCCGGCGTAGTAGGCCGGGTCGATCGCGGCGACCAGGGCCGCCGTGACGGACTCGAGGTCCGCCGGGCCGTTGTAGCCGAACGGCTGCGCGAGCGGCCCCGAGCAAGCCAGGCCGTGCCAGTCGATGACCGAGCCGCCGAGGTTGACGTGCCCGGCCACGGTGTTCTCGCCCGCGGTCCAGTCGAGCATCGGCGTGTTCAGGCCGGACGGGCAGCCCTGCTGCCAGGGCGCGGAGAGCTGGCGGTAGGACAGGCCAGACGTGACGTCGGCCACCTGCGGGTAGGTCACCGGGGTCTTGCTGGGATGCGGCTGCGCCTTCGTGGGCGAGGACCTGGTGTTCCCGTGCGCCCCGGTGGTCCCGTGGCTGACCGTCCGGGCCGAGGCCGACAGCGCGGCGGGCCTGGCCTTCACCGGGACCTTGGCGATGTCCATGACGAAGACGGCGATGACCGCCAGCGCCGCCGAGGTGACCACGGTCAGCAGCCACAGCATCCGCCGCTGGAGGCGGCGCCGCTTGCGGCGGCGCGCCGCGATGCTGGTCTCGCGCACCAGCACGTCCCAGCGCGACGACGGCATCCCCATTCCGCCAGGCTAACTCTTCAGCCGGCGATTCCCTAGACAGCGGCGGGTGCCGGCAGCGGGGCGGATTCCTCGGCGCGGACGGCGGCCCGGCTGAACAGCAGGGTCACCAGGAAGCCGAAGGCCAGGGCCACCAGCACGCCGAGGTTGGCGAAGGCCCAGGCGCCGTCCTTGCCGCCCAGCCCGAACGGGCCGAGCAGGTAGCCCTGCCAGGTGAGCCAGCTGGCCGAGCCGTTGGTGACCAGGCCCCAGCCGATTCCGGTCGCCGCGACGACCGCGAGCACCGGCAGCCACCGGATGTCGCCGTAGCGCCCGGCCGGGGTGAACAGCTCGGTTTCGGCGTAGTCCCGGCGCCGCAGCGCGATGTCGGCCAGCATGACCCCGCACCAGGCCGCGATCGGCACTCCCAGCGTGATCAGGAAACCCTCGAACTGGCCCACGAAGTTGTGGGCGAAGAAGACCACGTAGATCGTGCCGAGGGTCATCACGGTGCCGTCGATCAGCGCGGCCTGGTAGCGGGGAATCCGCACGCCCAGGGTGAGCAGGGCCAGGCCGGAGGAGTAGATGTCCAGCACCGATCCGCCGATGAGGCCGAGCACGGCCACGATGGCGAACGGCACCAGGAACCAGGTCGGCAGCAGGGTAGCCAGCGCCCCGATCGGATCGGTTTGTATCGCATTGAACAGGTCCTTCGACGATCCGGCCAGCAGCAGGCCGAACACCAGCAGCAAGACGGGCGCGATGGAGGAGGCGAACGTGGTCCAGCCGATCACGCCCCGGCTGGAGGACCGCCTCGGCAGGTAACGGGAGTAGTCCGCCGCGCAGTTCACCCAGCCCAGGCCGAAGCCGGTCATGGTGAACACCAGGGCGCCGATGATGGCCTCGGCCGAGCCGCCGTGGATGCCGGACACGGCAGGCCAGTGGATCTTGCCGGCCGCCAGCGCGATGAACGCCACCGTGAACACGCCGGTCACGATGGTGATCCAGGTCTGCAACCGCATGATCAGGTCGAAGCCCATCACGCCGCCGAAGATGGTCAGCGCGACCACCACGATCAGCGCGACGACCTTGGTGCCGGTGCCGCCGCCCCAGCCCAGCCGGGCGAACACGGTGGCCGTGGCCAGCGTGGCCAGGATGACCAGCACCGTCTCCCAGCCCACGGTCAGCACCCAGGAGATCACGGCCGGGAGCTTGTTGCCGTTGACCCCGAACGCGGCCCGGCTGAGCACCATCGTCGGCGCCGAGCCCCGCTTGCCGGCGACCGCGATGAACCCGCAGGCCAGGAACGACAGGACGATCCCCGCCACGCCGACGATCAGCGCCTGCCAGAAGGAGATGCCGAAGCCGAGCACGAACGCGCCGTAGCTCAGTCCCAGCACGGAGACGTTCGCGGCGAACCAGGGCCAGAACAGGTCACGTGGGTGGCCCTTGCGCTCGCTCTCGGCGATGACGTTGATGCCGTTCATCTCGACCTGAAGCGGCCGCAGCTCCGCGGTGCCGGTAGCGTCGGTCATGGCAGTGCTCCTTTTCCTGGCTCCCTCACTGATCCATGATGGCTTTGCGCTGCGCCCCGTCGACGGGGATATGGGCGCCGTTGATGAAGCTGGCCCGCGGCGAGGCGAGGAAGGTGACCAGCGCGGCGACTTCCTCCGGCTCGCAGATGCGGCCGAGGGGAATGGACTGCTGGGTTAGCTCGTGCGCCCGCTCCTGGGTTACGCCCTTGTCACGGGCGAAGGCTTTCTCCAGCGTGTCCCACCGGCCGGTGTTCACCGGCCCGGGGTTGACGGTGTTGATGCGCACCCCGCACCGCCCGTACTGCTCGGCGACCGAGGAGGCGAAGTTGATGTCCGCCGCGTTGGCCACGCCGGCCGTCATCTCCCAGTAGCTGGGCTTGAGGCCGTCGTTGCCGACGACGAGCACGATCGCACCCTCGCCGCGCTGGCGCATGTGGCCGATGACGGCACGCACGGACCGGACGTAGCCCATGAACTTCAGGTTGAGGCTGGACATCCACTGCTCTTCGGTCAGGTCCTCGAGCAGGCCGCCCGGAGAGCTGCCCGCGCAGGTGACCAGGATGTCGATCCGGCCGAACCGGTCCAGGGCCGCGTCGACGCAGCGCTGGACGTGCTCGGTCACGCTCATGTCCCCGGCCAGCGGCAGCACCGCCCGGCCGGTGCCGGCCGCGATCTTCTCCGCGGCGGCTTCCAGCGGTCCGGCGGTCCGGGCCGTGATGACGACGTCGCAGCCTTCCCGGGCCAGGAACTCGGCGACGCAGCGGCCGATGCCCTTGCTGGCGCCGGTGACGAACGCGACCTTGCCGTCTAGTCGCAGATCCACCGCAGCCCCTTCCGTCCTCGGTGAGCTGGATGGTATACCAAATATCAGGTCGGGGGAAGCATCCGCGGGCACCGGATTGGCATTGTCCGGACAGACCTGGGGGAATGTCATTATCGTTTGCGATGCGGGTGCGCCGCCGCCCCCGCGGGCACGTCCGGCCGGGTAGCCGGTACGTGCTCTACCGCGTCGCGAGCGGAGGTTCGTGAGCCGCAAGATCGCCGGTTACCGGCTAGGGGAGCGCCTGGGGCAGGGCCGCGCGGCGGCTGTCTACCTTGCCCGTGACGAGGGCTCGCACTATCAGGTAGCGGTCAAGGTGCTAGCGCCGGATCGGGCGCGCGACACCGCCTTCGCCGCCACGTTCGTCCGTGAGTCCCGCGCGGCCGCCGCCCTGGACCATCCGCACATCATCCCGGTCTACGACGCCGGCGAGGAGGACGGGACCCCGTACGTCGTCATGCGCTACGCTCGCGGCGGCGACGCGCGGTCGCTGCTGCGCCGCAGCGGGTCGCTTCCGCTCAACTACGCCTGGCGCGTCATCGCCCAGGTCGCGTCGGCCCTCGACGCCGCGCACGCGCAGGGCCTGGTCCACCGCGACGTCAAGCCCGCGAACATTCTCTTCGATACCGCCGGCCCCGTCGCCGGGCGTCGGCCCGGGCCTGCCGGTGACCGGGCGCCTGATCACGTGTACCTCTCCGACTTCGGGATGGGCCGTGTGTTCCCGCCCGGCCTGGCCACGGCGGCGGACCAGATCGCCGACACGCTCGACTACCTCGCTCCCGAGCAGATCGAGGGGGACGTCCTCGACGGCCGGGCCGACCTGTACGCGCTGGCCTGCACCTCGTTCGAGCTGCTCTGCGGAGCGCCGCCGTTCGGGGCGGAGCAGGGCCTGACCCTGATGTACGCCCAGTTGTATGCGCCGCCGCCGGTGGCCGCGGCGCGGCGGGCCGGCCTGCCCGCGGCGGTGGACGCGGTACTGGCCCGGGCACTGGCCAAGGAGCCGGCCGACCGCTACCCGAGCTGCGGCCGGTTCGCCGCGGAACTGCGTGCCGCGCTGGGCCTCGGATCGGTCCTGCGGGCCGCCCCGGCGCCATCGCGCCAGCAGGCCCCGGCCAGCCCGGAGCGGGCCGCCCAGCGTGGGCCGGCCAGCATGGCCGGGCCGTCCCTGCTGATCGCACCCAGGCCCGGGGAATTCACGCCGCCCGTTACCGTGGCCGCGGATCTGCCCGCGGAAACGGTCGGCTGGCCCGCCAGGCCGCCCGGCGGCCCTAGGCCCGGCGTCGGCCCGCCCGCGAGCCCGCCGCCGGCCCGGCGCTGGCTGCGGCCCGCGCTGGCGGCCGTGGCCGTGATCGTGGTGATCGCCGCGGTCGCGGCCGGGCTGGTCTTGTCCAAGCGCCCGGCTTCCGGTCATTCCGCCGCGGGAGCCCCAGCCGCCTCGCCGCGAACCCCGCCGACGGCGCCCGCATCGGCGTCCCCGTCCGCGGCATCATCCTCGCCCGCGCCGTCGCAGGCCTCCCAGCAGGCAGTCGCCCTGGACACCCTGCTGGCCTCGAGCGCGGACGCCCGGACGGCCCTGCACCAAGCCGTCAAGCAGGTTGGCTCCTGTGCGAACCTGGGCGGCGCGGCCAGCCAGCTGCAGAACGTGGTGAACTGGCGGACCAGCGAGTACCGCCAGGCGTCGGCCCTGACGGTCTCGGCCCTCCCCGATGGCGCGACGGTAAAGTCCGCGCTGATGACCGCGCTGAGCCGCTCGCTGAAGGCGGACCAGGACTACCTGACCTGGGCGCGGCAGCAGGAGGCCGGCGGGTGCATCCCGTCCAGCCAGTCCGCCACCTACAACGCCGCGTTCAGCACCAGCCAGCGGGCGGATGCCGCCAAGGCGGCGTTCGTGCAGGCGTGGAATCCGGTCGCGGCCCGGTACGGTCTGGCGAAGAGTTCCCCTCGCGACATCTGAACCCCGCGACATCTGAACCCCGCGCAGCTAGCTAGCTCAGCCCAGCTAGCTTCAGCGCAGTTCGCTGCGGACGATCTTGCCGAGCTGGTTGCGCGGAAGCTCCGCCCGCTGGAACACCCGCTTGGGGCACTTGTACCCGGCCAGCACCGTCCGGGCGTGCGCGATGAGCGCCGCCTCGTCGAATCCGCGCCTATCCCGCAGCACCACCCAGGCGGTCACCCGCTCACCCCACCGCTCATCGGGAACCCCCGCCACCGCGGCCTCGGCCACCGATGGGTGGCTCTCCAGGGCGATCTCCACCTCACGCGGGTAGACGTTCAGGCCGCCGCTGATGATCATCTCCTTGGTCCGGCCGCGGATCATCAGGTGCCCGGAAGCCGGGTCGACGGCCCCGATGTCGCCGGTACGGAACCAGCCGTCCGGCGTGAACGCGGCCGCGGTCGCGGCCGGGTCGTTCCAGTAACCCGTGAAGACGTGCGGCCCGCGGACCTGGATCTCGCCATCCTGCCCGGGAGCCGCGAGGTGGTCCGCCGCCGCGATCCTGGCCAGCACGCCGGGCAGCGGCACCCCGAGGGTGTCCGCGCGGGGACCGGCGAGCGGGTTGGAGACGTCGAGGCCGCTCTCCGTGGTGCCGTACCTGACCAGGGGCAGCCGCCCGAGCACCGGCGGCAGCCGGGCGGCCAGGGCCGGGCTCAGCGGGGCCGAGCCGCAGACCGCCAGCCGCAGGCCGTGCAGCCCGCCGGCCTGCGCGGCCGGGCTCTCCGCCAGCGCCTGGTAGATGGTGGGCACGGCGAACAGCACGCTGGCCCGGGTGCCGGCCGCCGCCTGCACCAGGTCGGCCGCGGAGAACCTGGACCTGATGTGCACGGTGCTGCCCGCGAACAGCGCCGTGTGCAGGCCGCCCAGGCCGTGCTGGTGGTACAGCGGCAAGGCGTGCACCAGCACGTCATCGGCCTGCCACCGCCAGGCCGCCATCACCGCCCGGACCGAGACCGCCACCTGGCGGTGGGTCAGCGGCACCCCCTTGGGCCGGCCGGTGGTGCCGGAGGTGTATGCGAGCAGCGCCGGGTCGTCCGGCCCCACGGCGATCCCGGTCAGCGGGGCCGCGTCCGGGGGCGGCTCCCTGACATCAGCGACCGCCAGGCCCAGGGCCGGCCCCAGGCTGGCCAGCCGTCCGGCAGGCTCGCGGTCGGCGAAGGCCAGCACGGCACCGGAGTCGGCGACCAGGTGCCGGAGTTCGGCGGCGGTGTAGCCCGGGTTGGCCAGGACCACCACCGCCCCGGCCCGCAGCGCGCCGAGATAACAGCGCACGAAGCCGAGGCTGGCGTCGGCCGCGAGCAGCACCCGGTCGCCGGGGGCCACCCGCCGGGCCAGCCACCCCGCCACCCGGCCCGACTCCTCGTCGAGCGCCGCGTGGGTGAGCGGCTCGCCGTCCACGGTGACCGCGACCCGGCGGGGGAATCGGCTGGCGGCCGTGGCCGCCAGCCCGGGCACGGACTGATCACCGAGGCCCGCGGCGTACTCCCGCACGTCGGCCGCGTCCGGCACGTGCGTCCGCCAGCCGGCCAGGCTCCAGTCCTCGTAGCCGCCGCCCATGAGGGCGCCGCCGCTCACGATGCCGTCGCTGCTCATCACGTACCCAGCACGCGGGCCCAGGCCGCGCGGTTGGCCGCCCGCTCGGCCTGCATCCGGTCGAGCAGCCCGCCCGCCAGCACGGCCTTGGCCCCCGTGCCGTGCCCGGCCAGGCCGGCCGCGATTCCCGCCGCGACCGGTTCCGGTTCGTCGCAGACCTGGTTGACCAGGCCGAGCGCCAGCGCCTCGGCCGCCTCCACCCATCGTCCGGTCAGCACCAGGTCCATGGCCGTGCCCCGGCCCACCAGGTCGGGCAGCAGCCAGGCGCCCACCGACAGGTCCAGGCCGGGCGGACCGGTCCAGCGCAGCCGCGCCGCCGGGCTCGCGATCCGCAGGTCGGACGCGGCGGCCAGCTGCGCGCCGCCGCCCACCGCCGGCCCGGTCAGGACCGCGATCACCGGGCCGGGCCTGGTCACGATGATTTCGCAGCAGTCGTACACCAGGTCGGAGACGGCCGCCCGTTCGGCCGCTGAGATGGTCAGGTCGGCCCCGGCGCAGAACACCCTCGGATCGGCGCTGGCCAGCAGGACCGGCACCTCCGGATCGGCCGCCAGCGCGTCCGTCACCGCGCGCAGCAGGCTCACGTCCAGCGCGTTGCGCCGCTCCGGCCGGGACAGGCGCAGCCGGCGGTAGCCGGCCGGGCTGGTCTCGACGGCCAGGTGAGGATGCGGCATGCCAGGCTCCCGAACCGTGCAGGCTCCCGCGATGCGGGGGCTTCCCAAACGCCTGAAATATGGTATACCAAGTGAACGGAAGCATCAGCCAAGGGAGCCATTGGCCAGGGGAGCCAGGTGAAGCCAGCGCCGTTCGCCTACCACCGCGCGCACAGCGTCGCCGAGGCGGTGGCGCTGCTGGCCGAGCTGGGTGACGAGGCGAAGATCCTGGCCGGCGGCCTGAGCCTGGTCCCGATGATGAACTTCCGGCTGGCCCGGCCGGCCGCCCTGGTGGACGTGTCCAGGATCGGCGGCCTGAGCTACCTGCGCGTCCGGCCGGACGACGGGCTGCGCATCGGCGCCCTCACCACCCACCGCGCCGTCGAGACCAGCCGGGACCCGGCCGTCCTCGGCGGCTTCGGCGTGCTGCCCCGGTCAGCCCGGTGGATCGGGCACTACCCGATCCGCAGCCGGGGCACCTTCGGCGGCAGCATCGCCCACGCCGACCCGGCGGCGGAATGGTGCCTGCTGGCCGTCCTGCTGAACGCGCGGATCGTGCTCACCGGGCCGGCCGGGGAACGAACCGTCCCGGCCGCCGGGTTCTTCGAGGGCTACTACAGCACCGCGGCCGGGCCCGACGAGATGATCACCGAGCTGTGGTTCCCCGAGCCCGCACCGGCCGCGGCGCTCACCGAGTTCGCCCCGCGGCAGGGGGATTTCGCCGTGGTGGCCGCCGCCGTGTCCGCGGATATCGCGGACGGCACCTGCCGGTCCGGACGGGTGGTCCTGGGCGGGGTCGGCCCGCGGCCGGTGGAAGTGGACGCCGGCCCGCTGACCGGGCAGCCCGCCAGCGCGGAAACCTGGCGGGCCATGGGCGAGCACGCGGCCGGGCAGGTCGACCCCCCACCCGCCTCCCCATCCCCCTTCCCTGACTCGCACGGCGACGCCGGGTTCCGGCGCAGGCTGACTGCGACCTTGGTCACCCGGGCCCTAGAGGAGACAAGCCGGCAGGTTCACCAATGAGCCAGTGGATCGGTACCCCGCTGCCGCGCAAGGAGGACCGCCGGATGCTCCTCGGCCGGGGGCGGTTCACCGGCGACCTGACCCGGCCGGGACTGCTGCACGCCGCGTTCGTCCGCAGCCCGCACGCCCACGCCCTGGTCGGCGGCATCGACGCCGACGCGGCCCGGTCGGCCCCCGGCGTGCAGGCCCTGTTCACCGCGGCCGACCTCGGGCATCCGTCCCTGCTGGCGATGCTGGAACGGGACGAGTTCGTGCCGACTCCCATGCCTATCCTGGCCGGCGACCGGGTCCGGTTCGTCGGCGAGCCGGTGGCGATCGTGGTCGCCGACGATGACTACCGGGCCGAGGACGCGGCCGAGCTAGCCGAGGTGGACTGGGATCCGCAGCCCGCCGCGGCGAGCATCGAGGCCGCCACCGCGGCCGGCGCTCCCCGCCTGCACGACCACGGTAACTGCCTGGTCGACCTGCTGATGTTCGACGACGAGCGGCTCCCGCGGATCTTCGCCGCGGCGAAGACTCGCGTCAGCGCGACCTTCGCCAGCGCGCGGCTCGCCGCCCTGCCCCTCGAGGGACGTGCCTGCCTGGCCGAATGGGACGACCGCGATGACCAGCTGGTCATGCACGTCTCCACCCAGGTGCCGCACCAGGTCCGTTCCGGTGTCGCCCAGGCGCTGAACCTCCCCGAGCGGTCCGTCCGGGTCATCGCCCCGGACGTCGGCGGCGGGTTCGGGCTGAAGTGCGTGGTGGGCCGGGAGGAGGTGGCCGTGGCGGCGGCCGCACTCCGGCTGCGGCGGCCGGTGCGCTGGACCGAGGACCGGCAGGAGAACCTGACCGCCGCCTTCCACGGCCACGAGCAGCGCTACCGGGTCACCGCCGCCTTCGACGAGCAGGGCCGGATCCTCGGACTGGACGCGGAGATCGACTGCGACACCGGGGCGTACTCGGTGTTCCCGTTCACCTGTGCGGTCGAGCCGCTCATGGCCGCGACCGAGCTGCCCGGGATCTACAAGGTGCCCGCGTACCGGGCCCGGGGCCGGGCCATCGCCACCAGCAAGGCCCCGGCCGCGCCGTACCGGGGCGTGTCGCGGCCGCAGATCGTGCTGGTGATGGAGCGGCTGATGGAGAAGGCCGCGGAGGCGCTCGGGCTCGACCCGCTGCAGGTGCGCCGGGTCAACCTGATCGGCAGGCACGAGTTCCCCTACACGGGGGTCAACCAGATCGCCTACGACGAGGGCAGCTACCGCGAGTCCCTCGACCTGGCCGAGCAGCAGGTGAAGGCCAGGCACTGGACCGCCGAACGAGCGGTGCTCCGCGCCCGGGGA
>JAJKHX010000193.1 GCA_021154785.1 Nocardiopsis sp.
GGCGCTCCACATCAGCAACGGCGACGCCACCGACGTACCGGGGACCGGGTTTGCGCGGCGCGTGATCTACTGGCGCGACATCCTGCACGAGGGACCGGTGCCCGCGGCCGCGCCGGCCGAGCTGCGCCGGATCAGGGCCGAGTACCTCGCCGGTTATGAAGGCGTCGATCATGCCGCGACGATCAGTCAGCTCGCCGAGCGGGATCAGGCCCTGGAGGACAACCGCGACGGCGAGTACGTGCTGTGGTTCGAGGCGGACCTGTACGACCAGCTGCAGATCACCGAGATCCTGGCCCGCCTGGCGGCCCTGGGCGTTTCCGCCGGGCGCATCACCTTGATCTGCATCGGGGAACACGCGGGCATCGCCCGCTTCGGCGGCCTCGGAGAGCTGACCGCCGGGCAGCTGCGCGAGCTGCCGTACACGAACGCATGCGCGCGGCTGACCCCGGCGGCGCTCGAGCTGGCCACCCGCGCGTGGGCGGCCTTCCGGGCGCCCGACCCCGGGGATCTGGGCTCCATTGCCGCCGCGCGGCTGGGCGAGCTGCGGTTCCTGGGCGAGGCGTTCGACCGGCTCAGCCGGGAGTACCCG
Organism: Nocardiopsis sp.; assembly: GCA_021154785.1. GTDB lineage: Bacteria > Actinomycetota > Actinomycetes > Streptosporangiales > Streptosporangiaceae > Palsa-504. The sequence goes on from JAJKHX010000193.1 coordinate 590, forward strand.
GCAACCAGGGACGGCCTGTCGCTGACCGAGCGGCGAGTGCTGGCCGCCATCGCCGACGGCGCATCCCAAGCCGGGACGGCTTTCGTGCGGTCCCAGGCGCGGGAGACGCGGCCGTACGCAGGAGACACCACGTGCTTTGCCCGGATGGACCGGCTGGCGAAAGGGCCGGACCCGCTGCTCCGTCTCGACCCGCCCGGCCGCCCCGTGGCGCGGGCCACGGGCGTGCGTCTGACCGGGACCGGAGCGCGGGTGTTGGCCGGCCAGGCCGACCAGATCACCCTCAACGGCATCGACCGGTGGATCGGCGGGGTGCACCTGCAGGGCCACCACGTCCCGTGGCGCTGGGACGACGGCACCGAGGCCATCATTCCGTCCTGAACCGAACTGGGAACACCAGTCGATCCGCAGGAATGGTGGCAGGTCAGCGGCCCCGGTCCGGTAAGGGTCGCTAGGGCTGCGCGAGCGGCAGCGGGGCCCACCGCGCGGTGGCGAGCACCCCGCGGACCTCGGCGCCGTCGGGCCGCCGCCATAGGCCGGAAAGGCACGGAAGATCGGTCTCGTCACCGGCCTGGCCCGCGTCACCGGGCGGGGCGCCGCTGGCGTCCTCCTGGAGGATTCTCCTGATCCGGAGGGTGAGCTGGCCGGAAGCCCTGCCGTCCGGGCCGACGGTATCGACCAGGAGCTCGGTGCCGGCCGGGCCGTCGCCGCTGACCACCGAGCTGATCGCGGCGAGGGAATCGGCGGCCACCGGCTGGCCCGTCACGGTGGGATCCGGCGTACTGCTGACGCCCTGCGCCTGAGCCTCGACGTCTCCCTGGATGAGGGCGACCAGCTGGGTCACGAGGACTGGATCGCGGATGCCGTCGTAGATCCAGCGGTGTCCGAGCACGCCGTGCTCGGACGTCCCGATCAGGCGGCCGTCGGCGCCGGCGAGCTCCCGTCCGTGATAGGTCATCGGCACCTGGTAGACGGCCGGCCCGTCGGCCACCAGCATGAACTCGATGCCGATTTCGCCTTGCGGGTCGTCGAGCCGGAAACCGCCGGCCTTGGCCAGCTGCGGCTCGCGCCCGTTACCGGAGTACCACGGCTGGGCGGGCAGCCAGGCCGCCAGGAGGTCCAGCTTGCCCGGGCTCATCGTGGTGTCGTGGACGATAGCCATGCCTCATGCACCTCCGGTGACTAGTGGTTCCCAGTACACCTCGACCCGGTGGCCGTCCGGGTCGAGGCACTTGAACGCCATCAGCGCGTCCTCGTCGTCCTGCTCCACGATCGGGACGCCGTCGGCTTGCAGGCGGGCCAGCAGCGTGCGCACCTCGGCTGGCTCGGCGGCCCGGAAGCCGGCGTGCAGGAATGCGGGCTGCTCTCCGACCTGCCCGACCGGGTGAAGCGCCAGGTCGAACCCGTTCGCGTCGCGGACGATGACGGTGCCGTCCGGGTACTCCTGGGCGCTGGCCGGGTCGAAGCCGAAGTAGGCCGAATAAAACTCCAGGCTGCGCCGGTAGTCCCGCACTGGCAGCCCGAGATGGTTGAAGCGCACCGCTCATCCCTTCAGCACGACGAACGCGGCCAGGAAGCCCTCGGCTGACCGGCTGGAGTGCCCGAGGCCCTCGGTGTCCTCGACGAGCAGCACGTCACCCGGCCCGAACGTACGGGTTTCCCCGCTCGCGGTCACCTCGACCCGGCCGGATATGCCGACGACGAGCTGGCGCGCGTGCTCGGGCTGCTCGGGGTGGCTCCCGCCCGCCGGGCCGCGGCCGAAGAGCACCGCGGAGGCCTGGAAGGGCCGGGACACGCTCATCACGTCCGGCGGCGGGTCGCCGGGAGCCAGCGGGATCTCGATGTCCTCGAACCGGGCATGACCGTCGCCATCGGCGAACAAACGGGTAACCGGCACCATGGCTACCATCATGGCATCCGGCGGGTCTCCAGTTCGGCCTCGAGCTGCTCGCGGAGCCGGAACGTCGCACCTTGGCGGAGGACATCGGCCACTCGGTGACGAACCGCACGTGCCGCGGCACCTTGAAGCTGGCCAGCCCGGCCCGGCAGTGCGCGATGACGGGCCTGCAGGTGCGAGGCGATCTCGACGGCCCGCGGATGGCGATCTCGCCGTGGCCGCCGGGCGGCACCGCCTGACCGGACTCGCCCCTGATGCCGATCTCCAGGCCGGGGAACGGCGGGCCCTGGGTGGCCAGCCGCGCGGCATCGTCGTCGGCCGGGTCGACCATCACCACCGAGCCGAAGCTGTCCGTCGGGTAGTCCGGGTAGTTCAGCAGGCCCGGCGTGAGCGGCGGGAAGGCCGGGAACAGCTGCGTCATCCGCTCGGCCTCGATCAGCTTGAGGGCCAGCGCTGGCTCGAAGTGGGCCATCGACACGAACGTGCCGCAGGCATGCAGCGTGGCCGCCATCCGCTGAATCGACGCGATGTGGAACATCGGGCAGGGCGCGAACACCCGGTCCCCGTGGGCGTAGCCGAGCCGGAACCGGGTGGCGACCCCCGGTCCTGACCCGGGCCACGTGCCCGAGTTCGCGGGCGGTGAACCGGGCGTTGACCAGGACGGCGACCGCCCCGGTGAACAAGATACCGAACAGATCTCGATGAACTCGGGCCCGTTCGGCATGAAAAGACCGACGCGGTCGCCGCAGGTCACCTCGGTCACGGTCAGCGACCTGGCCATCTGGGTGGCCCGGTCGGTCAGCCCCCGATAGCTCCGCCGGACCCCCGGCAGCACCAGCGCTTTCCGCTCCGGATGGTGCTCGCTGCCCCGCACCAGGAGGTCGCCAGCGTGCAGAGCTTCAGGTAGCCGCTCACCTCAGCTGAACGCCGGGACAACGTCGCGCCCGAACCGGCGGATGCAGCGCAGCTCCTCCTCGTGCGCCGGGCCCACCGCCATCCGGAAGCTCTTCGTTTTCTGCGGCGCGGGAACCTGGTCTTCAGGCTGGGGAGGAAACGCCGCTCCCCTCTCGGCGTGCCACATTCACATATCCGGATTTGGTCGCGACCGGCAGCGTGATCGCGACCTGGTCAGCCACCCTGGACCTGGCGCAGCACCGCCGCGGTGTCGTACCAGATCGACAGCCGCCTGATCCGCGGGCCGGCCAGGTCGAACAGGTCCACCGCGTCGAAGGCGACCGGCCGGCCCCGGGCCGTCGTGCCGGTGAACCTGATTTCCACCACCACCGTCTCTGCCTCGGTGATCCGCCGTCCGGGCCGGTCGACATGCTCGGCCCACCCGGCCAGCAGGCGCGGGTAGTAGGCTCCGATCGCGTCGCGGCCGTGCCGGGGCCGGCCTCCGGCGGGATACAGCTCCGCGTCCGGCTCCCACAGCCCGGCCAGCGTGTCCCAGTCCTCGGCGTTGATCGCGTCGAAGTAGGCGCTGACGGGATCGGTCATCGGTTCAGCTCCTCGCGCAGTTGCCTCATCGCGCCGAAGGAGTACCGGGCCAGCGCGGGATCGCCGAACGCGGTGATGTTCCACAGGCCCAGCCAGGCGATCCGGAAGCGGTCCTGGGCCAGGTACTTGATCTGGCCGGCGTACCAGTCGGGTAGCTCGTCCTCGGGTACCACCTTGAGCACGTGCCACACCGGCAGCGTGGAGATCACGCATGGCGCCTCGATGATCTCCTCTTCGAAGAACTCGTTCGGCAGCACCCGTGGTTGGCGCGCTACCGCGACGCCCTTGACCTCGTGGTTCTCGATAACGACGCGCTCCACTGCGGTGCCGAGCCGCAGCTCGCCGCCGTGGGAGGTGATCGCGTCGGACAGGTCGGCCCACATCCCGTCCCAGCCCTGCCCCGGCCAGCAGGAGTAGGCGGCGGTGCCCCGCTCGGAGAAGTGCATCTTGCGGACGTAGAGGTTGTCGCTGGCCGAGTGGTCCCACCACTGGTCGGTCATGCACTCCAGCACGGTGATGAACTCGAACAGGTCGATAACGCCCTGGTCGTCGGTGTACTGGTGCAGCCACTGCCGCAGGTTCTTGTCGTCCCAGCGGTCGAGCTCGGAGTACGGGGTCTCGATGAGGGCCTTGATGACCTTGGTCAGGCCGGATCCGGGATCTTCGATGAGATGGCCGCCGACGTTGACCTTGAAGCCTCGTCCGGCACCGCCATGGCCGGCCGCCCAGCACCGGGCTGCGGTCGGCCACCAGGACCCGCTTGCCCTCGGTGGCCAGCAGCGCTCCGGCGGAAAGGCCAGCCGCCCCGGCCCCGATCACTACGACGTCGTAGCCGGTCATGCGATGTCCTCTCCGCTCTACTAGGTGCACAGTCCTATCAAACGGTTGTTTTGTTCATAATAGAGGAGTGACCCCCAGCCGGCCAGGACGTCCCGTGCCCCATTCGCTGCCGCCGCTGGTCGAAGAGCGACTGCGGGCGCTGCGCGAGCGCCCCGTCGAGCCATCCGACAAGGGGCTTGGCCTGCTGGCGTCCGGGACGAGCGCGCCGACGCCCGCGAGCCTGGCCGCAGCGCGGCCGGCCCTGCCAGCGGCGGGCCTCAGCTACCCGGTGCTGACGCTGCGGGAGTCCGCGCTCGCCAGCAACCTCGAGTCGATGGCCGGCTTCTGCGCCCGGGCCGGGGTGGAGCTGGCCCCGCACGGCAAGACGTCCATGTCGCCCGAGCTCGCCGCCCGCCAGCTCGCCAGCGGCGCCTGGGGGATCACCGTGGCCGCCATCGGCCAGCTGCGGGCCTATCGCGCGTTCGGTTTCCCCCGCCTGCTGATGGCGAACGAGCTGGTGGACGAGGCGGGCATCGCCTGGCTCGCGGGTGAGCTCGCCGCCGACCCCGGATTCGAGGCTTACTGCTACGTCGACAGCACCGACGGCGTGGCCATCCTGGACCGGGTCCTGACGGACCGCCCGGCCGGGCGCAGGTTCCCGGTCCTGGTGGAGATCGGCGCGGCACGCACCGGCTGCCGGACCGACGAGCAGGCCCTCGCGGTAGCCAAGGCGGCCGCCGCCACCAGCACCCTGACGGTCGCGGGGGTGGCCGGCTACGAGGGCAGTATCCACGGGGACAGCCAACCGCAGACCGACGACCTGGTCGCCTCGTTCTGCCAGCGCCTGGCGGCCCTATCGGGCCAGGTCGCGAACCTGGCTGGCGCGAGTGACGGGTTCATCGTGACGGCCGGCGGCAGCGTGTATTTCGACGTCGTGGCCCGCGAACTGGCCGCGGCCAGCTCGGCCGGGATGACCGTGGTCCTGCGCAGCGGCGGCTACCTCTTCCACGATCACGGGCTCTACCGGGCCGCCACGCCCGCCGCCCGCGGCGTGGCCGGAGCCCCCGCGCTCCAGCCGGCCCTGGAACTGTGGGCGCAGGTCCTGTCCCGCCCCGAGCCCGGTCTGGCCCTGCTCAGCGCGGGCCGCCGCGACGCCGGCTTCGACGCCGGCCTGCCGGTGCCGCTGCGGGCGCTGCGCCGTAACGGGGGAGCGGCTGACCTGACCGGCGAGGTCACCGAGCTCAACGACCAGCACGCCTACCTGCGGCTAGACCCGGATATCCTGCTGGCGCCCGGCGACCTGATCGGCCTCGGCATCTCCCACCCCTGCACCACCCTGGACAAGTGGCGGCTGATCCCGGTCCTCGACGAGCAGGACCGCATCACCGACATCGTGCACACCTTCTTCTAGCCCGGGGCAACCACGATAGTCATCAGCGCCGGTCCGGCGGGCCACGCTCGCCGGACCGGCGCTGATGCGCCGCCGGCCTACTGCTTGACCAGCGTGCCGACGGTGACGTGGGGCCAGTGGATGCCGTTGAAGTCGAGCATCACCAGCTGCGTGTACTGCAGCTGGTGCTTGTCCGGCTGGCCCCCGGTGCCGGCGATCGTCTCGATCCAGAACGTCGCCTGGACCTGCGTGGCCTTGGCGTTGCCGCCGGGAGGATTGCCGCTGGCGGCCAGGAACGCCGTGTTGGCGGTGCCGCCGCCGGCGTTGATGGAGCTGTGATCAGTCGCCACGTGCAGGAACGTCCGGCTCTTCATGGTCGTGCCTTGCAGCGAGGACTTGAGCGCGTTCTGCAGCACGCTGTTGGGGTTCTTGACGATGTTCTGCGTCACCCCCGGAGCTACGAAGCGGAACTGGGTCGGCTGCGACAGGTTCAGCTCGGTGAACGTCTGCGCCACGGAGTTGAAGTCGCCGTTCGCGGGCGCCGGGGTGCCGGTGAAGAACGGCAGGATGTTGTTGTTCGGGATGTTCTGGGGGCCTCCCTGGATCACCTGGGCGACGCCCTGGGCCAGGATGGTCGTGCCGTGCGGGATCGACGCCATGCGGACCACCGAGGCCGGCTCCTTGGGATCGGCCGTCGGGGGCACCGCGGCCCAGATGCCCGGCTCGATGTGGAGACCCGCGCCGGTGCTCGCCTCGCTGATCTGCTGCATGTAGGTCAGGCCGAACATGTTGATGTCCGCCATCGCCAGCCCGCGGTTGGGGATCGGCCCGTTGATCCGGGTGAACGCCAGCGTCTCGTTGGTCATGTTCAGCTCGAGAAAGCGGTCCTGCTGGTCAGCCGGGTGGTGCGGCCTCCAGATGGCGTTGAAGCCGTGCCCTTTCCAGGTGCCCAGCAGGCCTGCCAGGGCCCCGAGCGGATCAGGTCCCGCCGCAAGCGCCTGGATGTGCTCCGCCGGCTCTACCTCAGGCGTGGCGAGCCCTGCGAACGCGAAGTCCGAGTCCGTCTGCGTACCTGCCGTCATATGACTCCTCCAGGATTAGTAACCGCTTGGCCCGGCGCGTATGCCCGACGTTTCTTCAATGAATCGGAGATGTGCCGCCGCATCCTTGATACACCTGCGGCTCGTGCTGAGGCGAGTACACTACGGCAGCCGCCGGGGATTGGGCACCACGATCTCGGTCGAGCTGCCCGGCGCCGGGCGGTAGCCCGCGGCCCGGTGTACGTTCGGTACGTGGAGCAGGGGACTACTTTCCTTACCGTCCTGCGTCAGCTCGCCGCCGCCGATCCGGGGCGCCCGGCGCTGACCTGGCGGGACGAGACGCTGACCCGGGCCGAGCTCGTCCAGCGGGTCGAGGGACTGGCCGCGCTGTTCGCGGAACGCGGCGTGGCGCAGGGCTCGACGGTCACCATCGGCCTGCCGAACTCGGTCGGGTTCGTGCTGGCCATGTTCGCGACGTGGGCCCTGGGCGCGGTGCCGAACCCGATCTCCGACCGTCTCCCGCCGCTGGAGCGCGCCGCCATCGTCGACCTGGCCGACCCGGCCCTGGTGGTCGGGGTGCCGTCCGCGGAGAGCGGATCGCGGCCGGTCCTGGAAGCCGTGCCCGCGCAGCTCCCGGCGGGGGAGTTCACGCCGGGCGTCTCGCCGGAGTGGAAGCTCATGACCAGCGGCGGGAGCACCGGCCGGCCGAAGCTGATCGCGGCCAGCCAGCCTGCCGTGTTCGAGGTGGCGGCTCCGGCCGGCACCCTGGTCCGCATGCGCCCGGACGGCTGCGTCCTGATGACCGGGCCGCTCGCCCACAACGGGCCGTTCGCGGTCGCCACGACCGGCCTGCTGCTCGGCAATCACGTCGTGCTGATGCCCAGGTTCGACCCGGCGCAGACGCTGCACCTAGTAGAAAAGCACCGGGTGACCTACCTGTTCCTGGTGCCGACGATGATGCTGCGGATCTGGCGGCTGCCCCAGGAAGTCCGGCTGGCCGCCGACGTGTCCTCGCTGGAGGTGGCGTTCCACCTGGCCGCGCCGTGCCCGGCCTGGCTCAAGCAAGCCTGGATCGACTGGCTCGGCCCGGAGAAGATCATCGAGCTTTACGGCGGCACCGAGCTCCAGGCCGTGACGGTCCTCAGTGGGACCGAGTGGCTCGAGCACCGCGGTTCCGTCGGCCGGACGGTGCTCGGCGAGATCGAGATACGCGACCCTGACGGGCACCCGGTCCCGGTCGGCGAGGAAGGCGAGCTCTGGATGCGCCGGGGCCCGCAGGTCTCGTCGCCGTACCGCTACATCGGCGCCACCGCGCGCAGCGCCCCCGACGGCTGGGAGTCCCTCGGCGACATCGGCAGGGTCGACGCGGACGGCTACGTCTACATCACCGACCGCCTCGCGGACATGATCCTGGTCGGCGGGGCCAATGTGTACCCGGCCGAGATCGAGGCCGCCCTGGACGAGCACCCGGCCGTCCGGTCCTGCTGCGTGTTCGGCCTGCCCGACGAGGACCTGGGCAGTAAGCCTTGCGCCATCGTCGAGCTCTCCCAGCCCGCCACGGACGAGGACCTGCTGGCTCACCTGCGCCAGCGGCTCGCCCCGTACAAGCTGCCCCGCGTGATCGAGCGCGCGGCCACACCGCTGCGCGACGACGCGGGCAAGGTCCGTCGCTCAGCGCTGCGGGCCGAGCGCATTGCCCGGCACCCGCCCGTCGCCGGACGGCCCTGAATCCGCCACTTCCTCCGCCGGCCCCTGGTTCTCGCCGAGCTGGTCGGTGATCAGCTTGGCCATTCTGTCCAGCGAGTCCTCGAGGTCCTGCGTGGTTACCATCTTCTCCAGCGCCAGCCGGACCGAGGCGATCTCGCGGGCGAGGAACTCGGTGTCGGCCTGGGTCCGGGCCGCCACCTCGCGGTCGCGCTCGATGTTGGCCCGGTCCCGGTCGTCCTGCCGGTTCTGCGCCAGCAGGATGAGCGGCGCGGCGTAGGCCGCCTGGGTCGAGAAGGCCAGGTTGAGCAGGATGAACGGGTACGGGTCCCAGTGCTTGATGAGGCCGACGGTGTTGAGCACGATCCAGCCGAGGACCAGTATCGTCTGGCCGACCAGGAAACGGCCGGTGCCCAGAAACCGCGCGATCGCCTCGGAGAAACGGCCGAACGCGTCCGCGTCGTAGCGCGCGCCCATCCGCGGGGTGGCGCCGCGCGGCACGGACAGGTCGGCCCGCTCATTGAGGCGGGCGGACAAACGTGCCATCTCAGCCTCCCGTCCTCCGCCAGCCCGGCGGCAGCAGGTGGTCCAGTACGTCGTCGACGGTAACCGCGCCGAGCAGGCGGCCGTCATCGTCGCACACGGCCACGCTGACCAGGTTGTAGGCGGCCAGCCGGGCCGCCAGCTCGTGTTCCTTCAAGTCGGGCCGGACGAAGACGCTCGACTGGACGCAGTCGCCGACCTTGGTGGCGGGCGCCCGGCGCAGCAGCCGCTGGAAGCCCACGATGCCAAGGTAACGGCCGGTGGGCGTGATGATCGGCGGCTCGCACACGTAGACCTGCACGGCTGAGGTGACGGGCATGTCCGGGTCCCTGACCCGGGCCAGCACCTCCGCGACCGACACGTCCGGGGTCACGATCAGGGGCTGGGAGGTCATCAGGCCGCCCGCCGTCGTGGCGTCGTAGAGCAGCAGCCGCCGCAGGTCCGCGGCCGGGACGGCCTCCATCGCGGTCAGCAGCCGCTCACGCTGCTCGGTCGGCATCTCCGCGAGCAGGTCCGCGGCGTCGTCGGGCTGCATCTCCTCGACCACGTCGGCGCTGCGCTCGAGCTCGAGGCCGTCCAGCAGCCGGATCTGGTCCTGTTCGGGCATCTCCTCGAGCAGGTCGGCCAGTTCCTCGTCGTCCAGGGCGGCCGCGAGCTGGCTGCGCCGGCTGGGCGACATGCCCTCGACGGCGGCGGCGAGGTCGGCCGGCTGCAGTTCGCGCAGGCTGGTCAGCTGGTCGGCCTGCGGCCCGCCCCGGAACAGCTCGGGGTGCTTGTCCCACGGCACGACCGTCGTGCGCCGGTGGCGCAGGCCGTGGCCGTGCGCGACGGCCAGCGCGCTGACCTCCCAGCCGACCCGGCGCTGCTCGCCGGGGACGATGGCGACGTCGGCGACGGTCCCGCCCTCGGTCTGCTTGCCGTACAGCTCCGACGCCAGCATCTCCCCGGCCCGCCGGGTGAACCGGTCCAGGTCGACGTTGCCGCCGCTGAGATGGGCGCCGTCGATGGATATCTCCGCGATCCCGTTGAGGTTGACGAAGATGCGGCGCCGCTGCAGCGTCACGACCAGCCCCAGCGCGCGCGGCGGCTCGTGCCCGGAGGCGGGCAGGATGACGACGTCCCGGACCCGGCCGATGGTCAGGCCGTCGCTGTCCAGCAGCGGACGGCCTCTGAGCCTGGACGTGAAGACCTGGCGGCTGGTCATACGGGCCATCACCTCCTGCGGCCGAGCGGGCCTGCACCATTATCCTTGCGCCGGGCGCCGCGAGCACAACTGGCCAGGCCCGGGGCATGGCGTCACCGCGCGCCACCCGGCTAGCTGAGTCGCTCACCGCCGCTGACCGGCGCGCTGATGGTGTTCCCCGGCGGGGCCAGCGGGCACTGCCACGCGTCGTTGTACCGGCAGGACGGGTGGTACAGGAAGTTCAGGTCGACGACCAGGTGCCCGTCCCGGCCGCCGAGATCGGCGCTCTTGGCGGTGTCCAGCGCGTACCGGCCGCCGCCGTAGCTGGTCTGGCCGGCGGTGCCGTCGCGCAGCGGCAGCAGCAGGCCGCCCCCGTACTGGCGCAGCCACCACA
>JAJKHX010000194.1 GCA_021154785.1 Nocardiopsis sp.
AACGACCTGACCCAGATGACCTGGGGTTTCTCCCGGGACGACGTGGAAGGCGCGTTCTTCAGCCGGTACATCGAGCTGGGCATCTTCGGCGTCTCGCCGTTCGAGACGATCGACCGCGACGGCGTCGGCCGCCTGGTCAAGATCGCCGTCGAGGAGGGCAAGAAGGCCCGCCCCGGCATCGAGCTCGGCGTCTGCGGCGAGCACGGCGGCGACCCCGATTCGGTCCACTTCTTCCACGAGGTGGGCCTGGACTACGTGTCCTGCTCGCCGTTCCGCGTGCCGATCGCCCGCCTGGAGGCGGGCCGCGCCGCGCTGGCCGGCGAAGGCTCGGCTAGCCGGTAGGGCCAGCAGGTAACGAGTGACAGCAGGGTACGACGACTGCGCCACGGCCCGCTGGGTGGCAGAGCCGCCCAAGCGGGCCGGGCGCAGCGACTTCGAGCGAGACCGGGCCCGCGTGCTGCATTGCGCCGGGCTCCGCCGGCTCTCGGCCAAAACCCAGGTGGTGGCGCCCGGGTCGGCTGACTTCCCGCGGACCCGGCTCACTCACTCCCTGGAGTGCGCCCAGATCGGGCGCGAGCTCGGCCAGGAGATCGGCTGCGACCCCGACCTGGTCGACGCCGCCTGCCTGGCCCACGACATCGGCCACAGCCCGTTCGGTCATAACGGCGAGTCCGCTCTCAACGAGCTCGCCATCTCGTTCGGCGGCTTCGAGGGCAACGCCCAGTCGCTGCGCCTGCTGACCAGGCTCGAGCCCAAGGTCCCCGGCGCCGGCCTGAACCTGACCCGGGCCACCCTGGACGCCACCCTCAAATACCCCTGGTTTGGCGGGCCAGGCGTCAAGTTCGGCGCCTACGCCGACGACGCCGAGGTCTTTCACTGGATCCGCGACGGCGCCCCCGGCCAGCGGTCGTGCCTGGAAGCCCAGGTCATGGACTGGGCCGACGATGTCGCCTACTCGGTCCACGACATGGAAGACGGCTTCCACGCCGGCCTGATCACGTTCAAAACCCTGAAATCCCCGACCGAACGAGCCGAGCTTTCCCGCACCACCCTCGCCTACTGCGGTAGTGACGTGACGCCCGGCGAACTCACCGAGATCCTGGACGACCTCCTCGCCCTGGAAATCTGGCCCGCCTCCTACGACGGCGGCCCCGCCGCTGCCGCCGCGCTCAAGAACCTCACCAGCGAACTAATCGGCCGCTTCTGCGTAGCCGCCCAGCAAGCCACCCTCGCCACCGCCCTGGACACCACCCCTCCGGCGTCGGGCACGCCCCTCAGCCATGCCAGCCCCATCGGCCACTCCCTCACCCGTTACGCCGCCAACCTCATCGTCCCCCGCCGTCAGCGCCTCGAATGCGCCTTGCTCAAGGGCATCACAGCTCGCTACGTCATGGCCCGGGCCGGCGCCGCCCAGGCTCAGGCCCGGGAGCGGGAGCTGCTGGCCGAGCTGGCCCATGCCGTCGAGCGCGGCGCCCCCGGGACACTGGATCCGCTGTTCCGCCCAGCCTGGGAGCAAGCCGGGTCCGGCGCCGCCCAGCGCCGCGTGGTCATCGACCAGGTGGCCTCGCTCACCGATACCTCGGCGATCGCCTGGCACCACCGTCTCTGCGCGCCCTAGCCTGTGAGCCATCCCTTCTTACATCGCATCACCGCCCCCGGGCTCACCGCTAACGCCTCGGTGACGGCGGCGAGCGCCCGGCTGGTGTCCGTCAGGTCGGGCAGCACCACGTGCGCGCCCGCCGAAGCCAGCTCGTCCGCACCGTAACTGCCGGTCGCGACGGCCACTACGCGGGCCCCGGTGACCAGCGCCGCCTCCACGTCCAGCGGCGTGTCACCGACCAGGATCGTCGCCGCACCGGAGAAATCAGCCCCGTACACCCGGGCCGCCGCGGCCCGGGCCGCCGTGACCAGCTCGGCCCGGACCTCGTGCACGTCGCCGTACGCGCCGGCGTCCAGGTCGAGATGATCACGCAGGCCAGCCCGCGCGAGCTTCAGCGCCGCCATCGGCCTGATGTTGCCGGTGAGCACCGACTGCCTGATCCCCGCGGCGGCCAGCGCCGCGATCGCCTCGGCCGCGCCCGCCAGCGGCCGCACCGCCCCCGGCACGGCGCCCGCCTCGGCCGCCCGCGTCAGCGCGGCCAGGAACGGCCCGATCTCGGAGACCGGGACCCCGGACAGCACGAGCGTGTCGGCGATGATGGCCCGGTCGGTCCGCCCGGCCTTCGGCGCGACCGCGGTCAGCTCCCGGCCGAACATCTCCGCGAACACCACCTCGTACAGCCGCGTGCCCAGGCCGTCGGCGCTCACCAGCGTGTAATCCACGTCCCACAGCACGAGCAGCTCCGTCACGGACTCAGGCTAGCCGCCAGGCCCCGGCGCCGGTCCTCAGGCATCGACCGGACGGTTCAGCACGCGCCAGCCGCCCGCCAGCACCGGCAGGGCGATCCACATCGCGGCCGCGGTCGCGACCTGGCCCCAGCTGGCGGCGGTCACCGTCCCGCCGCCGGCCAGGTGATTCCAGGCCGTCGACGGATCGAGCCAGTGGCCGGCAGCGGTCAGGGCGCTGATCGCGCCGGTCAGGATGGACCACGCGGCCGGGATCACGAAGTACATCACGACGGCGACCGGGGTATTGCGGAACAGCAGGCCGAAGCCCACCCCGAGCAGCAGGTTGAGGATCTGGAAGACGAACGCATAGCCGATCGCGCGGCCCGCGTCCTGCCACATCCCGGCCTGCCCGTGATCCGCGGCGACCAGGACCACCGCGCTGACCGCGACGCAGACGACGGTGGCGGCCGCGGCCAGCAGCACGCCGGCCGCCAGCTTGGCCGCGATGATCCGGGACCGCCGCGGGACCAGGGTGAACGTGGTCAGCGCGGTGTGCTGCGACCATTCCGAGGTGACCAGCAAGACGCCGAGCACCGGGAGCAGGATCGAGACGAGCTGAACCGCGTCGCCCAGCACGTGCGGCAGGTCGCGCTCACCGGCGCCGCCGGTCACCGCGGTGAGGATGGCGGTACCCAGCGCGACCAGGGCGATGACGGCGAGCAGCCAGCGTCCGGCCCTGGTGTCGACGGCCTTGCGCAGTTCTATCTGGACCAGCCGGGCCAGCGCAGGAGGCGCCAGCGCAGGAGGCGCCGGCGTCACCGGCGCCTGGGTGCCGGGAGCGTGCAGCGCAGTCATGCGGCCACCTCACGATCAGGAGCGGTCAGGGTGAAGAACAGTTCTTCCAGGTCGTCGCCTTGCGGCCGGAGCTCGGTCAGCACGGCCCCCGCGCGTGCTGCGATCCGCCCCACCTGCTCGGGCTCGGCGTCGGTCTCCAGGGCGCCGTCGGCGACCGGGCGAGCCTGCTGCCCGGCTGCCCGCAGGGCATCGGACAGCGCCGGCAAATCGAGCGCCCGGACCAGCGTGGACCGGGTGGTCCCCAGCTGCTCCGGGGTCCCGTCCGCTACGATCCGCCCGGCGTTGATGATGACGAGGTGGTCGGCGATCACCTCGACCTCGCGCAGCAGGTGCGAGGACAGCAGCACGGTCCCGCCCCGGTCGGCGTGCTCGCGCAGCAGCTGGCGGATCCACCGCACACCCTGCGGGTCGAGGCCGTTGGCGGGCTCGTCGAGTATCAGGACGCCCGGGTCGCCGAGCAGCGCGATGCCGAGCGCGAGGCGTTGCTGCATGCCCAGCGAGTACTGGCCGACGCGCTTGGCCGCCGCACCGCGGTCGAGGCCGACGAGGTCCAGCACCCTGGACACCCGCGTCCGGTCCGCGCCGAGCACCGCGGCGGCCAGCGCGAGCGTCTCGCGGCCGGTCCGCCCGCGGTGCATGGCACCCGGATCCAGCATGACGCCGACCCGGCGGCCGGGCTGGGGGAGCCGGGCGTACGGCTGCCCGTCGATAGCGGCGCGGCCGGCGTCCGGCCGGTCCAGGCCGCACAGCAGCCGCATGGTGGTGGTCTTGCCCGCGCCGTTCGGGCCGAGGAATCCGGTGACGGTGCCGGGGCGGCAGGTAAAGCTGACCTCCCTGATCCCGGCGGCCCCGAAGCGCCTGGTCAGTTCGCTGATTTCGATCATGCTGACCACGATGCCCGCCGGGGTGGCCGGGCCGCTGCGGCCAACCGGTTAGAACCGGCGTCCGGTCGGGTAGCTTCGGCGGTCCGGTCGGGTAGCTTCGGCGGTCCGGTCGGCTACATCGCGGTCAGCCTCCTGGCCTGCGCTGGCGAGCGCGCTAACGTCGTCGGTATGACAGTTGCGGTTGCCGGACCGGAACCGGGGCCGGACCCCGGGCCCGACCCGGAGTCGCCGTACACCTCGCGCCGGGCCCGGGTCGTCGTCATGGCCGTAGTCGGCGGGCTGTCGCTGGCCCTCGGCTTGCTCAGCGCCCACAGCCTGCTCGACGGCCTGGACGGTTACCGGTGGGAACTGCGCGCGGCCGACGTCGCGTTCGGGCTGGCCGGTTACGTCGCGTTGTGGTGGCGGCGGCGCTGGCCGCTGGCGTTCGCCGGTTACATCCTGGTGATCTCGGTGTTCTCTACCTTGTCGGGCGGCCTGCCGTTCGTGGCCGCGTTCACGGTGGCGGTGCACCGCCACTGGCCCACCGCGCTGGTCACCTCGACGCTGCTGGCGCTGGCCGCGTGGCCGGGACTGCTGCTGTACCGCGACGACAGCATGCGCGACACCGAAATCCTCTGGCTGTTCGTGGCGATCATGATGTTCGCGGTCACCGGCTGGGGCATGTTCATTCGCGCCCGCCGCCAGCTGCTGGCCTCGCTGCGCCGCCGGGCCGAACGCGCCGAACGCAGCCGTGAGGAGCACGCCCGGCACGCCCGGATCGCCGAGCGGCAGCGGATCGCGCGGGAGATGCACGACGTGCTCGCCCACCGGTTGTCGCTGCTCAGCGTGCAGGCCGGGGCACTGGAGGTCACCCCGGTAGCCGCCGGGGACGGCGCCGTCACCGAGACCGCCGCCGCGATCCGGTCCACCACCCACCAGGCCCTGCAGGAGCTGCGCTCGATCGTGCAGGTGCTGCGCGACGACGACGAGCCGGGCACCGCGCCGCCGCAGCCGGTCGCGGCCGACCTTCCCGCCCTGGTGGCCGAGGCTTCGGCCACCAGCTCGATCCGCACTGACTGGCATGGCGTCGAGCTCGCGGCGGTCCCCCCGGACACCGGCCGCACCCTCTACCGGATCGTCCAGGAGGGTCTCACCAATGCCCGCAAGCACGCGCCGGGCAGCGCGGTCGAGGTCACCGTGGACGGCGCTCCGGATCGCGGCCTGTCCGTGACGGTCACCTCCTGGCTGCCGCCCGGCCAGCCGACGCCCGGCCACCAGACCAGCAACGGAACGGGCACCGGAGCCGGCCTGATCGGCTTGCGCGAGCGGGCCGCCCTGGCCGGCGGCCACATCGAGGCCACGGTGACCGGCGGCAACCGGTTCCGGCTGTCCGCCTGGCTGCCGTGGGCGAAGCGATGACCGCGGGCGGCCCGATGACCATCCGGGTGCTCCTGGTCGACGACGACGCCCTGGTCCGGGCGGGCCTGCGCCTGATGCTGCGCAGCGCGCCGGACATCGACGTCGTCGGCGAGGCCGGCGACGGGGCGGCGGCGATCACCGCGGCGGCGGAGCTGACCCCGGACGTCATCCTGATGGACATCAGGATGCCCGGCACCGACGGCGTCACCGCCACCGCCGCGATCACGAAAGCCGCGGCGGCACCGCGCGTCGTCGCCCTCACCACCTTCGACGCCGACGAGCTGGTCCGCCAGGCGATCACCGCCGGCGCGGTCGGCTACCTGGTCAAGGACACGCCCCCGGCCGAGATCATCAGCGCGGTCCGGGCGGTCGCGGCCGGGCAGGGCGTGCTGTCGCCGGCTGTGACGCGACCGCTCCTTGGCCTGCTCCACGAATTGCCGCCCGCCGAACGGCCCCGGCCGGGCCTGGAGGCCCTCACCGAGCGGGAACGCGCGGTGGCCCTGGCCGTGACCGACGGCGCGACCAACGCCGAGATCGCCCGCCAGCTCTACGTCAGCGCCGCGACCGTCAAGGCCACCGTCTCGCGCATCCTGGTCAAGCTCGGGCTCGACAACCGGGTCCAGATCGCCGTCGTGGTGCGAGGCTCGCGCCCGGGCTGACGATCCCGCCCAGAAATGTCGGTGGCCGGGGCTAGACTCAGCTCGCGTCGGGGTGTGGTGAGGAAGTCAGCGGAGGTGGGCAGTGGCCGGGCGGATCCGCGACGAGGACATCGCACTGGTCCGCGAGCGCTCGCCCATCGACGAGGTGGTCGGCGAGTACCTGCAGCTGCGCAACGCAGGCGGCGGCTCCCTCAAGGGCCTGTGCCCCTTCCACGACGAGAAGACTCCCTCGTTCAACGTAACCCCAGGCCGGGGACTCTATTACTGCTTCAGTTGCGCGGCCGGCGGCGACGTCATCAAGTTCGTGCAGACGATCGACGGGCTCAGCTTCATCGAGGCGATCGAGCGGCTGGCCGGCCGGGCCGGCATCGAGCTCCGTTACGAGCAGGGCGGGTACGTCCCGGGCCAGGAACAGAGCCAGCGGCGCAGGCTGACCGACGCGCACCGGGTGGCCGCCGAATTTTATGCCGAACGGATGGGCGGATCCGATGCCGCCCCCGCGCGTGCCTTCCTGGCCGAGCGTGGTTTCGAGCTCAGCGACATCGAGCGGTTCGGCGTCGGCTACTCGCCGAAGGCCTGGGAGGATCTGACCCGGCACCTGCGCGGACGCGGCTTCACCGACGCCGAGATGATCGCCGCCGGGTTGTCCCGGGAAGGGAACCGCGGCACCCGGGACCGCTTCCGCGGCCGGCTGATGTGGCCCATCCGCGACCTGTCCGGCGACGTCATCGCGTTCGGCGCGCGCAAGCTCGACGCCGACGACGACGGTCCCAAGTACCTGAACACGCCGGAGACCTCGCTGTTCCGCAAGAGCACCGTGCTGTACGGGGCGGACCTGGCCAAGCGCGAGATCAGCCAGCGGCGGCAGGTGGTCATCGTGGAGGGCTACACCGACGTGATGGCCTGCCACCTGGCCGGGGTGCCGACCGCGGTGGCGACCTGCGGCACCTCGTTCGGCGAGGATCACATCAAGGTGCTGCGCCGGCTGATCATGGACGCGGACTCGTTTACCGGCGAGGTGATCTTCACCTTCGACGGCGACGCGGCCGGCCAGCGGGCCGCGCAGCGCGCGTTCGGCATGGAGGAGAAGTTCGCCACCCAGACCTACGTCACCGTCGAGCCCAACGGCCTCGACCCGTGTGACCTGCGGCTGGCGCACGGCGACGGGGCGGTGCGCGACCTGGTGGCGCGCCGGGTGCCGCTGTTCGAGTTCGCGATCAAGGGCGTGCTCGGCCGTCACGACCTGAACACCACCGAGGGTCAGCTCGCGGCGCTGGACGAGGCCGCGCCGATCGTGGCCAAGATCAAGGACCAAGGGCTGCGCACCCGGTATGCGGTCAACCTGGACCGCTGGCTGGGGCTGATGGACGAGCGGTTCGTGCTGACCAGGGTGCGCACGCACGCGGGCGACACGGGCCCGGTACGCCGTCGGCCCGGCCAGGACCGCACGCAGGATGGCCGGGGCAGGCAAGCTGGCTCGTTCGGGTCCAATGGGAACGGAACCGCCGACGGCGGGGCCCGGGGTAACGGCGCCCAGCCGTACGACCTGGGTGATCCCGTGGTCGTGGTCGAGCGCGAGCTGCTCAAGCTGGCGGTGCAGCGGCCGGCGCTGTGCGGGCCCGAGTTCGACGCGCTCGGCCCGGACGCGTTCACCGCCGCCGTCCACGGCGCGGTGTTCACGCTGATCGCGGCGTGCGGGGGCACTACCGGCGGCGGGACCAGCCCGCGCCAGTGGGTCGCCCGGCTGCGCGAGGAGGCGCCGAACGAGCGGGCCCAGACGTTCGTGACCGCGCTGGCGGTCGAGCGGCTGAACATCGAGAGGGAACCGGACGAGCGGTACGCCGAGAACCTGCTCGCCCGGGTCGGCGAGCTCGCCGTCAGCCGGGAGATCAACGCGGTCAAGGCCCGGCTGCAGCGGACCAACCCCATCGAGGAGCAGGCCAGTTACAACAGGTTGTTCGGGGACCTGGTGGGGCTGGAGAAACGCAGGAAGGCGCTGCTGGACCAGGCCGCGGGCACCTGAAACGTGGCTTCTGGCCGTGCTTATGTAGCGGACGGGTAGCAAAATTGGGTCCCCCGTAATCGCGGGTTGGTGGCGCAGACTGTAGCCGTGACCCTCACCGTGCTAACGAACACACCATCACCAGCAGAGCAGCTGACTGATCTCGTGGCGCTAGGACGGGAGCGTGGTTCCCTGTCCATGGCCGACGTCATGCGGGCGCTCGACCGGGCCGACCTGCCGCCGGACGCTATCGACGTGGCCGTGCGGGCGCTGGCCGAGGAGGGCGTCGACATCGTCGACGTGACCCAGGAGGACGACGCCGACACCGAGGCCGACATCCGGCAGGCGGAGCGGGGAGCGGCGGCCGAGGCCGGACGGCGGGCCGCGACCAGCGACCTGGTCCGGATCTACTTGCGGGAAATCGGCCGGGTGCCGCTGCTGACCGCCGAGGACGAGGTCGAGCTGGCCAAGGGGATCGAGGCGGGCCTGTTCGCCGAGGAGAAGCTCGGAGGCGGCTTCCCCATGCTCGGCGCCATCCACGGCGACCTGGAGCTGCTGGCCGGCGAGGGGGTCAAGGCGAAGCAGCGGCTGATCGAGGCCAACCTGCGGCTCGTGGTGTCCATCGCCAAGCGCTACATCGGCCGTGGCCTGGTCTTCCTCGACCTGATCCAGGAAGGCAACCTCGGGCTGATCCGCGCGGTGGAGAAGTTCGACTACACCCGCGGCTATAAGTTCTCCACCTACGCGACCTGGTGGATCCGGCAGGCCATCACCCGGGCCATCGCCGACCAGGCCCGCACCATCCGGGTGCCGGTGCACATGGTCGAGACGATCAACAAGCTGGCCCGCGTGCAGCGGCAGCTGCACTCTGAACTCGGCCGGGAAGCGACCACGGACGAGATCGCCGCCGAGATGGGGCTGGAGCCGGACCGGATCGCCGAGATCCAGCGGATCGCCCAGGAGCCGGTATCCCTGCAGTCCCCGATCGGCGAGGAAGAGTCCGACCTCGGCGACTTCATCGAGGACGCGGACGCGGTGGTGCCGATCGAGGCCGCGGCCTTCATCATGTTGCAGGACCAGCTCGAACGGGTCCTGGACGAGCTGGCCGAGCGGGAGCAGCGGATCATCCAGCTGCGGTTCGGCCTGACCGACGGGCACCCGCGGACGCTGGAGGAGGTCGGCCGGGAGTTCGGCGTGACCAGGGAGCGGATCCGGCAGATCGAGTCCAAGACGCTGGCCAAGCTCCGCCACCCGAGCCGCGCTCAAATGCTGCGCGAGTACCTCGATTTATGGTGATCTCGCGCCCGTGACCGAAGGCGTGGTGTGACCCACACCCGGGTCTCAGGGCGCTGGAACGCCATGAGACCCGGGTTCCACGGGCTCTGCGGTGATGAGGACCCTGGCTAGTGAGGGCGCGAGCCGTTCACCGTCGTGGGCTCCTGATCGGCCGCGGACTCAGCCCCGCGATCAGCGGCGTGCCGGCCCGGGAGCCGGTCGACCTGCGCGCGGACCTTGCCGGCGCTGGTCTTGGCCGTCTCGGCGAGCTTAGGCGCCCGGGACGCGGCCTTGTCCCCGGCCGCCTGGCCGAGCTGGACCGCCTTCTGGCTCGCGGCCTGGGCCGTCTTGCGGACGGCCGGATTCTCCGCCACCTTGCGGCTCGCTGCCTTGATCTGCTCGTAGCGCTCGCGGCCCGCTCGCGCGCCGACGATGAAGCCGGCCGCGAAACCCGCGATGAACGTGGCGCGGTAACGCATCTGGCACCCCTTTCGCGCATATTCCTCTGTCGCCACCATGACCTTCCCCGATTACGCGATCGTACTCGTCAGGTAAGGCTCCGATGAACTCGCGGCCCCGCCGCCGCCGCTGGTGTCACATGCACGCCCGGGGTGCGCTAACCTTATGCGGGTCGATCCCGCGTAGCTCAATTGGCAGAGCAGCCGGCTGTTAACCGGCAGGTTCATGGTTCGAGTCCATGCGCGGGAGCCATCACAGCTCTCCGGCGTCAGCCCTGCTGCCTGCGGAAACGCAGGAAGAGAGAACCCCCGATGGTGCAGCAAGCGCCTCGGCGGAGCAAGATCCTCACCGATTCCCCGCAACTGGCCCGTGGCCGGGCCGCCATGCAGGCGAAACACGGCCGCACGGCACTCGCCCTTGGAGAGCGGTCTGGCACGAGAATGGCGAGCGGCAGCAGTGCGAGGCGGCGTCCGCGGAGAAGCTGGCCGCCCCGGTCATCGACGCGATCATCTGCCAGGACATCAAGACCGAGCACCTGCAGAAGGTCGTCAACGCCGCCCCAACGCCGGGTGCGGGCGGCCGGATCCAGGGCATGAGACCTGCCGTGATGATGCCCAAATCATATTGCTTGATATACAATAAGTTCGGTATTAGACATCACTGTATGGGAGGATTTGATGTCGAGAACGATGGTAGACCTTGATGATGAAGCCTTGTCGCTGGCGAGTGAGGAGCTGGGCACCAAGAGCAAGGTGGCGACCGTGAACGCCGCCCTGCGCCGCGTAGCGAACCAGCGGGCAGCGGCTCACATGCTTGAGCTCCTCGACGAGACCGGCGCCGACCTGTCCGATGAGGGGCTGCGCGGTGCGTGGCGGGACGGCAGCCGCGGTTGAGCGTGCTGCTCGCGGACAAGTCCGCGCTGGAGTGGGCCAGGCGAGACCAACGCGCTCGGGCCGCGTTCCTGAGCCTGCGGACCGCGCACGTCATCGCCGCGTGCCACATGACCGCCCTGGAGATCGGTTACTCCGCACGGAACCGGGCAGATCTCGAAGCGCTGCTCGCCGGCCAGCGGGCACTGGAATGGCTGCCGGTAAACGAGGCCGTGATGGACCGGGCACTAGAGGTTCAGCGCCTACTCGCCGCGCACAGCGGGAACGGCCACCGCCGCCCGATCCCCGACCTGATCATCGCCGCGACCGCTGAACTGCACGGAGCCGAGGTCCTGCACGTCGACAGCGACTATGACATGGTCGCCCAGGTCACGGACCAGCCAATGCGGCGTCTGTTTGATCCCGGGCCCGCATGACCACCCGCCATGAGCCGCAACGTATCGACCAGTTCGGCGACCACTACCCCGTGATCGCCGAACGCCCGCAGGTGGACATCCCGCCCGGCTTGCCCGTCACCCGGCCGTTCTTCGCGAAGATCCATGCTCCGGAGCGTAAGAGCGCGTCCCGGTCACGAGCACCTGGTTTCCCGCCGGGCCGCCCGCCGGGAAAGGAGCCGCCGTCCCCGCGATTAAAATCAAGATCATTCCGCCGAACGAGTCCGGCTCGTGCCCGCCTGACCACTTCTCCGGCCCGCTTGGCCGGCGCCACGGACAGCGCCGCGTCCACGCAGAGACGCGGCCAGGGACGTGCGAGCAGATGCCGCGGCAGCGCCCGGCTCATAGCCTGCACCTGTCAGGTGCCGGGCACCGCGGTCGGCATGTGCCTTCGCTCCCGCTGCTTCATCGCCGGGGCCAGGCTGCGGAAAGGAGGGCACGCAGCATGAGGGAAAGGCTGGAGCGGCGAGCCGGGGAGTTCCAGGTCGACCAGCATCGCCGCGGCCAAGTCGTCACGGAGGCAGGATCCTGGGCGCGGCCAGATTCCCGGAGCCCGGCGGCCGCTGGGCGCGGGCCCGGCGGCGGTCAGCCGGCCGGGGCTGGCTCAGCTCTGCTGAGGTTGCAGCGCGGTTACGGCAACCGTTACGTGCAGGACGTCATCGATGCGTCGCTGCAGCACGCGATCGACCGGTCCCGTCACGGCGGGCGTCCGCTCGACCACTCGACGGCGGCGGAGCTGGGCGGAGCCCTTGGCCGCGATGTCAGCCAGGTCAGGGTGCACGACGACGACCAGGCCGATCGCCTCAGCCGGTCACTGGACGCGGCTGCCTTCACCATCGGCCGCGACATCTTCTTCCGGGCCCGGCATTACGACCCGGGCACCACGCCGGGCAGGCGGTTGCTGGCCCATGAGCTGGCGCATGTCGTCCAGCAGGAGGCCGGTCCCCGCAGCGCGCACCGCTATCACCTGACTTCGGCGGGCGATCCCGGCGAGCACGCCGCCGACCGGGCCGCGCAGGATATCGTCCTGGGGGGACGCGCGCGGCCGATGGCCGTGCGCCCGCTGGTCCCGCTCATCCAGCGGAAGGCGTTCATCGGGCCCGACGCCCTGTCGGCCCGGCCGGTGGAGTTCGGCGATTCCCCGCCAAGGATGGCCCGCGGCCCGCGGCGGGCCAGGAAAGAAGGGAAGGAACCGCGCGGGCCGGACCAGGATCTCAAGGAAGAGCCGGGAAGGGTCAGGGAGCGGTCCGCGGACCAGGCGCGATCCCGGAAAGCCCGCCCGCAGGCGGACGATCTGCCCCGGGTGCGAAAAAGGCCGGGACCCGTGAACATTCCCCCTGGAGACAGCTTCCTAGGATCCGGCGACCGCAATCTCGCGCTGGTGCTGAAGGACTACCGCTCGCGCTACTTCCGCAGCCGAGCTGAGCTCTACCGCTTCGCGGCAGGGAAAACCGACGACATCGGCTATGTCGATCGCGAGAAAGTCTGGGTGCGCCTCCCGGACGAGTTCCTGGTCCTGGGAGAAAGTCACACCCGGACCACGGTGATGGACCTGGTCGAGGCCACGGGCGTCACGGACTACATCTATGAGGGCGGTGAAACGAGGCCCTCGCCGTACCTCTACGCCGGGAAGCAGACCCGTGCCATGAAACATCAGCTGGAGGAGTTGCTGCCCAAGTTCATCGTCGGGCTGGTCGGCGTCCAGCACACGCTGAAGACGGAACTGCGGGATCTCGATCTGGAGCAACCCAGCTGGAAGAAGGACATACGCGATGAGCGGCTGACCGCGGAGCGAACCGATCCGGAAGCGGAAAAGCAGGAGTACCACGCCAAGCTGGCGCAATGGAGTTCCGACTGGGAGGCCAAGTACCGAAGCAGGGACGAACGCGGAGAGCGGAAGCTCGAGCCGAGCGGCGGGGGGTTTACCGGGCAGCACAAATCAACCGGCGAACTCCACAGTCCCGCGCCGGACACACCGTACGACAGAAGCAAGACAGAGGTGAAAGCCACCTTGCGCGTGCTGCTGGCCATCCGGGACACGGGCGCGGCCCGCGGTAGCAAGGACCCGATCGCCCGCTTCTACGCGCAGAACCAGCCGGTTATCGACAAGACGATCAAGCAGCTCGAGGCCGGCCTGCCGGTCAGGCTCACCCGTATGTTCCTCAAGATGGCCACGGGTAAGTTCGACCTCCAGGCCCTGATTGACCACCTGAATGCGGCGGCCGTGCAGGAACGCGCTGACCTGAACGTCGCCAGCGTCCAGACGTACCAGTCGTACACGGCCGGCAAGTTCGGCTCCGAGGCTCAGGCCGAGGAACTGCGCGACTCCTACATGCTGCACAGGATCATCGAGGCGAAGGCGAGCGGCCACCGCCTCGCGGGCCTGGGCGACGCCCACCGGAAACGGCTCCAGCCCGTCCTCGCGGAGATAGCTCCCGATATCGTCGTGCAGTCATCGGAAACCTTCTACCTCGACCAGTACCGCCTGCACCCCGACCGGGACTGATCCGCGCCGCGCACGGCTCCGCGACCTGATCGCGATCTCCTTGCTCAGGACTCGACGAGCTCGGGGAACCGCCTGCGCTCGACCCGGTTCGCGTCCTCCGCCGCGAACTTCTGGGCCGCTTTCGACAGGCCCTGGCCGTCCGGGCCCACCCAGGCCGTCTGCTGGTCCGGGCGGTCGTACTGAGCGACGATCTTGTACGTCGCGCCGGGCGGGAGGAGTACCTCGCCCTCGGGCAGGGTCGAGAGCCGGCCGATCAGCCGTCCGTGGCGGTCGTTGTCGAAGATGTACCCGGTCTGGCCGTGGAACGCCTTCTTGATGTCGGCGGTCGTGCTGTAGAAGTTCGGCAGCCGGAACGTGGCGCTGCCATAGGCCTGCTGCAGCCGCAGCGGCGGGTGGCTGGCGCTCGCGCCTGGACTTGAGCCGCCGTCCGGGCCGCGGCCGCCATCCCAGACGCCATCTTGGCTGTCTGAGAGGTCAGCGTGATGATTGCGTAGTGCCTCATCCCAGACCCTCCCCGGCGCTACCGCGCACGCCCTGGGCCACCTCCAGGCCACCGGCGGCCACCGCAGCGGCACGCACAGGGAATGGCCTCGGCAACTCCGGCTCTTCCCGTCGTACTTTCTGTAAGCGCTGCGGACAGGCGGAAGCACGCAGCACTCACGGCACGGCTTTCAGTCTTTAACGCAGTTAACATCGACCACGACATCATCAGCGATCTCGTCAGTAACAGCGCTACGGCCTGCTTCCGCAGCCGCCAAACTTACGCCTAACCCCCGCCGAAAGTCGGCGTTAGCTAAGAATTGGTACTGACGATCTTGACTCTGGTAAATTGCTCGCTTAGGTTTGGCCTCGGAGGTGGGGAGCATTGGGGGGTCGCGGAGTCGATAAGAGAAGCGACCGGGCACCCCCAGCGGAGATCAGTATTGATGCGCGGCCGGGTGGCTCGTTGAGTACGCCGTTCCTGTTACGAGTTGACTGCCCCGTATGCGCCCAGCATGCTCCTGGCTTAATATTGCTACGTCCGCGGCCATTATAGATAACTTGCCGGATGGAGAATATCGCTGATGGCGGCCTGCGCTGTATTATCGTCCATGCTTTAAGGACCAGCCTCCAGATGACCAGGCTTAAAATCAGGCTGTTTGGCCAAGTCTCCGTCCAGGACGACGGGCAGCCCCTGTCCGGGCTCTCCACCAAGACCCTGGAACTCCTCTGTTACCTGCTCCTTCACCGAGAACGCGGGCATACGCGGGAAGCCCTGGCCGGGCTCTTCTGGCCGGATGCCCCGGATTCCCTTTCCAAGAAATACCTCCGCCAGGCCATCTGGCGGCTCAGTTCGGCCTTGACGATCCCGGGCGGCCCGGCAAAACCAGAATCGGAGCAACTGCTCATCGTGCACCCCGACTGGATCCGTGTCAATACCGAAGCGGAATGGTGGCTCGATGTAGCAGTATTCGAGCAGGCATATGACCTTCATCGTGACACCCCCGGCGAAGACCTGGCCGATGCGCAAGCGCAAGCCCTGGAAGCCGCCGCCGTCCTTTACCGCGGAGATCTGATCGAGACTTGGTATCAGGATTGGTGCGTTTATGAACGGGACCGGCTCCGGCTTAACTATCTCGCCATGCTCGATCAATTGATGTCACATTGCGAAGCTCGTGCCCGCTATGCGAAAGGTATAGCATACGGTCAGTGCGTTCTCCGTTACGATTCGGCGCGGGAGAGCACGCACCGGCAGCTGATGCGGCTGTATTACCGGGCTGGTGACCGCACCACCGCACTGCGTCAGTACGACCGCTGCGCCGCCGCCCTGGTGAAGCATTTCAACCTCGCGCCGTCGCGGGGCACGATCGATCTCTACCATCAGATCCGCAGCGACCGGCTGGAGAACGCCGCCCGGCCGGCCGCGTTCGCCGCGGACCCGGACGGCGGGCCGGGCAGCGAACTGCTCCTGGGGCTGCAGACGAGGCTCGACCATATCCAGGCCAGCCTGGCCGCCCTGCTGCGTCAGGTTCCGCAGGCAGGGATCCCGATCAGCCGGCTGAACGGCACGGCGAGAGACGCTTGATCAGACGTCATCCCAGACACCACGGGAGAAAGTGGACGTACGAGCCCGCCGGCGGGTGGCGCTGGCAGGCGGCACGCTAAGGCCACTGCATGTACGAAACGTCGCTGCAGCAGATCCTCGCCGAACTGGAACGTCTCGACTTGCTGCTGCGCATCCAGGTATGGCGTGTCCGGCAGAGGCACGGCGAGGCCGGGGAACTGGCGGCGTTCTACATCCCCGACGCCGAGGCGGACGAGTTCCTCGACAAGGCCATCGGGGCACCGGTCTGGGCCGGCGTCCCGATCCCGCCCGAGCTGAGAGAAACGGCCCAGGCCCGGCTCGACCAGCTTTCGCTGGATATCACCACGCACACGGCCGAGAACCTGCGCCGGGGCCTGCCGTTGCGGCTCGTCGAGCTGACCCGGGTCTTCGACCTGACTGCCTTCGATCTCGACGTCATCCTGCTCTGCCTGGCCCCGGAACTGGACCGGGGCTACGAGCGCCTCTACGCCTACCTGCACGACGACGTCACGCTCCGGGAGCCGACCGTCGACCTGGCCCTCAACCTGCTCTGTGCCGACCTGGAAACCAAGGTGGCGGCGCGTGCGCGCTTCACGGCGGCGGCGCCCCTGCTCCGGTACCGCCTCGTGCAGCTCGGCGGGGAACCGGGCCAGCGTCCGGCATCCTGGCTGGGCAGCGGACTGCGGCTCGAGCCGCGGGTGGTCCGCTTCCTGCTCGGGGACGACGCCGTCGATGACCGGCTGGAGCCGTACGTCGACCTGGTCACCCCGGCCGTGAACCTGGACGACCTGGTATTTCCGGAAGCCCTCCGAAGTCAGTTGTCCCAGCTCGCCGGGTACGCTCGGCAGGCCGGCGGGCCTGGTGCCGGGTTCGTCCTGTATTTCCAGGGGCCCGGTGGCACCGGCAAG
>JAJKHX010000195.1 GCA_021154785.1 Nocardiopsis sp.
CGGGTCCCCTTGTTTCCCTGGGCAATACTAGAAACCGATTCTGGTACCTATTCGACCTGGTTCCGCCGTAGTCGTCAAGGTCTCGATCAGCCCGATGACAGTCAGCGCCCCGTTCCAGCCCAGCGTCAGCTCGCGCGGCCTGGAGCGTGGCGTCACCTAACGCGGCCTGGAGCCTGGCGTCACCTAACGCAGGCAGCGGCAGCGCCGCCGTGCCGCCGTCAGGACCGGATCGATGGAACATCCAGCCGCCTCCCACCGGATCGATGGAACATCCAGCCGGTCCGGGCCGCGCCCGCCACGAGACATCTGGGGCGCACGATGCTTACGGGACCCTGAAACCGTAACCGTCCGGAACCCGCCAGAGAAGAGCCGAGCCATGCCACAGACTCGTGGCTGGGACCACCGCAGGGTCACATCGTCGTAGCGGACCACCGCAGGGTCACATCGCGGTGGTTATCCCGAGCCGGTGCCGTGCGTCCGGCCCCTTTACAGTCCAGATACTAGAATTCTATTCTAAAAGTAGGGGACGATCCGGGCGAAGGGTGGCTGGTGGGCGTGCGCATCGGGATCACGGCCGGGACGGCCGGTATGGGCAGCACCGGCAGCAGGGGCGCGGGCGGCGCGGGCAGTGCAGTCGCGAACGCGAACGGCCCGAACGCAAGTAGCGGGGCCGCACGAAAACGCTTCGCCGAGAGCACCGCCGAGCTGGCCGACTACGAGAAGGCCGGCGCCGAGCTGATTACCGTGCCCGAACTGTACGGCTTCGACGCGGTCAGCCGCCTGGGCTACGTCGCCGCCAAGACCAGCCGCGCGCACATCGCGTCCGGGATCCTGCAGCTCTATACGCGCACTCCCTCGCTGCTGGCGATGACCGCCGCGAGCCTGGACGACCTGTCCGACGGCCGTTTCGAGCTGGGCATCGGCACCTCGGGACCGCAGGTCATCGAGGGTTTCCACGGCGTCCCTTTTGACGCGCCGATCGGCCGGACGCGGGAGGCGATCGAGATCTGCCGCCAGGTCTGGCGGCGTGAGCCGCTGACGTACACCGGACGCCACTACACGGTGCCGCTGCCGCCCGGCCAAGGCACCGGCCTGGGCAAGCCGCTGAAGCTGGTCGACCACCCGGTACGGGACGGCATCCCGATCACGATCGCCGCGATCGGCCCGCAGAACGTCGCGCTCGCCGCCGAGCTGGCCGATGGCTGGCAGCCGCCTTTCTACATCGCGGAGAAGGCGGCCGACGTATGGGGCGGCCCGCTCACCGCGGGCGGCGCCCGGCGCGATCCCGCTCTCGGGCCGCTCGACGTGCACGTGGGCGTGGCCCTGGCCATCGGCGAGGACGTCCATCACCTGCATGAGCTGACCCGCCCGGGCCGCGCGCTGTACATCGGCGGCATGGGCGCTCGTGGCCGTAACTTCTACAACGACCTGGCCAGCCGGTTCGGCTACCCCGAGGCGGCCAGGCAGATCCAGGACCTCTACCTGGCCGGGCGGAAAAAGGAAGCCGAGGCGGCGGTCCCGGAGGACCTTCTGGTCAAGACGTCGCTGATCGGGCCGGAGGGGCACGTGCGCGACCGGCTGAGCGCGCTGGCCGCCTCCGGCGTCACCACCCTCACCGTCCGGCCGCTGGCCCCCGACCACGCCGGCCGCCTGCGCCTGGTGGAACGCCTGCGGGCCCTCGCCGACGAGCTATGAGCGCGGCGAGCTAGACGACCCGGGGCCAGGCGGCCGGGGCCAGGCGAGCTAGGAGCGCGGTGAACGCCCCAGGACCAGGACGCCGGACGTGGCGAACATGCCGCCGTTACCCAGAATCACGCTGATTTCCGGCGCGTCCACCTGGGCGGCCGCCTCGCCGCGCAGCTGCCGCACGCCCTCCTGGATGGCGAACATCCCGTACATCCCGGTGTGGGTGTAGGACAGGCCACCGCCGTTGGTGTTCAGCGGCAGCGACCCGCCCGGCTCGGTGTTGCCGTCCGCGATGAACGGCCCGGCCTCGCCCTTGGCCACGAAGCCGAGTGCCTCGAGCCCGTAGATGGGCACGTGGGCGAACGCGTCGTAGATCATCAGGTGGTCCACGTCGGCCACGCCGATGCCCGCCTCGGCGAAGGCCGCCCGTCCCGCCAGCCGGAACGCCTGGGATTCGGTGAAGTCCACCATCTGCGAGATCATCGGCGTCTCCGATGACTCACCCGTCCCCAGCACGTGAACCGCTGGCTTGGGGAACTCCCCGGCCCGGTCGGCCGACGTCACCACCAGAGCACCGCCCCCGTCGGTGACCAGGCAGCATTCCAGCAGGTGGAACGGGTACGCGACCATCCGCGAGGCCAGCACGTCCTCGACCGTGATCGGGTCGCGGAAGGCCGCGCGCGGGTTCTTGGCCGCCCACCGCCGCTGGGCCACCGCCACGTAGGCCAGCTGCTCGTGGGTCAGCCCGTACTCCTTCATGTAGCGGAGCAGCGGAATGGTGAACGTGGTCGTGGGGCCGAACGTCCCGTACGGCGCCTCGAACTGGCCCGGCGGAGAGGAGGCGTCCATCCGCCACCGCGAGGCACCCACCCGGGAGCGGCCCGATTCCCCGTGGGTGATCAGGACCGTCCGGGCGTACCCGGCCCGGATGGCCGCGACCGCGTGCCGTACGTGCAGCAGGAACGAGGTGCCGCCGACGCCGGTCCCGTCGATCCAGTCCGGGGTGATACCCAGGGCGTGCGCTACCTGGACCGGGCCCGGCGAGGCGACCGTGGCGATGCCGTCGATGTCGCGCAGCGACAGGCCCGCGTCGGCGACCGCGTTCAGCGCGCCCTCGATATGCAGCTGCAGGGTGGAGTGGCCGGGCAGCTTACCCAGCCGGTCGGTCTCGGCCGCGCCCGCGATAATGCAGCTGCCACCCATGCTGGCGGTACTGCCGCCGCTCATCAGCTCTCCTCCGGACCGAACACCGGCAGGCTGACATCGCCCCGCGGCTCGAATCTCACTCGCAGGGGCATGTCGAGCTCCAGCGCCTCCGGCGTGGCGGGCAGCCCGGTGATGTTCGTCATCATCCGCGGTCCCTCTTCCAGTTCGACGACGGCGATGGCGTACGGCGTGTCGTCCTCAAAGCCGGGGGCCGGCCGGTGGTTGATCACGTAGGAGTACAGGGTGGCCCGGCCGCTGGCGGCGAACCAGCGGACGTTCTGCGAGCCGCAGGCCGGACAGACCGGACGCGGGTAGAAATAGGGCCGCCCGCAGTCGTCACAGCGCTGGATGCGCAGTTCGCCCGCGGCGCAGCCATCCCAGAACGGCTGTGTTTCCGGGGTCGGTACCGGGACCGGCTTGGCCGCCATGCGAACCCTCCCGCCATTACCAGAATGATTTTCTGGAATTACCCTCTAAGGCGGATGGCTGCCCTGTCAAGAGACGCGCGGTCACGAGACGTCCGGTCAGAGCGGCCGGGTCAGGGTGGGCCACTGGCCCAGCTCCGTCTCGCTGGGCACCACGCCGGGGACTGGTACCCGGCGCACCTCGCCCCAGCCCGCGTGGCTGGTGTCGGCAGGACCGCCTCCACCGTCACTAGATATCAAACGGGCTCGGCCCCCCGTAACGGACCCGTTCGTGTCCCCTTTCCCGGCCGCCGGCCCGGGCCATGCCGGACCGGCCCGGAGAATTCCCTGAATACGTGCGGAAACGCGGCCACCCCTTCCGAGGGACACCAGAATTCGTCCGGTAACGTGTGCGCTGAGAAACGAAACTCCTTAACTTAAAGGCTCCGTTATCAGATCTCGCTCGGGGTGAGCGCGGAGGGTGCTCGTTCCCTCGCCGTCCGGGTGCCTCGGCAGCGTATGGTTCACGGCCGTGTCCTGCCGTTTGTTTCCGGTGTGGCGGCACGCGTCCGAGGCTTGGTTGTCTACGCTGGTACACCGAAAACTGGTGAGAGGAAAGAAACACCGTGGCTCAGAAGATACAGACTGTGTTCGTCGATGACCTCGACGGAAGTGAAGCCGAAGGGACAGTCCGTTTCGGGCTGGACGGCTCCGAGTACGAGATCGACCTGAACGCCGATCACGCCCAGGCGCTGCGTGAGGCGCTGGCGCCCTACGTCAGCGCGGCCCGGCGGGCCGGCGGCGGGGCCACCCGGCGGCCCGCCCGGACGGTGCGGCGCGCCCCGGCCACCGGGCTGAACACCACCGAAGTCCGCGAGTGGGCCAAGTCCCAGGGCATTGACGTAAAGGACCGCGGCCGGGTGCCCGCCGAACTGGTGGTCAAGTTCAAGGCAGCCACCGGGAAATAACGAAGCGGCGCATGCGCGAGCGGATCGTGCGCCCGGGGTCAGCCTGCCCGGGCGCACCGCGAATGCGCCGGTAAAGACGCACTCACAAATCAGTCACTTCCCGTCAACAGGAACCGCCTAGCATCAGCCAACGGAGCGGGCGGTTATTCCTGAGGCGGTGCCACTAGGGCGCACGGCCACATCCCGGCTGGGATTCTGGCGGCAGGAGGACGATGCGTACCCCGCAGCTTCTTAGCGCGGTGGCTTTTCGGGGTAACGATCTCAACGGTATCGGTCTTGGCGGCATCGGTCGTGGTTGCGGGGTGCAGTTCCGGGACCGGCAGCGCGGCCTGCGCGAACAGCATCTCTCCTCGCCTAGCCGCCCGCGACCTTGAGCACTGAAGGGGAGACGGGGGTATCGGCGGGCACCCACGCGGAGGTCTGCGGAGTTCCGTAGCCGCTGGTGATGGGCAAGATCCCGGTCCACAGGCCGGGCTCGGCCTCGCCCGGTTCCGGCTCGCCGGGGCCCGCGTCGCGGATCTTGACCGTCCACTGGCCCGCGGTGATGTCCATCGCCAGCGCGGTGGTGGCCGCCAGCTGCTTCTTGGTGTGAAACGGCACCTCGGCCGAGCGGCCCGGCGTCAGGCACTCGGAGATCTGGGTCAGCGCCTGCGCGGCCTCGTCCCCGCTGAGCGCGATCAGGCGGCCGTGCACCACCGCCGAGCGGTAGTTGGCGCTCGAGTCGAACAGCGTGTGCGCGTAGACCCAGGCGTCGATGTGCATCACGCACAGCGCGGCCGGGGCGCCGGCCGCCACGTGCCGCAGGGCGCCCGCGCCCACCGAGCCGTGCAGCAGGACCCGGTCGCCCGCCCGGCCGTACAGCATCGGCACCACCCACGGCCTGCCGTCGGCCACCGTGCTGAGCGTCCCGACGTGGGGTCCGGCGTCGAGGACCGCGTCCAGGTCCGCGCGCTCGGACCGGGAGCGCTCCCGGTGCCGGTTGATCTGGTTGGGTCGCAGCGTCATGATCACTAGCTTGCGCGCTGCCGAGGGGCGGAGGCCAGACCGGTATCCGCCGTACCGGCCGGCCAGAATAAGCCCGTCACCAAAACGGGCCCTTAGGCCGGTGCTCCAGCCGGCCGATCCGGAACGGCTCTCTCCTGGGTGTACTCCCCTACCAGCGGGGCTGCTTGCGTTCGTAGCCAGGGTCGATGCGCTGCATGTAGCCGGTGTCGTCGCGGCGGCGCAGGCCGCTCGCCAGGTACTGCTCGTGCAGCCGGGCCAGCGCGTCCCGGTCGAGTTCCACCCCGAGGCCGGGCGCGTCCGGGACCCGGACCGCGCCGTGCGCGAAGACCAGCGGCTCACCCCGGACCACGTCCTCGCTCTTCCACGGCCAGTGAGTGTCACACGCGTAGCTGAGGTTCGGGGTGGCGGCGGCCAGGTGGACCATCGCGGCCAGGCTGATGCCCAGGTGCGAGTTGGAGTGCATGGACAGGCCCAGCCCGAACGTCTCGCAGATCCCGGCCAGCAGCCGGGACCGGCGCAGGCCGCCCCAGTAGTGGTGGTCGGACAGCACCACCTGGACCGCGTCCGCCGCGATGGCCGGGGGCAGGTGCTCGAAGGCCACCACGCACATGTTGGTGGCCAGCGGCATCGGCGCGGCCCGCGCCACCTCCGCCATGCCGTCGATGCCCGGCGCCGGGTCCTCGAGGTACTCCAGCACGCCGTCCAGGTCGCGGGCGACCTTGATCGACGTCGCGGGGGTCCACGCGGCGTTCGGGTCCAGCCGCAGCGGATGGTCAGGGAAGGCGCGGCGCAGCGCGCGGATCGCCTCGGCCTCCTGGGCCGGCGGGAACACCCCGCCTTTCAGCTTGAGCGCGGTGAACCCGTACCCGTCCACCATCCGCCTGGCCTGGGCCACGATGCCGTCGGGGTCGAGCGCCCCGCCCCAGCCGTCGGGTTCGGCGCCCGGGTGCGCGGCCCACTTGTAGAAAAGGTAGGCCGAGAACGGCACCTCGTCCCGCACCGCGCCGCCGAGCAGGTCCGCGACCGGCCGCCCGGCCGCCTGCCCCTGGATGTCGAGGCAGGCCACCTCGAACGGGGAGAACACCAGGTCGGTGGCCGCGCTGTGCCCGATGAGGCCCGACGCGATGGTCGTCTCGGGCGCCGCGACGGCCTGGACGCGGCGGTAGATCTCCTCGGTGCGGTAGACGTCGGCGCCCTCGATGGCGGCGGCCGCGGCGCGCAGCGCGTCCAGGTGCCCCTCGTCCGCGTAAGTCTCGCCGAGCCCGGCCAGCCCCTCGTCGGTCGCGACCTCGATGACCGCCCGCAGCGCGAACGGCTCGTGCACGCCGACCGAATTCAGCAACGGCGGATCGGCGAACGCGACCGGCGTGATCGTGATCCGGGAGATCCGCATCGGGCTAGGACCAGGGAGTGACGGGGCGGGCGCGGCGCTCGCCGTCCAGGCGGACGTCGATCCGCTCGTCGAAGAAGGCGATCAGGTCGCGGACCTGGACGGCGTCGTGCCGCGGGTCGGTGTAGCTCCAGGCGATGTCCGGGACGAGCCGGCCGCCGACCGACACCGAGAAGTAAGACGCCTGGCCCTTGTAGGCACACCAGGTCTTTGTGTCACTGGCGATCAGCTCGGCGGTCACGTCCGCGCGCGGGAGGTAGTAGCGGGTGGGCAGCATCGGCTCGAACGGCAGGGCCGGCCGGGAGCTGTCCGCCAGCACCTCGCCGTCGAGTTCCAGCTGGACCTGGCGCGAGCTGGGCAGCACGTCGATGCGGTGGAACGGATCCCGCGGGTGGCCCACATTGAGCTCGTCTTCCTCGTACCAGGCGTCGAAGGCGCCGAAATCCAGGATCACCATCCCGGCCAGGTCCTTCCCGGCCGGGCGGAAGCCCGCGCCCGGCCGCTGCTGGCCGGCCGCGACCAGGTCGGTGACCTCGCCGTCGGTGCTGTGCACGGCGAACGGGATCCTCGGGTCGAGGACCGGCCGGGCGGTCACGTCGGGCAGCGCCACGCCCACGTCCTCGCCGGGGCCAGGCTCAGCGGGGCCCGCGGGCACCAGGTCCCCGCGCACGTCGGCGGCCGGCACCGCGTAGGACGGCACCACCCGCCGCGGTTCCCAGACCAGCAGGGCCCGGGTGCTGTCGACGACCGTGTCGCCGCCCAGCACCGCGCGGATCCGCTTGGCCGTGGGCTCGTAGCGCAGTTCGCCGAAGCCGTTGGCCAGCAACTCGCGGACCTGAATGCTCACGGCGGCACCCCCGCATGCTCGGTTGTGCACCAGCCTAGCCGCGGGGCTAGCCGGACCGCGGCCGGCCCGGCTAGCCCCGGGGCTAGCCGGGCGCTGGCCCCGATTAGCCCTGGCCGCCCTGGTCGTGGAGGACGTGGTTGATCGCCGCGATGATCACGTTGGCGGAGCCGTCGATGGCCTGCGCCACCGGGCTGGACGGGTCGCGGAGCTGGGCGGCGATCTGGGTGGCGGACAGCCCGGCCAGCACCTGCGGGTCGAACTGCGCCCCGGCCAGGATGTACCGGTTGCCGATGTCGAGGAAGGGCACCGCCCCGGACTGGTCGGCGCTGTTGACGTAGGGCGGCACGTCGTACTGGCCGATGAGCTGGCGGTCCAGCGTGGTGGGGGACTGCAGGGTGTGACCGGCGTTGTCGGTCAGCTCGGTGGTGTGCAGGCTCAGCTGGCTGCTGTGGTACTGGGCCGCGCGGTACGACAGCGTGGCCGTGTTGGGGAAGATGTCGGTGGCGGCCGACTTGGTGACGCCGAGCTGGCTCCAGTTGCCAAAGTGGGACAAGGCGACCGTCAGCGGCCAGCGCTCGGCCGCGCAGAACGGGCACGACTCTTCGCTGACGAACTCGATGACCGGCTTGCCGCCGGCCGTCAGCGGCGGCCCCGAGGCCGCGACCGAGTGCAGCGGGGTGGCGACCCGGCCCGGGTTCACCTGGGTGAGAAGGCTGGACGGCACGGTCGTGACCTGCTTGACCACGGCTACGGGAGCGGCCGACTCGCTGGCCGTCAGGTGGGCCGGCGTCCTGGTCAGGCTGACCGTGATCAGCGTGGCCGCGGTGACCACGACGGCGGTAACCGACCCGAGTGCGATCAGCAGACGGCGGCGCCGGGCGCCGCGCTGGCGCGCGGCCCGCTCGGCGGCCATCCGCTCGCGGGCGCTCGGCCGCCGGGGCGGCCGGGACATGGCTGACGTCTTGCTCTGCACGTTATCCCTCTCGGTCGGCGCTCTACTCCTACTAAGACGGTTAGTAGAGATCGTCCGTTCAAGAGGAGCGTTATGAGGTAGCTCACATGGGCACAGTGGCGTCCGCTAGGCGGCGGGTACCCGGCCGAGGGCCAGCGCGACCACGGCCGGGGCCAGGGCGAGCAGGAGCGGGGTCAGCGCGAGGCCGGCCGCCCCCGCCCGCAGCAGCTGCCGGCGCAGGCGGCTCAGCGGCTGGGCCGGGCGCAGCATCCGCTGAATCCGCTGCAGGGCCTCGGCGCCGGCCGCGGTCATCCCGGTGGCGCCCAGTCCGGGCGCGACCAGCTCGTTGACGGCCGGGGCCGGGGCGAGGCCGCCCCGCTCGGCCAGGACGACCAGCGCGGTAGCCAGCGTCCGGGTGTCGTGAGCGGCGGTCGCGGTGTCGTCGGCGTGCAGCTCCACCAGCCGGGCTACCTGCCCGGCGGCCGCCCGCATCAGCGGCAGGAAGGGAAGCAGCTGCTGGGCGATCCTGGCCAGGGCCACCAGCCGGTGGTGGTGCCACGCGAGGTGCGCCCGCTCGTGGGCGAGGACGGCGGCCAGCTGGCCCGGGTCGAGGGCCTGCAGCGCGGCCGTGGTCACGATCACGGTCGGGTCCGGGCCCGCCACGCAGTAGGCGGCGGCCTGCGGGTGCTCGACCAGCATGGCGTCCAGGGCCGGCTCCGGCCGCCCGACCAGCCGGACGGCCTGTGCGTGCTGGCGCGCGTGCCGGC
This sequence comes from Nocardiopsis sp., assembly GCA_021154785.1. Lineage (GTDB taxonomy): Bacteria > Actinomycetota > Actinomycetes > Streptosporangiales > Streptosporangiaceae > Palsa-504. Next base: position 9,226 of record JAJKHX010000195.1, read on the forward strand.
GGACCGCCCGCAGGTGGGTGGCCGCGGCGACTGCGGTGCGGGTGACTACCGCCGCCGCCAGGGCCAGGCCGAGGCCGGCCACGAGGGCGCCGCCCGGCGTGGCGTAGGTGTCGCGCAGCCGGATGACGCAGGCGCCGATCAGCTGGCTCAGCCCGCTGCCCAGGGCGGTGGCGTGCACCGCCAGGGTCAGCCCGGCCAGCCCGGCCGCGGCCACCACCGACCAGGCCGCGGCCAGGCAGATGACGATGCCCAGCAGCGGCGCCCGCTGGGTCCAGCGGGCCTGGCCCAGCAGCCGGGGCCCCAGTGTGCCGGCGCCGGTGGCGTAGGCCAGCAGGGCGACCGCGACGGTCATCGCTCCTCGCCTTCGGCGGACGGCGCCTGAGCTGAGGGTGCCTGGGCTGAGGGTGGCGGGGTGCCCTCGAGCGCCTCCCGCAGCAGCGCGGCGTCGTGCGGGCTCATCTGCAGTACGAAGTGGGCCAGCGCGGTGCGCCGGTCCGGGTTGGTGGCCAGCGCCTCGCTCATCAGGGCCGCGGTGTACCCGGACCGGGAGCCGGTCGGCTCGTAACGCCAGGCCCGGCCGTCCCGCTGGCGGCGCAGCCAGCCCTTGCGGTGCAGGTTCTCCATCACGGTCATCACCGTGGTGTACGCGATCGAACGGTCCCGGCTGAGGTCGTCGACCACCTCACGGACCAGGGCCGGCCTGCCCCACTCCCACAGCCGGTCCATGATCACGGCTTCCAGCTCGCCGAACTGACGCATCGCGGACTCGCTGACCTGCCCTTCCAGGTGGCGCCATCACTACTACTTACTAATACGCGTAGAACGCGGGTCTCGTTCACTCGCGCAACCGGACCTCGAACTGGCCTGCAATCAGATTGAACCCGATCCTTCTACTAAGCGTATTAGTAGACATGCGTAACTTCACGAGGGAAAAGAAGAGCCAGCATGGCACGTCCAAGACCCGGAAGGCGATCGCGGCCGCGATAACCGCAGCGGCGGCCATCGCCACTGCCTCGACTGCGCTGGCGGCCCCGGCCTCAGCCAGCACGGCCTCGGCGAGCACGACCCTGGCGGCCACGGGGGCCCGCCAGGCGTCGGCGGTCGCCTTCCGGCCCGGGTCCGGCCGGCTGGTCGTCACCTGGAACAACGAACTGATCAAGATCCTCGGCATCCCGGGCGAGCAGCCCGCCGCCATCCACCCCACCCGCAGCTTCGCGCTGCTGCAGGCGGCCGAGTACGACGCGGTGAACTCGATCACCCACCACGACCGGTCCTACCTGTTCAGCGTGCGGGCGCCGCGGGACGCCCGTCCGGACGCGGCGGCCGACCAGGCCGCGCACGACGTGCTGACCGCTCTCTACCCCAACATGCGGGGCGAACTCGGCACGGTGCTGCGCACCGAGCTGGCGAAGATCGGTGGCCACGGCCGGCATGACGGCACCGGGGTGGGCGCCGCCGTGGCCCGGCACCTGCTCCAGATCCGGGCCCACGACGGATCCGCGGCCACCCCGCCGCCGTTCGTGAGCGGGAACCTGCCGGGCGACTACCGGCCCACGCCGCCCGACTTCCCGGCTCCGGCGTTCACCGGCTGGGGCCAGGTGACCCCGTTCGTCCTGCGTGACGGGCGGCAGTTCCGGCCCGCACCGCCGCCGCGGGTCACCAGCGCGGCCTACGCCGCGGCGCTGAACGAGGTCAAGAGCCTGGGCCGGGACACCAGCCCCACCCGGACCGCCGGCGAGACCGCGGCCGCCACGTTCTGGGCCTCGGCGCCGATCTGGAACACCTGGAACCAGGTCGCGCAGGCTCAGGTGCGCGGGGCCAGCCTGGAGCAGGCCACCGCCCTGTTCGCCGGCCTCGACGTCACGCTGGCCGACGCCACCATCGCCATGTACAACGCAAAGTACCACTACGCGATCTGGCGGCCGGTCACCGCGATCCGGCTGGGCAACACCATCCACGACCCCCGCATCAAGGGGGACCCGGCCTGGACTCCGCTCGCGGTTACCGCGCCCGACCCCTCCTACCCGGGCGCGCACAGCACCATCAGCGAGGCGGCGGCCACCGTGCTCAGCGCGTTCGACGGTCACCGGGTGCACCTGGCCATCACGCTGAACGGCGTCACCCGGACGTTCGGCAGCTTCCAGGCCGCCGCCAACGAGGCCGGGCTCAGCCGGATCTGGGCCGGTCAGCACACCCGGCTGGACCACCAGGCGGGCGAGCGGCTCGGCGGTCAGGTGGCCGCCTTCGACCTGGGCCACTTCACCGGGCGCGCCTAGCGCACCGGTACGTCCGGAACGCAGACGTCCGGGGCGGCCGGATTCTCGGGCTTGACCGCCCCGGGCTCATGGCCCGCAGTCCCGGCCGGGGTGTCGTCCCCTGACCCGGCCGGGACTGCGCTGTCGGTTGCCCCAGCCGGGACGGGGCCGACCGCGGCGGCGATGATCTCCGGCGGGGGCCGGTCCGCCAGCCGCCCCCGGACCGCCGCCAGCCGTTCCTCGCCCAGCC
>JAJKHX010000196.1 GCA_021154785.1 Nocardiopsis sp.
GACCAGCATCAGCGCCCGTGTGTCGCCGGGCAGCGCTTCCAGCCGCCGCCGGAACCCCTCCTCGATCCGCGCCGGGATCGTCTGTACTCCGACCAGCTCGAGCCCGGCCGCCTGGGCCGGGCTCAGCCCGCGCGGCAGCTCCAGCAGGGCCAGCGGGTTCCCGTTCGTCTCGGCCACGATCCGGTCCCGGACCTGTTCATCGAGGCGGAACCGGACCACCGAGCCCAGCAGCGCCCGGGCGTCCCGCTCCGTCAGCCCCCGCACCTCCAGCTCCGCCAACCCTCCGAACTGCTCACCTGGCTCGCGCGCGGCGAAGATCAATCCGACTGGCTCGGCCAGCAGCCGCCGCGCCGCGAACGCCAGTGCCTGCGCCGACGCCTGGTCCAGCCATTGGACGTCATCGACCACGCACAGCAGCGGCCGGTCCTCCGCCACCTCCGACAGCAGGGTCAGCACCCCCAGTCCGACCAGGAACCGGTCCGGCGCCGCCCCCGCGCGCAGCCCGAACACAGTCTCCAGCGCGTCGCGCTGCGGATCCGGCAGATTCTCCAGCCAGCCCAGCAGCGGCGCGCACAGCTGATGCAGGCCGGCGAACGCCAGCTCCATCTCGGATTCCACCCCCGCCGCCCGGGCCACCCGCATGTCCGGCGCCGCCCCGGCCGCGTACTCCAGCAGCGCCGACTTGCCCACCCCCGCCTCGCCCCGCACCACCAGCGCCCGCCCGCGCCCGGAGCGCAGATCCCCCAGCAGGCTATCGAGCGCCTGGCGCTCCCGCTGGCGGTCCACCAGCGCCGGGGTCGGCTCGGATCGCGTATGCATGCCTGCCCCACTCCTTGGCAGCGACTCGCAAGGTAATTCTGACCTTCGCAAATCAGTCGCAACCTAAGTTTGACATTCGCAGCGTTCACCTGAACAGGACACTTCGTTTCTGATCTTGATCGCTCCATTTGTCACCCTTGATGCATGGTCCTTCAAAGCGTCACACCCATGCACCACCTGACGATCGTGGTGAGTTCCGCCGTGCCTGCGGGCGGTGGGTTAGCCGTTGGCGGTTGTCGCGACGCTGAGCATGGGCTACGACCTTGACTACATCTGGAAGCACGTCGACCGCGGTGCGGCCAAGGACGCGGCCAGCTATTACATCCAGGCCAGCGAGACCGGGGGAGAACCGCCCGGCCGCTGGTGGGGCCCCGGAGCCAAGGCCCTCGGCCTCGAGCCCGGTCGGCGTGTCGAGCGCGAGCCGTATGACCTGCTGTTCGGCGAACGCAAAGCCCCCGACGGCACCCAGCTCGGCCGCCCCCCGAACGGCGGCCGCAAGGCCGCCGACCTGTACGAAGCGCTGCTGGCCGCCGAGCCGCACGCCACTGCCGAGCGCAAGCGCGAGCTCCGCACCGAAGCGGTCGGGAAGGCCCGGCAGAGCCCGCTGTTCTTCGACCTGACCCTGTCGCTGTCCAAGAGCATTTCGATCTTTCACGCCTCCCTCGGCGAGAACGCCCGCCTAGCGCGTCAGGCCGCCGACGTAGAAGGCGATGCCTACTGGTCATCCCTGGTCGCCGAGGTCGACGCCATGATCTGGCAGGCCGTCCACGCCGGGTTCGGCTACTTCCAGCGCGAGGCCGGCTACACCCGCACCGGCTCCCACAACACCCGGGTCCGCAGCCGGGAGACCGGCCAGTGGCATGAAGCCGACCTGGCGGTGGCGCACTGGCTGCAGCACACCTCCCGGGACGGCGACATGCAGCTGCACGTCCACTCCCAGATCGCCCACACCGCCAAGACCAGCACCGACGGCAAGTGGCGGGCCCCGGACTCCCTGGGCTACAACGAGCACATCGGCGCGGTCGCCGCGATCGTCTCCCAGCACCTCGAAGAAGCCCTCACCCAACGGTTCGGCGTGGAGTGGACCGCCCGCGACGACGGCCACGGCTTCGAGATCACCGGCATCCCCGGCCAGATGATGCGCCTGTTCTCCTCCCGCCGCGAATCCATCACCAAGGACCTGCGCGGCCGCGCGACGCGGTTCGAGGAGCAGTACGGCCGCGCGCCGTCCCAGCGCGAGCTCGCGCAGCTCGCGCAAGCCGCCAACTTCAAGACCCGCGCCGCCAAGACCGCGACGCTCGACGTGACCGAGCTGCACGCGGGCTGGGCCGACAAACTCGCGCGCACCCTCGGCGTCAGCCTGGCGTCGGTCGCGCCATCGGTCTGGCACGGCGGCCCCAGTAGCGGCGCAGGCATGCAGCCGCGCGGGCCGCACGAGCCGGGCCCGGTCCCCGCGCAGCTCGAGCTGGCCCGCGCGGCGCAGAAGGCAGTCGCGCTCGCGCAGCAGGAGAAGTCCGCCTGGACCCGCGCGGACGTGATCAAGTACCTGGGCCGTGTCCTGCCCCGTACCGGCCGCGACCCCGCCGAGGCCGCCGCGCTCCTCGAGGACCTGGCCGGCCGCGCCCTGCGCTCGGAGTTCGAGCTCGTCCTGTGCCTGGAAGCCCCCGAGCCCGCCGAGGTCCCGGCCAGCTTGCTGCGCGCCGACGGCCGCAGCATCTACCAGCGGCACGGCGGTACCCGCTACGCCACCCGCGCCCAGCTGGCCATGGAAGACCGCATGACCGCCCAGGCCAGCGCGACTGGCGCGCCGCGCCTGCCCCCCGCCCAAGCCGCGCACGCTCTCGGCGCGGACCTCGCGCAGCTCGAAGACACGCTAACCGGGCGCGCGCACGACGGGCGCGAAGCTCCAGACCAGCGCACCGGCAGCGGGCTACGCCAGGACCAGGCCGCAGCCGCGCTGGCAACCCTGGCCGATGGCCGGCTCGTGTCGGTGATCAACGCGCCCGCCGGGTCAGGCAAGACCCGCGTCCTGGCTGAGATCGCCCGCATCTGGACCGCCGGCGGGGGAGCAGTGATCGGCATCACCGCGTCCCAGTCCGCCCGCAACACCCTGGCCGCCGGCGTCCCGGCCTCCTACAACAGCGCCCAGTTCCTCGGTCACCTGCCCGGCCGCCGCGGCGCCCGCGGCCCCGTCCCCATCGGCCCCGGCACCCTGCTGGTCATCGATGAGGCCTCCATGCTGTCCGGCCTCGGCCTGGCCGACCTGATCGCCTACGCCAAGACTCGCGGCGCCAAGATCATCCTGGCCGGAGACCTCAGCCAGCTCCAGGCGGTGGAAAACGGCGGCGGCATGTCCCTGCTCGCCGGCGCCCTCGGCTACGCCCGCCTGTCCGAGCCCGTCCGCTTCCGCGCCACCTGGGAACAGCAAGCCAGCCTGCGGCTGCGCGACGGCGACACCACCGTGCTCGCCGAGTATGACCAGCACGCCCGGATCCTCGGGGGAGACCCCGAGCAGATGATGGACGCCGCCGCGGCCTCCTACACCGCCATGGCCACGGCCGGGACCGACGTCCTGCTGATGGCCGCCGACCATGCGCTGCGCCGGGAACTGAACCGCCGCATCCGCGACGAGCTCATCACCGTCGGCGTCGTCGCCGGCGGCCCCGCTGTCACCATCGCCGACGGCGCTCAAGCTGCCCCCGGCGACCTGATCATCTGCACCCGCAACGACCACGCCACCGAGGCGGGCGAACCCGGCCGGACGCTGGCCAACGGCGACCTGCTCCGCGTCGAGGCGATCACCCCGGGCGGGCTGCTCGTGCGCCGCGCCCTGGGCGCCGACCCCCGGACCGGGCAGCGCCGCTGGACCGGCCGCCGTTTCCTGTTCGCCGGCTACCGCAATGCCGAACAGGGTTACGCGGTCACCGATCACACCGCCCAGGGCCGCACCGTGCACACCGGCCTGGCCGTCATCACCGGCACCGAGGACCGCCAGCACGCCTACGTCGCCCTGACCCGCGGCACCGATCACAACCTCGCCTACGTCTTCACCGCCTCCCCCCAACGCGCCGACCCCGCTCCCGGCCCGCGTCCCGCCCCCGAGCTGGCCCGCTACGACCAGATCCAGGCCGAACGAGCCGCCGTCCCCGCCCCGGCCACCCCGCCCGCCCCGCCGGACACGGCGCTCGGCGTGCTGTCCGAGGTCCTGCACCGCGACGGCCAGCAGCACGCCGCCACCTGGACCCGCCGCCAGGCCCTGTCCGACGCCGATCACCTGGCCCTGCTGAACGCGATCTGGACCGCCGAGACCACCCCGGCCCGCGACCAGCGCTACCTGGACCTGCTCACCAGCGCCCTGCCGCCCGGCCACCGCGCCGGACCAGGCCACCGGGGCCGGTGGCTATGGCGGACCCTGCACGCCGCCGAGCTAGCCGGCCTGGACCCCGCCCAGCTGCTCGCCGAGGCGATCGCCGGACGGGACCTGGCCGGCGCCCGCGACGTAGCCGCCGTGGTCGATGCCCGGATCCGCCGCCGCCTCGGCTCCCCGGTCCCGCTCCCGGCCGGGCCGTGGTCCGCGCGGGTCCCCGCCATCGCCGGCCCCGGCCGCCGCGTCTACCTCACCGAGATCGCCGCGCTGATGGACGACCGCAAGCACCGGATCGGCGAGCACGCCGCCGAACATCCCCCGCCCTGGGCCCTGGCCGCGCTCGGCCCGGTACCCGCCCGCCCGGCTGGTCGGCTCGCCTGGCAGGAACGGGCCGCAGCGATCGGCGCCTGGCGGGAACTGTCCGGCTACGACCACCCCGACGACCCGATCGGCCCCGAACCGGCCGCAGCCGCCCCCGACGCGCGCGCCGCCTGGCACCAGGCCCTGGCCGCCCTCGGCCCCGCCGACGGCCCCGACGTGCGCGGCATGCCGGACGGCAGGCTGCTGCACCTGCGCGACACCTACCCGATCGAGACCGCCTGGGCCCCCCAGCATGTCGGGGACGAGCTCCGCCAGGTCCGGGCGGCTGCCTGGGACGCCCGCCTGGCCGGCCTGCGCGCCCGCGCCGACGCCTGTGGCGCCGAGCAGCGCGGTGACCACGACCAGGCCAGCATCACGCAGGCGCTAGCCGTGAGCTACCAGGCCCTGGAGCAGGCCTACCGCCGCCGCGAGACTGCCTTCGCCACGGTCATGGCCGACCGCGCCGACTGGGAGGCCGCCACCCGCGCCCAGCGCCAGCTGGCCGTGGCCGCCGACGCCGAACTGCGCCGCCGCCACCCCGGCCAGCACTTCGCGCCGCTGCGCTCGGCTGAACCCGAGCCCGCCACCCAGGCTCAGGGCGACGATCTCATCCTCACCCCGGACGGACCCAGTGACATGGGCCAGCAGCTCACCGACCTAGCCGCCGCACACCGGATCTTCGCCGGCAAGCTCGCTGACCGCCAGAGCCTGGCCATCCCGTCTGAAGACCCCGATTACGGCGACCTTGGCCAAGCCTTTCCCGCCTGGACCGGACCCGGCCAAGAACCGATCCTGCAGCCGCCCAAGCCTGAAATTCCGCCATCCCCGCGCGTTCTCCAGCGCGTGATGGACCGCGACGCGGACCGGGAAGTTGCGGACTGACAGTGGAGTAAAGGAGCCTGCTCCGGAGCTGGTTACCGTGGTCGCATGTCGGCTGGCACCTTGTGGTCCGCGCGCTGATGAACGATTTCCGGGATGCCCTCGAGCGGGCGACGCGATCAGCCACAGATGCGATCCGCGGGCCAGCTCACCGAAATCGGTGACCAGGGTCGCGTTGGCTGCCCACGTCAGGTGCTGCTGGAATGGGGTGTCGCCCCGGTGCAAATCTATGTACGAAGCGGAATACTCACTCGCGCTCTCTCGACCCAGCCGGCGGCCACCGTACGGGCTTTCCCATTACTGCGGTAGGGAAATCAGATCGCCGACTCGGTGTGGCTCTCGATGCCCGGACCTGTGAGGCACGTCAAGCGCGGATCAGCCAGCTCTGTGCCGGGGGCTTTATTGGCTGTCTTCGTCAGGCCCAGGCATGCGAGCAAGGACCGTTGGCGAGGAGGGCTGTCGCACTGGTCACGCACAGAGGCCCGTCCCGCAAGCCGCTCCCCGCCGGGCAAGGGGCTGTCCGGCGGGGAGCTGGCTATCGGCTCGGGAGCGATCGCGGTAGCCCGAACCATGGCAGCACGCTGTTGTCGAAGCGGGTCATGGCGCAGATCTGGTCGCCGGTGATGGTGAGGACGTAAAGGCCCACCCCATGGCTGAGGCCGGCCGAGCCGCGCAGGTAGGCCCCGAAGGCCGGCTGGCCGTTGGCTCGTGCCGGCACTAGGTCGAACCTGCGGGCCGCGCCGAACAGGCTGGCGCAGAAGCGGGCCACCACGTCTCGGCCCTGGTATTCGAACGGCATCGGCGGCATCGACATGAACACGTCGTCGGTCAGCAGGGCCACCAGCGCGCTGACGTCGGCGGACTCCCACGCGCGGACGAACTTCGCCACGATCGCATCCTCGGCGGGTGAGCCGGCGGTGGGAGGTGGTTCGCGGCCGGCCGCCGGCGGCAGCCGACGCGCCAGGCTGGCGCGCGCGCGTTTGAGGGCACTGGTGACCGACTCGACGGTGGCGTCCAGCATGCCCGCTACCTCGCTCGCGTGGAAGCCGAGGACGTCGCGCAGGATGAGGATAGCGAGCTGGCGAGGTGGCAGGACCTGCAGGGCGGTCACGAAGGCAAGCGAGACGGCTTCGGTCTGCTCGTAGCGGGCTTCGGGGCCGGGCGGCACACCGATCGCACCCTCGAGGAGGGCGTCCGGATACGGCTGCAGCCAGACGACCTCGCCGAGCCGGGTCGGCTCGGGCGGTTCCACCCCAGGCACATCCCACTCCTTGGCAGGGCGCCGGCTGGCCGCGCGGCGCGCGTCGAGGCACCGGTTGGTGGCGATCCGGTACAGCCAGGTGCGCAGCGAGGCGCGTCTCTCGAACCCGCCGAGCCCTTGCCAGGCGGCCAGCAGCGTGTCCTGCAAGGCATCCTCGGCGTCCTGGAAAGACCCGAGCATCCGGTAGCAGTGCACCTCAAGCTCCCGGCGGTGCGGCTCTGTCAGCTCCCGGAACGCGTCGCCGTCCCCGGCCCGCGCCCTTGAGATCAAGTCGGCTGTCACCACTCTCGCGTCACCTTCTTCCCGCACCTCGCCGCACTTCCATCCTGTATCGACGCCGGCCGGGGGACGAACTGGGCGGCCCGCGGGCGCCCAGTTTCCCGGCGCCGTCTCGCCTGCATCAGTGGTTTGCGACAACATCAGCGAACGGAGAAGCGACATGGGAAAGATCGTGATCAGTGGCCCGCAGAACGTCTCGCTCGACGGAGTGGTCCAGGACCCGGACGGCCAGGAGGGCTTCAGGCTCGGCGGCTGGTTTGTCCAGTTTGGCGGCAAGGACCTCGAAGAGTGGAACAAGGTCGCGCTCGACGAGGCGCTACACGCCGAGGCATGGCTGCTGGGCCGGAGAAGCTACGAGTTCTTCGGGGTGCGCTGGCGACCCCGGCATGGCGAGCTTGCGGACAGGCTGAACAGCATGCCCAAGTACGTGGTGTCCTCGACCCTCGAAGAAGCCGGCTGGAACAACTCGACCATCCTCAAGGGCGACGTGGTGACCGAGGTCTCGAAGCTGAAGCGGGAGCTGGACGGAGAAATCGTCGTCCCTGCCAGCTATCAGCTCGGGCGCACGCTCATCGAGCACGACCTGGTCGACGAGCTGCGGCTGGTCGTCTTCCCGGTCGTGCTCGGGGCCGGCGAGCGC
>JAJKHX010000197.1 GCA_021154785.1 Nocardiopsis sp.
GAGCACGGCGGCAACATCGTGGTCTCCGGCACGGTCGAGGAGCTGCTGGCCAGCCCCGAGTCGCTGACCGGGGCGTACCTGTCCGGCCGGGAGTCCATCGAAGTGCCCGCCACCCGCCGCGAGCGCGACCCCAAGCGTGAGATCGCGGTCAAGGGCGCCAGCGAGCATAACCTGCGCGGGGTGGACGTGGCATTCCCGCTCGGCTGCCTGGTGGCGGTGACCGGGGTGTCCGGCTCGGGCAAGTCGACGCTGGTCAATGACATCTTGTACAAGGCCCTGGCCCGCGAGCTGAACGGCGCGCGCACGGTGCCGGGCAAGCACACCCGGATCACCGGCATCCAGCACCTGGACAAGGTGGTGCACGTCGACCAGGGGCCGATCGGGCGTACGCCCCGGTCCAACCCGGCCACTTACACCGGCGTGTTCGACCACGTCAGGAAGCTGTTCGCGGCGACCACCGAGGCCAAGGTCCGCGGCTACCTGCCGGGCCGGTTCTCGTTCAACGTGAAGGGCGGCCGGTGCGAGGCCTGCTCGGGCGACGGCACGATCAAGATCGAGATGCAGTTCCTGCCCGACGTGTACGTGCCGTGCGAGGTCTGCCACGGGGCCCGGTACAACACCGACACCCTGCAGGTGCACTACAAGGGCAAGACGATCGCCGAGGTCCTCGACATGCCGATCGAGGAGGCGGCCGGATTCTTCGAGCCGGTGCCGGCCATCCACCGGCACCTGAAGACGCTGGTCGACGTGGGCCTGGGCTACGTCCGGCTGGGCCAGCCCGCCCCGACCCTGTCCGGCGGCGAGGCGCAGCGGGTCAAGCTCGCCTCGGAACTGCAGCGCCGCGCCACCGGCCGGACCATCTACGTGCTGGACGAGCCGACCACCGGCCTGCACTTCGAGGACATCCGCAAGCTGCTCGGCGTGCTCACCCGGCTGGTGGAAACGGGTAACACGGTCATCGTGATCGAGCACAACCTCGACGTGATAAAGACGGCCGACTGGGTGATCGACCTCGGTCCCGAAGGCGGCGCGGGCGGCGGCACGATCGTCGCCACCGGACCGCCCGAGAAGATCGCCACCGTCGAGGAGAGCTACACCGGCCAGTTCCTGTCCAAGCTCCTCTAAGTCACGGGCTCCAGCACAATGGAGCCCGTGCAGATCCAAACCGAGGGCGGGATCGCCGAGGTCGAACTCGACGGCGGCCTCCTGTCCCGTGATGGCCGCGCCGGTGACAGCTCAGCTAGCGACGGCCCTGCTAGCAACGGCCCGGTCGGCGACGGCCCGGCCAGCGACGGCCCGGCGCCGCGGTTCCTGCTCGCGCTCACCCACGGCGCGGGCGGCTCGGCCGCGGCGCCGGACCTGCTGGCGGCCCGCGATGCCGGGCTGCGACTGGGCGGGCTGGTCGCGCGGGTCACCCAGCCGTACCGGGTCAGGGGCGCCCGGGCTCCCGGTTCGGCGGAGCGCCAGGACGCGGCCTGGGCCGAAGTGGTGGGCGCGCTGCGGGAACTGGCGCCGGGGGTCCCGCTGGTCCAGGGCGGGAGGAGCAACGGCGCGCGGGTGGCCTGCCGGACCGCCACCGCGGTGGGCGCCCGGGCCGTGATCGCGCTGGCGTTCCCGCTCCGTCCGCCGCAGCGGGCCGCGGCACCGGACCGGGGCGATGAGCTCCGCATGGCGCGCGCGGGCGGGGCGCGGGTGCTGGTGGTGAGCGGGGAACGTGACCCGTTCGGGATTCCCGGAACCTCAGATGCGGACCGGGTGGTGGTGGTGCCGGGGGAGACGCACGCCCTGAAAGGTCATCGCGCGATCATCGTCGCCGTCATCGCCGGATGGCTGCCCACCGTTTTGTAACGATTCCGCGGCGTCTGTAACGATTCCGTCGGGACGATGCCGACGGCGCCGGGCTGGCCGGCGGTAAGAAGAGAGTCGTCAGTCTGGGCATTCCGGGTTCTGCCGGGAAATGCCAGGTCAGGGGATCAGGCGGCCGGAGCCTGCCCGTCGTGTCCCCGGGCCGCGCCTACGGTGCGGGGACGATCGAAGGCAGCGAGGTCGGTCGGCCGGTGCGGTGCGATGCACGCGCCGTCCGGCAGCAGTTCCCCGGTGTCATCGAAGATCACCACGCCGTTGCAGAGCAGGCTCCAGCCTTGCTCAGGGTGGCTGACGATGGTGTGCGCCGCTTCGCGGTCCGGTGCCGAAGGTGCCGGACAAGGCGGCGTGTGTGGGCACATATCCGTGCCTCCTGGCTGTTTCATCGTGCGTGCTCGGTTGATTTCAGTGTGCCGCAGGTAATGTGAGCGCTCTCATGGCTCATGCTGATTGTTTTTCTGCTCGCCATGTGTAGGTTTCCCCTAGTTACCAACTGACACTTTCTAACTACGAACTGTTACTTTCAGTTTAGCTGCCGTGTTGAGCAAAACATTGGCCTAGACCAACTGTGCCCCTTCGCGGCGCGCGGCGCAAGCGACACGCATACCGTAGCAATCGATTGCTGTATCTACCCCCCCGTAGGCGATGCCCTAGCTTGGTTGCCGCCTACTGTGGAGACGTTGACGCCTGCCCGATGGTTCACCGCGAAAACCTCTGACTTCGCTTACCTGCGGCCATCGGCGCCCGGCTCGCGCACCGCGCTGCCCGGCCTCAGGCCGGGTACGCCCGCCAGGCTACCGCACACCACAGGGTGCGGGCCCGCGGTATAGCCAGACCGGACGGGCGGCTGAAACCCGGTATACGTCCGGTTGGCGGCCGGCAGCGGCCACCGGGACGGGAGTTACCGGGCAGGCTACCCGGGCGGGCTACGGAGCCGGCTCGAACGCGACGGAGGGGATGCCGTTCAGGCGGTGGGTCTCCCGCAGCGTGAGCAGGTGCTCGGCCTCCGCGGTCAGGGCATGCACCTTGGGCGTGGCCATCGCCTTGCGGCGGAAGATGCGGTCGTCGTAGCCGCGCGGGCCGATCTCCGCGCGCTGCGCGGCGTAGGCGGCCCGCATGGCCTCGGTAAGCGCGGCGTCGAGGTCCTCGGCCAGGCGGCGTACCTCGGTGTCGGGGGCGTTCCGGGCCTGAGCCTGCCGGAACTTGCCCTCCGCCTCGCGGGCGGCATCGAGCAGTTCGCCGCGACGGCCGGACAGTGCCACGTCGGCCTGGTGCTGCTGCTCCGCCTCACTGCTCGGCTTCGGCCGGCGCATGACCCCTGGTCTCATGAGCACCTAGGATACGCGGGCGGCCGGCCCGGCCGCACGCCGGGCCGGACCCGGGGACGAGCCGGGCCGGCGGCGGGGCCGGGGACGGATCATCCGTACGCACGGAAGGCGGGCCAGGCCCGCGCCCACGAGGACCTCAGGCCGGTGGCCAGGAAGACGGGGACGCCCTGCTCGTCGTCGGCGACGCCGAGCCCGTTCCAGAACGTGGCGACCCGGCGGACGTGGGTGAACTCGCGGCGGAGCAGCGCCGGGTCGACGTCCACCGCGATCGCCGCGGAGTCGGCGGCGGGCGGCGGACCCCAGAGCCAGAAGTTGTTCGCGCCGCTGTACGCCTGCGGCAGGCCGTCTCCCGGGCCGTAGCGGCCGATCGCCCCCGCCTCGCCGTAGTTGCCGGTCAGGATCGTGGTCCGGGCCCGCTGCCCGGCCGGGAGGGCCCGGTACTCGCGGGCGGCCAGCGCCACCAGGGACGGCCAGCCGATCTCCTCGCCGAGGTCGTAATTGATCTTCTGCAGCGGGACGGCGTGCAGTGCCCGGGCCGGCAGGACGGGCAGCGCCACCGGCGCGCCGAGAGCCGCGCCGGCCACCATCGCCGTGCCGGCCCAGAACGCGGGCGTGATCCGGCGGCCCGGGCGGGCCGGGCGGTCCGCCCGGCGCGCCCGGCGGCACTCCAGACGCCGCTCGAGACGCCGCTCGAGCGGGACGCAGCCGGCCGCGAGCAGGAAGGTGTACGCGGCGCCCGCGTAATAAGCCTTGCCGCCCAGGACGAACTGCAGCGCGATCGCCGCCACGCAGGCGATCGCCACCGGGCGGAAGGGCCGGGCCGCCGGGCCGCGCAGCGACCAGACGGCTCCGGCCGCCCACAGGGGAGTGAGCACCAAGCCGGTGTAGAGGACCTGCGCGGGCCAGTAGACCAGCCGGTTGTGCCCGGCGTCGGCCTGCAGCGCGCGGAACACCTCCAGGCCGGGCCAGCCGTGCGCGGCCTGCCAGATCAGGTCCGGTGCCGCCAGGGCCGCGGCGATCAGGGCCCCGATCAGCAGGTAGCGGCTGCGCAGCAGGCGGCGCGCGTCGGTGAGCGCGAAGCCGGCCGCCAGCGCGGCCAGCAGGAAGGCGATGTTCCACTTGGCCTCGCTGGCCAGCCCGGCGCAGCCGCCGATGGCTACCCACCAGCGCGGGTCCTGGCTGGCCAGCAGCTTCATGACCAGGAGCAGGGTCGCCGCCCAGAACACGAAGTCCGGCGTGGTGGTGGTCAGCTCGTGCATGGCGCCCAGGTACTCCCCGCAGGTCGCGGCGGCCAGCGCGGCCAGCACCTGGCCGGTCCGGCCGGCCCCGAGCCGGCCGCTCATCATGGCCGTCATCACGACGAGCGCGCCGAGGGCGAGCGCGGGCAGGACCCGGAAGCCGGCCAGGGTATTCCCGGTCAGCGCCGCGCCGGCCCGGGCCAGCAGCGGGGTCAGCGGCGGCTGGTCGACGTAGCCGAACGCCAGGTGCTGCCCGGCCGACAGGAAGTACAGCTCGTCCCGTACGTAGCCGTAGCGCGCGCTGACCGCCATCTCGGCGGTTACCGCCGCCACCGCGATCAGCGTGATCCCGGCCCACGGCGTCCGCGCCGGCCGGGCCGCCCCCGCGGCTCCAGGTCCGGCGGGCACGGGCCGAACGGAGTGGCTTCCCGTAGTCATTTCCATGCCCTCATGCTCACCGGGGAGAGCGCCCCGCCACATCGGGCGGCCGGATGAACTACCGGCTCGCCTCAGCGTCGCAGACCCGGCCGCGGGGCAGGTCCAGGCTCCGCCTGTGGTCGCAGTGACCGGATCCGTCTCCGGGGGGATCCCCGGTCGGCCCGCGCGCCGTACCATCGGGGTCGTGAACAGGGTGGCGGCGCTGCTGGGCCGGATCCCGCAGCCGCTGGCGGCGCGGGTGGCCGCGCTCCCGCCGCGGCGCCAGGAGCTGATGCAGGACCTGGGCCTCGGTGTCGCCCTGGCCATCGTCAACGTGGTCTCGCTGCTGCCGTACCGGGCTCAGCTGCATCCGCTGTGGCTGGCGCTTGTCCTGGTCGCGGCGCAGGGCATCCCGCTCGCCTGGCGCCGCTCCCGTCCGGTCGGGGTCGGGTTCGTCATCGGGGCCGCCCGGGTGGCCTATGACCAGCTGGGGTTCGGGTTCGCGCCGTTCCCGCTCGGGCCGGCCATCGCCGTCTACACCGTCTTCGACCGCCGCGGCCCGCTCTGGCGCTGGATCACCGGCCTGCTGGTGGCGGTCGGCATCGCGGTCTCGGATGCCTCGCCCGGCCACGCCCAGCCGTATGACACCATCTTTCAGGTAATGATCTTCCTCAGCGCCGTGGCGGCGGGCCTGCTCAGCCGGGCCATGCGGGCCAGCGTCCAGGCCGCGCAGAGCCGGGCCGACCGGGCCGAGGCCGAGCTCGACCGCCAGTCCTCGCAGGCGGCCGAGCGGGAGCGGATCCGGATCGCCCGCGAGCTGCACGACGTCGTGGCCCATCACGTCAGCCTGATCGCGGTCCAGGCGGAGGCGGCGAGCTCGCTGCTGCCCGGCCGCCCGGACCAGGCGCGGCGGTCGGTGGAGGTCATCGGCGACACCGCCCGCCAGGCGCTGACGGAGCTGCGCAGGCTCCTCGGGGTGCTGCGCCGCCCGTCCGCCCGGCTGGAGACCGCGCCCTCGGCTTCCCTCGGGGAACTCGGGGACGTGCTCGACCAGGTCCGCGGCACCGGCCTGCGGGTCGACTTCGAGGTCGAGGGCACCCCGGTCGCGCTGGCGCCCGGGGTGGACCTGACCGCGTACCGCATCGTCCAGGAGGCGCTGACGAATACCATCCGGCACGCCAACGCGTCGCGGGCCGCGGTCAGGCTCTGCTACGAGCCGGGCTACATCACGGTGAGCGTGACCGATTCCGGCCGGCCGTCCCCGGGGCCGGGCAACGGCGCCGGAGCCGTCCCGCCCCGGACGGCGGGGGCAGGCCCGCTGCTGGCCGGGGCCGGGCTCGGCCTGGCCGGCATCGCCGAACGGGTGGCCTCCTGCGGCGGCAGCCTGACCGTCGGCCCGGTCCCGGGAACCCCGGGAATCCCGGGAGCCCAGGCGGATGGCTTCGCCGTGACCGCGCGGCTGCCGTCGCGATGACAACGCCCGCTGTCACCGGGACCCCGGCGTCCAGCCCGATCCGGGTGCTCGTCGTAGACGACCAGGAACTGGTCCGCTCGGGGTTCTGCGTCATCCTGGATACCGTGGACGGGATCGCGGTGGTGGGGGAGGCCGGCAACGGCGAGGCCGCCCTGGCCGCGGCGCACGCGCACCACCCCGACGTGGTGCTGATGGACATCCGGATGCCGGGCATGGACGGGCTCGAGGCCACCCGGCGGCTGACCCGCGGCGGGCCGGACCTGACGCCGCCCAAGGTGGTCATGCTGACCACCTTTGACCTGGACGAGTACGTGTACGAGGCGCTGCGGGCCGGCGCCAGCGGCTTCCTGCTCAAGGACTCACCCCGCGCCGACCTGGTCGCGGCCGTCCGCGCCGCCGCGGCGGGCAACGCGCTGCTCGCTCCGACCGTCACCCGCCGCCTGATCGAGGCGTTCGCGCGGCGGCCGCCGGAAGCGGCGCCCTCGCCGGCCCGGCTGGCCTCGCTGACCGCGCGGGAACGCGAGGTGCTCGTGCTGCTGGCCCGCGGCAGCAGCAACACCGAGATCGCGTCCGCCCTGTTCGTCAGCGAGGCGACGGTCAAGACGCACGTGGGCAACCTGCTGGCCAAGCTCGGCCTGCGGGACCGGGTCCAGGCCGTGATCCTCGCCTACGAGACCGGCATCATCGTCCCCGGTGACCCCGGCGCCTCGTTCTAGGGCCCTCGTGTGCTGGGCCAGCCTGGCCTGCTAGGCCAGGCTGGCGGCCCAGCTCGCGTGCAGCGCGGCGTACTCGCCGTCACCGGACATCAGCTCGCCGGGCGGGCCGTCCTCGGTGATCCGCCCGCGGTGCAGGACCAGGACCCGGTCGGCGATCGCGACCGTGGACAGCCGGTGCGCGATGATGACCGCGGTCCGGCCGGCCAGCACGGTCCGCAGCGCCCGCTGGACCAGCCGCTCGCCCGGGATGTCGAGGAGCGAGGTGGCCTCGTCCAGGACGAGCACGGCCGGGGCGGCCAGGAAGGCCCGGGCAAAGGAGATCAGCTGGCGCTGGCCGGCCGACAGCCGGCCGCCGTGCTTGCCGACCGGCGTGTCGTACCCCTCGGGCAGCGCGGCGATGAAGTCGTGGGCGCCGATCATCCGGGCCGCGGCCTCCACCTCGCTGGCCGTCGCGTCGGGCCGGCCGAGCCTGATGTTGTCCACGACCGACCCGTCGAACAGGAAGTTCTCCTGGGTGATCACGATGATCTCGGAGCGGAGCACCGGATCGGGCAGCTGCCGCAGGTCGATCCCGTCCAGGGTGACCCGGCCCGATCGCGGGTCGTAGAACCGGCCGAGCAGCCGCGCGATCGTCGTCTTGCCCGCGCCGGTCTCGCCGACCAGGGCTACCGTCTGCCCGGGCGGGATGTCCAGGTCGAGGGCGGGCAGCACGAGGTTGTCCCGATAGCCGAAGGTCACCGACTCGAACCGCACCCGCCGCCCCGCGATCCCTGCGGTGCTGGCTCCGGGGAGGACTACCTCCCCGGTCCCCCCCGCCCGATTCAGCGCCGGCAGTTCCCGCGGGTCGGACGGCTCGGGCACCCCGGCGTCCTGCTCGAGTACGCCGGAGATCTTCTCCAGGCCCGAGGCCGCCGACTGGAAGATGTTGTAAAACTGCGACACGTCCTGCAGCGGATCGAAGAACCGCTGCAGGTAGAGCAGGAAGGTGGTCAGGACCCCGACCTTGAGGTCTCCCTCGATGGCGAGCAGGCCGCCGTAGCCAAGCACCACGCCGGTGATGATGTTGCCGACCAGCGAGATGGACGGGCCGTAGATCGCGATGAGCCGGCCGGCGCGCGTGTTCGCCTCGGCGTAGTCCTGGCCCAGGCCGGAGAAGATCTCGGCGTTCCGCTTTTCCCGGCGGAACGCCTGCACCGCCCGGATCCCGCCGAACGTCTCCACGAAGTGCACGATGACCAGCGCGACGGTCTCCCTGGTCCGCCGGTAGGCGCCGCCGGACTCGCGCCGGAACCAGGCGGTCAGCCAGATCAGCGGGATGAAGCCGGCCAGCACCACCAGGCCGAGCTTCCAGTCGAGCAGCATCATCCCGGTGCCGACGAGCAGCAGCGTCAGGACCGCCGCGATCAGCGAGTCGAGCCCCTCCTCGAACAGGTCGGAGATCGCCTCGAGGTCGGAGGTCTGCCGGGAGATCACCCGCCCGGAGGTGTAGTCCTCATGGAAGGCCACGTCCAGGCTGAGGAAGTGCGCGAACAGGCGGCGGCGCAGTTCGAGCACGACCTTCTGGCCGATCCGCCCGGTCATGGTGACGAACAGGCGGGTGGTAACGGCCTGCACCGCGACCGCGACGGCGAACGCGGCCGCGATGCCGAGCAGCGGCGACGCGTCCCCGGAGTGCAGCAGAGGCGGCAGCCCGGTGTCGATGGCGATGCCGACCAGCCACGGGCCGGCCAGCGCGGCCAGGCTCTCCACCACGATCAGCGTGATCGTGTTGATGACCCCGCGCCGGTAGGGGCGCAGCAGGTCGCCGAGCAGCCGCCTGCTCCGCTCGCGCAGCAGCGCGGCCAGCCCGGCGCTGACCTCCTCGGCCTTCTCGGCGGCCACCCCCCGCCATGAGTTGACGTCCGCGGTCATGCGCTGGCCTCCAGGTCTTCCACGTCCATCAGCGCTGCGTACTCCGGATTCGACGCCAGCAGCTGGCGGTGACTGCCGCGGGCCGCGATCACCCCGCCGGACAGCAGGGCCACCGTGTCGGCCAGCGCCACCGTGGACGGCCGGTGCGCCACCACCAGGGCGGTCGAGCCCGCCAGGATCTGGTGCAGCGCCCTGGTCACCCGCTCTTCGGTGTGCACGTCGAGCGCGGACAGCGGGTCGTCCAGGATCAGCACGTCCGGCCCGGCCAAGATGGCGCGGGCCAGCGCGATCCGCTGCCGCTGGCCGCCGGACAGGGCCATGCCCTGCTCGCCGATCCTGGTGTCCAGGCCCCAGGGCAGGTCGTAGGCGAACCGGGCCTGGGCCGCCGTCAGCGCGGCCTCCACCGCGTCCTCGTCCGCGTCCGGCGCGCCGAACATCACGTTCTCGCGCACGCTGGCGGAGAACAGCGTCGCGTCCTCGAAGGCGCAGCCGACCGCGGTACGCAGCCGCCCGAGCGGGATGTCGCGGACGTCCTCGCCGTCTAGCCGCACCGAGCCGGCCGTCGCGTCGGCCAGCCGCGGTACCAGCTGGAGCAGGGTCGACTTGCCGGATCCGGTCGCCCCGGTGAGCACGACCGTCTGGCCGGGAGGCAGGTCGAGCACGATGTCGCGGAGCACGGGCTCGGCCGCCCCCGGGTAGCTGAACGCCACGTGATCGAACACCAGGTGACCCCGGGTAGCCGGCCCGATGGCGCGCAGGCCACTCCGTTCGGCCGGATCTGGCTTGTGTTCCTTGTCGGTGATCTGCGGCTGGGTGTCGAAGATCTCCAGCACCCGCTGGGCCGCGGTGGATGCCTCCTGGCCTGAGGCGATGATGTAGCCCATGGCCTCGACCGGCCAGACGAGCTGCAGCGCGAGCGTGATGAAGGCCACCAGGCCGCCCAGGGTCAGCGAGTGCATGCTGACGGCGACCGCGCCGAGGACGATGATGAGGCCGATGACGGCGTTCGGGATGAGGTCGAGCAGCGCCCAGAACGAGCCGAGCAGGCCCGCCTTCTCCACCTGGGTCCGGCAGACCTCCGCCGCCTGGGCGTCGTGCCGGGCCGCGGCCTCCCGGCCCCGGCCGAGCGACTTCAGGACGCGGACGCCGGTCGCCGCCTCCTCGATCAGCGTGGCCAGGTCGCCCTGCTGGTCCTGGACCCGGCGGGAGAGCACCCGGTAGCGCTTCTCGAAGCGGACGCAGACCGGTAGCACCGGCGTGAACACCACGGCGGTGACCAGGCCCAGCCACCAGTTGAGGCTGATCAGCAGCGCGACCACCGCGACGAACGTCATCACGTTGGTGACCAGGAAGATCAGGCCGAAGCCGGCGAACCGGCGGATCGACGACAGGTCCGTGGTCGCCCTCGAGAGCAGCTGGCCCGACTGCCAGTCGTCGTGGAAGGACGCCTGGAGCCGCTGCAGGTGGGCGTAGAGGTCGTCCCTGATCGCCTTCTCGATGTCCGCGACCGCGGCGGCCTGGATCCAGCGGCGGGTCATGTTCAGCAGCCCGACCGCCGCGCCGAGGCCGACCGCCGCCAGGGCCAGCGGAATCAGCAGCTGCTTGTTGCCCTGCCTGATCGCGCCGTCGATCACGGACTTGATCAGGAGCGGGACCGCGATCTCGGCGGCGACCGCGCCGAGGGCGGCGGCGAACATGATGGCCATCTGCGTGCGGAACGGCTTCAGGTAGCCGCGAAGACGCCACAGCGCCCCGACTGGTCGTACCCTGGCGAAGGCATGCGTGACCAGTGAAGGGGTAACAGAGGGCATTATCCGCGAGGTTAACCGGACATCCGGGGGATTGTCACCTGATTTTTCTTCGGGCGTACGGTTGCCGGCGAGCCGCAACTCTGGCACGCTGTCTCCCCCGGAGGCTTCGCGAACCGGTTGCCGGGCTGGCCGGCAGGGAGAGGAACCGTGAAGCGCAGCAGCACCAGCCGATCCAGGCTTAGATGAGCCGGGTATCCCGCGCGGGCGTCCTGGCCGCCTACCGCGACGGGATCACGGTGATCTGCGAGCTGGCCGCTCAGTTGACTGCGGCAAACTGGCTCGCCGGGACGCCGTGCGCCGAGTGGCGGGCGGCCGATCTCGCCGGGCACCTGCGGTGCGTCGCCGATGACTACCACGAGTACCTCGACGACGCCCCGGCCAGCAGGCTCGCGCGGCTGATGTCCACCAGCGCCTCGGCGGAGTCCCTGGCCCGCAAGCTGGCCCGGCAGAACTCGGCCGAGCTCGCCGCCCTGCCCGACGTGTCCGGGCCCGAGCACATCAAGGCGTTCGCCGAGTCGGCGCGGTCCTACGGCCGGCGGCTGCCGGCGTGCTGGGACCTGCCGCACCACCGGTACCAGGGAACCGACGTCACCGTGGGGGCGATGGCGGGCGCGGCCTGCGCCGAGTGGCACCTGCACGCCTGGGACCTGGCCCGGTCGCTCGGCAAGGACTACCGCCCGGCCGATCCCGAGATCGTCCTGGCCGCCTGGCGGGCGGGGATGCCCCAGCTGTGGCCGGCGCCCGCCGGCCGGGACCTCGCAACCGGGGACGCGGACGATCCCTGGCATTTCCTGCTGATCGCGTCGGGCCGGGACCTGGGCTGGCCGCAGGTGTTAGAGTGGCCCGCCGCGCTACTAGGCAGGCCGGCACGGCTGCGGAGCCGGGCGCGGCGACGGAGTAAAGTCTTCGATTCGTGACCTTTGACGTGAAGAGCGTCCGGGCGGCTTACCCGGCACTGAGCGACGGCTACGCCTACCTGGACGGCGCGGCCGGAACGCAGGTCCCGGCCCCCGTCATCGAGGCGATCGCGGACGCCTACCGGTCCGGGATCGGCAACGTCGGCGGCACCTTCGCCGCCAGCGGCCGGTCCGGCGCGATCGTGACCGAGTGCCGCCAGGCGCTGGCCGACCTGACCGGCGGCCGCCCCGACGGCGTCATCCTCGGGCCGAACATGACCACGCTCACCTACCGGCTCGCCGAGGCGCTGTCCCGGCGCTGGGGGCCGGGGGACGAGATCGTGGTGTCCCGGCTGGATCATGATGCCAACGTCCGGCCCTGGGTGCAGGTCGCGGCCCGGCACGGCATCACGGTGCGCTGGGCCGAGGTCGATCCCGCGACCACCGAGCTCCCCGCCGCCCAGTACAGCGACCTGCTGTCCGAGCGCACCCGGCTGGTCGCGGTCACCGCGGCCAGCAATGTCGTCGGCACCCGCCCGGACGTGGCCGCCATCTCGGCCGCCGCGCATGCGGCCGGCGCGCTGGTCTACGTGGACGGCGTGCATGCCACCCCGCACGTCCCGGTGGACGTCGCGGCGCTCGGCGCCGACTTCTACGCCACCAGCGCCTACAAGTGGTCCGGTCCGCACATCGGCGCCGTGGTCGCCGACCCGGCCGTGCTCGAGACCATTCACCCGGACAAGCTCGCGCCCGCCTCAGCCGGCGTGCCCGACCGGTTCGAGCGCGGCACCGCCGCCTTCGCCGACCTGGCCGGCGTGGCCGCTGCCGTAGAGCACCTGGCTTCGCTCGGCCACGGCCCGGATCTCGTCGTGGCCACCCGGCGGCAGCGGGTCCTGGCCGCGATGGCCGCCGTCGAGGACTACGAGACCCGGCTGTTCGGCGGGCTGCTCGACGGCCTGGGCGCGATGGAGCACGTGACGCTGTACGGACGGGCCGCCCGGCGCGCGCCGACCGCGTTCTTCACCGTGGCCGGGCACTCGCCCCGGCAGGTCGCCGGGCACCTGGCCGCCCGCCAGGTCAACGTCTGGGACGGCGACAACTACGCGTGGGAGCTGGCCGGGGCGCTCGGGCTGCGGGACTCCGGCGGCGCCGTCCGGGCTGGCCTGGTGCACTACAACGACCAGTCCGACGTCGACCGCCTGCTGGCCGGGGTGGCCGACCTCGCCTGACGGCGTACGCTAGAAGCAGCCTTACGGGAGGACGGGTCGAGGTGACGGTGCTGGGCAGCCTGCTGGCCATGCTGGCCGGGCTGCCGCGTGACCTGGCCCAGCTGGCGGCGAGCCCGTCCGGCCTGACCGCGATAGCCGGTGCCGTCCTGGCCGGGGCGATGCTCGCGGCGATCCTGGTCCTGCTCACCTCGGTATCCAGCCCGTCCCGGACGTCCGCCGCGCTCCCGATGATCCGCCGGGCCTCGGCGTTGCGGGAGAAGTCCTGGCGGGCGGGGTTCCTGCGCCAGCGCGATCCCGACGCGGCGGGCCGGTCCAGGCCCAGGGCACCCTCGGCGGCCCCGGCGGCCGCCGTCTCCCGCTGACCTCGCGGCCGCCTCCAGCCCTCATCCCTTGTAGCTGGAAGGCCGTTTTCCCATGTTCAGTTTCTTCGGCGTCCCCGTGGACGCCGCCTATCACCTCGTCTCCGGGCTGACCGGTGTCTTCACGCCCGTCCTGGGCGCCCTGGCCGCCGTGGCCGCGATCGTCGTGTTCACCATGGCGGTCCGGCTCCTCCTGATGCCGCTGAGCCTGCGCGCCCTGCGCGGTCAGGCCGTCCAGGCCCGGCTCGCCCCGCACCTGCAAGCGCTGCGCCAGCGGTACGGCAGGCAGCCGGAACGGCTGCAGCGGGAGATGACCGCGCTGTACAAGCGGGAGGGCACGTCGATGTTCGCCGGCTTCGCCCCGCTGCTGCTGCAATGGCCGTTCCTGTCGGTCATGTACCTGCTGTTCCGCTCGCCGCAGGTGGGCGGGACGGCGAACACGCTGCTGTCCCAGGACCTGTTCGGCGTGCCGCTCGGCATGCACTGGCTCAGCGGGGCCGGCCCGGCCAGCGCGCCGGGGGTGGTCTTCCTGGGCGTGTTCGCACTGCTGGCGGGCCTGTGCTGGCTGTCCGCCCGGCTCGGCCGGCGGATGGCGGCCCAGGCGGCCCGCGGCGGCCGGGACGCCGCTGCCCCGGCCGCCGCGGGCGGCCCCGGGCTGCTGGCCCGGGTGCTGCCGTACCTGACGGTGGTCTTCGCGGCGTTCGTCCCGCTGGCGGCGGGCATCTACCTGCTCACGTCGATGGCCTGGTCCCTGGCCGAGCGGGCGTTCTACTCACGGCGGGCCGCAAGCGGGAAAGGCTGGACCGCTCTCAGCACCGACCGCGGTGTTCTGCGGCCGGAGGTTCCCTCCGGAGCGGCCCAGCTAACACAGTCTCGCGCCCGGCGCCGTCCCGCCGCGTCGGGGAAATAACCGATGTGCATACCTAGGTCTGGCTCCGGCCCGGGTCTGGGTATGCCCGCGCCGGCCCGGCGGCCGGCTCACGCGGCCACCAGCGTGCGCAGCAGCCGGGCCGGCGGCGACCCGTGTGCCAGCATGCGGTCGTGCAGTTGCTGGTCGCTCTGGCCGGGGTCCGCCGACCGCAGGTCGGCGGACAGGTCGGAGATCTCGCTGTACCCGACGTAGTACGTGGACAGCTGGGCCGAGGTGAGCTGGGCCCGGCGCCACTTGCCCGCCGCCTCGCCTTCCTCCTGGTAGCCGCGGCCGGTCATCAGGGCCATGGCTTCCGCCTCGGTCATGCCGTGCGCGTGGATGCGGGCGTCCAGGATGGCGTTGATGATCGTGCGCAGCTGCATCTTGAGCTGCTGCATCCGGACCGCGCGCGGATCGCCGTCGCCCGGGTACTCCTGCTCCGCCATGATCCGCTCGGTGTAGGCCGCCCAGCCCTCGATGAACGAACCTGACCGCAGCGCCGCCCGGATCGCCGTGTCCGACCCCGCGAACCGGCGTGAATGCTGCAGCTGCAGGTAGTGGCCGGGCATGGCCTCGTGCACCATCAGGTTGTGCACCAGGTGGCGGTTGTACTCGCGGTAGAACGAGGCGACCCGCTCGGCCGTCCAGTCGGCCGGCGCCGGCGATACCGCGATGAACGTCGCCAGCGGCGCCTGCTCGAGCGGGCCGGGGGAGTCGCAGTAGGCCACCGCGACCCCGCGGTCGATCTCCGGCATCACGATCAGCTCGACCGGATCGTCGTAGACGGTGACCAGGCGGCGATCGGTCACGAACGCGGTCTGCGCGACCAGGGCCGCCCGGCAGAACTCCAGGATGCTGGCGTCGTCCGGCACGTCCTGCGCCAGCCGGCCGAGCACCTCCCGGACCACGTCGGGACCGGTCGTGCCGGCCATCTGCGCGGCCAGCTCGGCGATCTGCCCGGTCACCTGGTCCAGGTCGGCCTGGGCCCGGGACAAGATGGCCTCCGCGTCCGCCGCGGCGTTCAGCGTGAGCGACAGCTTGCGGGCGAACCGCTCCGGCCCGATTCTGGGGTCGGCGAAGCCGTCGGACGAATCCAGCTGGGCGGAAAGCCAGTCGCGGTGCCCGGCCAGCGCCTCGAGCGCGGCCGGGCGGACCCGGGCGAGCGGCCCGGCGCTCTGCGGCGCGGCCTCGAGCGCGGCGTCGATGTCCTTGCTGACCATCGCGATCGTCCCGTCGAACTGCCCGACCGCGGTCTCCAGGTGCACCCGGGGCATCTGCCCGAGCTGCCGCCGCGTTTCGGCCAGGACCGGGGGGATCTGCCCCAGGCGGCCCGCCACCGCCTCCAGCCGTTCGGCCAGCGGCGCGAAATCCCTGGCCAGCAGCTGGTAGATGGCCCGGCCGGGGTTGGCGAGCAGCGGGTTCCAGGTGTGCTCGCGCAGTTCGTCGAGCTCGAAGACCCGCCGCGCCAGGCCGTTGGCCATCATCGCGGCGTCCACCCGGTGCTCGGCCGACAGGGCGCCCTGGTCGATGGCGGCAAGCCGCCGGTCCCAGCCGTCGAGCGAACTGCGCTCGGCTTCGAGCGCCTGCGCCGAGGGATCGGCCAGGTACGCGTCGAACCGGTGGTCGCCCAGGCCCGTGGCGCTCTCCGGGTGCCGTTCGGCCCGGTCGTCCAGGTAGTCCTGTGCCAGCCTGGTGAACTCGGCGTCGGCTTCGCTCATCGCGCCTCCCAATTTCCGCCTCCGCCTACCGTAGTCCGGGTGCCGGCGGCCCGGCCGCCGGGTCGGGCTCTCAGGAGCCGGTGACGGTGACGGTGGATGAGGGGTAGCCGGAGGCGCCGTCGGGATCCGGCCGAGCCTGCGCCGCGGTCTGGGTATAGCCGGACTGGTCGGTGGCCCGGGACTCGAGCAGGTGGTGACCTGGCGTGGCCGGCCACTCCCACACCCACTGCCGCCAGGTGTCGATGCCCGGCACCGCCGCCAGCCGCGCCTCGTGCCACGGTCCGCGGTCGACCCGCACCTCCACCGCGGCGATGCCCTTGTGCTGGGCCCAGGCCACCCCGGCCACCGGCGTCGGTCCCGGGCGCAGCGACGCGCCGATCGCCGGCACGTCGACCCGGGACTCGGTCTTGATCGGCGCCTGCTGCGACCAGCCGCGTGAGGCCCAGTAGGCGGCGGCCGTCGCGAACGTGGTGACCTCGATGTCGGTCACCCACTTGGTCGCGGACACGTAGCCGTACAGGCCGGGAATCACCATCCGGGCCGGGAAGCCGTGCGCGACCGGCAGCGCCGCGCCGTTCATCGCGACGGCGAGCAGCGCATCCCGGCCGTCCAGCGCGACCGGCAGCGGGGTACCCGAGGTGAACCCGTCGACCGAGGTGCACAGCAGCTGGTCCGCGCCCGCGAGCGGCCGCGCCTGCCGGATCAGGGCGGTCAGGCTGGCACCGAGCCACTTGGCGTTGCCCACGTAGGGGCCGCCCACCGGGTCGGACACGCAGGTAAGCGTCACGTAGTCCTCGATAAGGGGGCGCTTGAGCAGCTCGGCGAAGGTGATGGTCACCTCGCGGCGCACCATCCCGTGGATGCGCAGCCGCCAGGTCGACGGGTTGACCTGCGGCAGGATCAGGGCGGTGTCGACCCGGTAGAAACTGCTGTTCGGGGTGATGAAAGAGCTGAGACCGGGGATGTTCAGGTTGCTGCCCGCCGGCAGCGGCGGCGCGGCAATAGCGGGCCGGGGGAACCGCAAGGCGGCCCGTGCCCGGGTGACGTCGCGCTGCATGCCCAGCTCGCGCCCGGCGAGCGTCCCCGCGGCCGCCGCGGCCGCGGCGACGCCGCTGGTGACCAGGAAGCGCCGCCGGTCCGGTCCGCGCGGTGGCCCCTCGTCGTCGGGATTCGGCAGGAAAGTGAAGGAAGAGCCCGGCGGCGCGGGCCCGTCCGGTGGTGCCGGGACGCCGGGGGAGGCCGGCAGGTCCGGCGGGGTCAGTGCCCGCGGC
>JAJKHX010000198.1 GCA_021154785.1 Nocardiopsis sp.
CCAGCCGGGCCCGGCGCTGACGGCGGTCTGGCGCGTCGTCACCTCGACCGAGGCGCGGCGCAGCAACGAGACCCTGCCGCCGGGCAAGAGCGTCCTGGTGATCGCGCGGCCGGACAGCGCGGTCGGCAGCGAGGTCCGCGGCCTGGTCCTGGCCGAGCTGATCACCGGCGCGATCCTGCTCGCCCTGCTCGCGGTGGGCGGCCGCTGGCTGATCAGCCGGGGGCTGGCCCCGCTCGACCGGATGGCGAGCACCGCCGACATCATCACCAGCCGGGGCGACCTGACCGCCCGGATGCCCGACCCGGGCGACCACGCCGAGGCGGGCCGGCTGGCCGCGGCGATCAACACCATGCTGGACCGGATCCAGCAGGCGTTCGGCGCCCGCTGGGACTCCGAGCAGAAGGTGCGGCAGTTCGCCGCGGACGCCTCGCACGAGCTGCGCACGCCGCTCACCACCATCCGCGGGTACGCCGAGCTGTACCGGCAGGGCGCGCTGGGCGAGGACCGGCTGCCGAACGCCATGCGCCGCATCGAGCAGGAGGCCGACCGGATGTCCAGCCTGGTCGCCGAGCTGCTCGAGCTGGCCCGGCTGGACCGCGACTCCTCCCTCGACCTGACCGAGACCGACCTGTCGGCGCTGGTGGCGGACGCGGTCGCCGACGCCCAGGCGGTCGAGCCGAGCCGCCCGGTCAGCGCCCGGACGCCGCCCAGCCTGCTGGTCGTGGCCGACGAGCCCCGGATCAGGCAGGTGCTCGCCAACCTGCTCGGCAATGTCCGCGAGCACACCGCGGCGGACACCCCGGTCGCCGTCCGGCTCTCCGAGGCCGGGCAGGGCGCCCTGCTCGAGGTGACCGACTCCGGCCAGGGCATGGACGCCGACGCGGCCGCGCGCGCGTTCGACCGCTTCTACCGGGGCGGGCACAACGGCAAGGACGGCCACGGCAGCGGTCTCGGGCTGGCCATCGTCCAGGCCATCGCGACGGCGCACGGCGGTCACGCGATGCTCAAGTCGGCGGCCGGGGTCGGCACGAGCGTGCAGGTCTGGATCCCGTTCTTCCCGCCGGCGCAGGCCATCGAGCGGGCCCAGCCGCCGGACGCGACGTACAACTGAGGTGCGGTTAAGGTGCAACTGGGGTGCAACCCGGGCATTGGGCGCTGAGGATGTGATTTTCGGCCGGGCTGTTACCTATCATCGATTGCGACGACATGGGTTTCGGGCGGGCGACGTAATTACGGTGTGCACATGGACGACGGCGAGGTTGTCGCAGCCATAGCGGCGGGCGACCCGGACGGGCTAGCCGCCGCGTACGACACGTACGCGGCGTCCCTGTACGGGTACTGCCGCTGGATGCTGCGCGATCCCAGGCAGGCCGCGGAGGCCCTCCGGGACACCTTCGCGGCCGCCGCCAAGCTGGGCGGGCTGAAGGACCCCGGCCAGCTGCGCGCCCGGCTCTACGCCATCGCGCGGGATGACTGCTACCGGCGGCTGCGCACGGCCGAGCCGGGCTTCGACGAGGGCGCCGGCGACGACGGCACCGCGGCCGGATCCGGCGCCGAGCAGGCGGTGGTGCGCCGCGTCCTGCGCGCGATCTTGTCCGAGCTCAAGCCGGAGGAGCACGAGGTCATCGAGCTGAGCGTCCGGCACGGCCTGGATGAGTCGGAACTCGCGACCGTGCTCGAGGTCTCCTGGAGCCGGGCGCACACCCTGGCCTCGCAGGCTCGCGAGCACCTGGAAAAGGCCATCGACGCGCTGCTCATCGCGCGCACCGGACGGCAGGCGTGCCCCGAACTCGGCACCTTGCTGGCTGGCTGGGACGGGAAGCTGACCGTCCAGACCGGGAAGGTAGCCGCCCGGCACATCGAGACCTGCGAGATCTGCGCCGGGAGCCGGCACGGGTCACTGCGCCCGGAGGTGCTGGCCCGGCTGCTGCCGCTGCCCGCGCTGCCGGCCGGATTGCGGGAGCCGGTACTGGAGCGGGCCGGCGCCCGTTCGGCCGCCAGGACGGCCAGGGCCCCGCTGGCTCCGCCCGCCGAGGTCGCGGAGACCTCGGTTGACCTGATCCCCGGACCGTCCCGCGACCGCCGGGCGGCCATCGGCTCCGGGCTGCTCCGCGGGGGCCGGCGCTGGGACCGGATCCGGCGTAACCCGGGGTCGGTCACGGCCGTGGCGGCCGTGATGCTCTGGGTGGTGGCGGCGCTGAGCGCCACGCTGATCACGGTCACCGGCCTGCACGGCACCAAGGTCCTCGCGGCTCAGTCCGCCAGTACGGCCACGTCCCCCGGCACTCCGGCGGCCGGCAGCTCGCCGCCGGCCGGCGCAGGCCCGAGCCGCCTGCCCTCGCCCAGCGCGAGCACCACGGTCGGGCCGGCCCTAGCGCCCACGTTCGCCTACACGCCGACGGCCCGGCCGTCGAAGCCGGCCACGCCGGCCACCTCGGCGTCCGCCACGTCCTCGGCGCCGGCCTCCCCGTCGGCCTCGCCGACGGACAGCTCGTCGGCGGCGCCGACGCCGGCCCCGACGCATACGCGCAAGCCGACACCCACGCCGACGCCGACACCCACGCCGACACCCACGCCGACCGATACGCCGACCCCCACCCCTACGTAACCGCCTGGTGCCCGGTGCGTAGCCGATCGTGGCGGCACGGCCGGCGGATCGCGCCGCCACCCGGCCGAATTGCCCGAATCGCGTCCGTACGCTGGTGATTCAACTACGGTTTGGGGATGGACGACCGGGAGACCGTCACGACCATCGCGGCAGGCGACCCAGCCGGCCTGGCGAACGCCTACGACGAATACGGCGGGTCACTGTACGGTTACTGCCACTGGATGCTGGGTGATCCCAACGACGCCTCGGACGCGGTCCAGGACACGTTCGTCATTGCCGCCTCCCGGCTCGGCGACCTGAGCGACGCGCGGAAACTGCGGTCCTGGCTTTACGCGGTGGCCCGCAACGAATGCCAGCTGCGGCTGGACGGGACGGAACCGGGCCTGGACGAGGCCGGGGACCTGGACGACCCGTACTCCGACCCCGCGGGCCGGCCGGGTCAGGCCGAGCTGCGCGAGTTCGTCCGCACCGCCCTCGGCGGCCTGAAGTCGGCTGAGCGCGAGGTCATCGAGCTCGACCTCCGGCACGACCTGCACGGCGCCGACCTGGCGGCGGTGCTCGGCGTACCGCGGAACCAGGCGCACGAACTCGCCACCGGGGCCCGCGGCCAGCTCGAGCGGGGACTCGGCGCCCTGCTCGCGGCCCGTACCGGCCGGCGGGCGTGTCCCGGCCTGGACATGCTGCTCGACGGCTGGGACGGCGAGCTGACCCCGCCGGACCGCAAGCAGATCGACCGCCATATCGACCAGTGCGACATCTGCGCCGACCGCATCGAGGGCGCGCTGCGGCCCGCCCTGCAGCATGGCATGTTCCCGCTGTTCGGGCCGCCGCTCGAGCTGCGCGACGAGGTCCTGCAGCTGTGCACGAGCTCCAGCCCGGGGGCGCTGTCGTACCGGCGGGACGTAACGCAGCGGGCCGGGCCGTTCCGGGAGAACGGCTTCCCCGAGCCGATCAGGCCGCCCAGGCGGCGAGTGCTGGCGCTGTCCGGCATGACGGCGGCGGTGGCCGCCGTCGTGATCGCGATCACGGCGACCGGGATCGTCGCGGCCATCGCGTTCACCGGCTCGCATCCGAAGCACCCCGCGACCGCGGCCGCTCAGTCGGGGCAGCCGAGCCAGTCATCCGGTACAGCGGCCGCAGGCACGGTGCCGACCGGCAGCGACCCGGCCGGCGGGCTGCCCACCGGGGCGCAGCCGACGACCAGCGTGGTGACCGCCGGCGCCGCTCCCCCGGCACCGGTTCCTTCCGCCACCAAGCCGGCCAAGGCGAAGCGGTCGCCGTCGCAGCGGGCCACATCCGCGGCGCCGCTCCCGTCCCGGCCCAGGTTCACGTACAGCCCCACCCCCACCCCCACGGCCACGGCCACGCCGACCGTCTCCGCCCCCAGCACCGGCACCACCCCGCCCGGCTAGACCATGCAGGATCGTATGGTGGTCGCGGACGTCATCGCCGGTGACGCAGACGGATTCGGCGCGGCGTACGACCAGTACGGCGCGTCCCTGTACGCCTACTGCCGCTCGGCGCTGCCGGAAGGCGAGGCCGCCGAGGCGGTGCTCGACACGTTTCTCATCGCGGCCGTCAAACTGGACGGGCTCGGCGATCCCGGCCGGCTCGGCGCCTGGCTGCGGGCCGTCGCACGGAACGAGTGCCTGCGGCGGCTCGGTCCCGCCGCGGGCGGCCCGGAGCCAGCGGAGGACGGCGACGAGCTCGCGGCGGTCACGCCGCCGGCCAGGCTCCGGGGGAAGGTGCTGGCGGCCTGCACGGACAACACCCCGGCGGGCCGCGCGCAGCGGGTGAGCGTGGCGCACCGCGCGGGCCCGTTCGACCAGGCCGGATTCCCCCGGGCGACCGGCCCGTCCGGGCCGCGCTGGTGGCAGCGGCGGCAACGGCGCCCCGGCCTGGCCGCGGCGGCGGGCCTGCTGGTGCCACTGGCCGTAGCGCTGGGAGTCGCCGCGATGCTGGCCGCGGGCGGCGGCCCGCACCGGCCGGCCGCGGTCGCGGCCGGAACCGGAACGGAACTGCCCGCCCCGCTTTCCAGCGTGGCCCCGGTTTCCGGCGCGGCGCCGGGCCGCACGTCCCGGGCCGTCCCGGCGCGCCAGGTCACCGCCCCGGCGAACGCCACGCCGCCGGGTCCGACGGCGTCGGCGCCCGCGGACGCGTCCAGCCCGGCTTCCCCGACGGGCCGCAGGACGCCGTCCTCACCGTCGCCGGTGCCGACCCCGACCCCGCCGTCGCCGTCGCCATCGCCGTCAAGCTCGCCCGCCCGGGGTTACCTGCTAGCGGCGCCGGGTCAGCTGTCGCTCACCTCGCAGGCCGGGAAGCCGGCCAGCGGGTCCTTCCAGGTCACGGCGGTGAACGGGCCGGTCCCGCAGTACACCGTCCAGGTCCCCGGCCACGCCGCCCAGGTCCGCGTCTCGCCGGCCGGCGGGTCCCTGCCGGCCAACGGGATCGTGACCGTGACGGTGACGGTCACCAGCAAGGTCGCGCTGACCGCCCGGGTCACGCTGGAGCCGGGTGGCGTCGCGGTCACGGTGGTCTACAAGCCCAAGCCCAAACCCGCCCCGAGCCCACCGCCTTCGACCGGGCACCGGGCCGGTTAGCGGGTCAGGAAC
>JAJKHX010000199.1 GCA_021154785.1 Nocardiopsis sp.
AACGTAACGGGCGACGTCAGCACGCTGTCCCGCAAGATCGATGTCCTCCGCCGCCACTGCGCCGAGGTCGGCCGCGACCCAGCCGAGGTCAGCGTGACCTGGATGACCCCGCTGATCCTCACCACCTCCGCCCAGAACACCGCCGAGGTACACGAGATGCTGGCGGCTAGCGCCTCTCCCGAGGAGACCGCCGGATTCACCGTCGGCCAGCCCCACGAGATTCCCGACCTGGTCGCGGGTCACATCGAGGCCGGCGCCGACGAAGTGATCTTCAGCTTCCCCTTCGCCGACACCGCCGGGATGACCGCGCTGGCGAAGGCGTTCGGCCTGGGCGGCTGAGCCGGGAGACCGTGCTAGAGCGTGTTCTCTAGATCATTAAACAGGCCTTGCGGGTTATCAACCGGCCCTATCGTCTTGTCGGCACGGCTGCGACGCCACCATAGTCTCACCGATCCCCGCCGTACCATTTTGATTCAGTGGTTGTGACACCCTACCGAATAGGGAGGGTAGAACGCCACAACCACTGAATTTCAGCGACATCTGAGGGCATACGCGACGCGCCTTAGCCGTTCGCGCCGCTAGGGCCCGTCCCGTAGATCTTGATCATCGTTCCGGTTGAGCTGTCCTTGTGGATGAGGACCGGTTAAGGCGTCATGACCTCACCGGTGAGGAGCGGGCGCGGCTGGAGCCGTTGCTGCCCGCTCATCCGCGGCCGGGGCGCCGGCGGGATGATCACCGGCTGGTGATCAGCGGGATCTTCTTCCGGACCTGGACCGGGTGCCCGTTGCGGGACCTGCCCGGGCACTTCGGGAACTGGAAGACCATCTATAACCGGCATCGCCGCTGGTCAGCGGACGGGACTGGGGAGATGATCCTGGACCGGCTGCGGGCCGGGTGCGACGAGGCCGAAGGCACGGAGCGGACGGTCGCGGCCGGTGCCGCGGTGGTGCGGGCGCACCAGCACGCGGCCGGGGCGCGGCGCGCCCCGGCCGGCGTGGATCCGGCCCGGCTGGCGTGGATCCGGCCCGGCTGCGCCGGCGGTGCTGAGCACCCCGCTGCGCCTGCGCGGGACCGGGGAGTTACGCAGCCGGGAGACCCTGGGCCGGTCCCGGGGCGGACTGGCCGGCAAGATTCACCTGCTGGCCGATTCGGGATGCCGGTTGATGCCGGCCGTCAGCGGGTCCTCACCGGGCTGCCAGGTGGGCCGGGTCAACCGGATCGGCTTGCGCCGGTCGATCTCCCGCAAGACCGGCATGACGATGGCGTCGAACCCGACCGGGCCGTACTTCTGGCGCATGGCCCGGAGCACGCCCTGGCCGCTTGCTTCGCCGACGAGTTCGTCCAGCAGGCGGTAGCCGATGTCCTCCCCTTCGACCAGGCGGTCATAGGCCGCCTGCGCGAGCTCGGCGACCGCCGGGTAGGCGGCGGACTCGCGAGGAACATCAGCGTCGCGTCCTTGAGGTCCATGAGCGCCAGCCTAGGCGTCGTCGGGCGGCTTTTCCCCCGGTCCGCGGGCATCGGACCCGCCCGCATCGGGCCCGTGCCAGCGGAGCTTGACGTCGAGGTGGGCGCCGGCGTTGGCCGACGCGATGACGCCGCCGAGCTTGCCGTCGAGCGTGACGCCGAAGCAGAGCTCGATCTCCTCCGGACGCCGGGCCATCGCGCGGAAGCCGTCGATCATCTGCTCGGCCGCGGCGGTCACCGGTCCCAGCGCTTCGCGCAGGGTCTTCTCCGCGGCTTCCAGCCGGTCGCCGAGGCCGACGGCGCCGCTGCCGGCCCGGGGCGGCGACGCGACCGCGACGGTCGTCCCGTCGTCCAGGACGAATTCGATGGCATCGGTCATGGGGCTCCTTCGCCATAGCTGGTTCTCACGGTTGGACGCAGGCGAGCTTCGCCCCCGGGGACGAGCCGGCTCCTCGCTGGGTCTTCTGCAGGCCGGCCAGCAGCGTCAGGAGGGTGCCGTGCTTGTTGATGTACCGCAGAGCGGCTTGCTGGAACGCGGTGGACATGTCAGGGACCATCATGTCCCCGGCGTCGAAGCACAGCGCGGTGCGGGCGGATGGCTGCAGCAGGGCTGCTATCCGCTGCTGCACCCCCGGCGGGTAGGCGGCGGGCGTTACCGCGCTGTCGGCGGAGAACGCGTGCCCGCCAGCCTGCCGCACCCACAGCTTCTGCGCCTCGTCGGAGGCGAGGTAGGTCAGGAACTTCCTGGCGTCCGGGTTACCGGTGAACAGGCCCATGAAATCGCCGGACACCATGACCGGGGCGGCCGAGCCGGAGACCGAGGGCAGCACGACGTAGCCGTAGCCGGCCGTCGACGTCAGCCCGGTGGCCGACAAGGCGCCGTGCTCGAGTTCGCACCGCCCGGCCCGCATCCCCGCCGCGGCCTGGTTGAACTGGGTGAACAGGGCGCCCTGGACGCCGCCGTCGACGGCGGCGCCGTAGCGCATCAGGGAGCCCCAGGCCTGCCAGGCGTCCTTAACCTCGGGTGACTGCCACGACAGCTGGCCGCCCAGCCACTGCTCATAATCACCGGCCTGGTGCCGGGACAGCAGCAGGTCCGCCACCCAGTCGGCACCCGGCCACCCGGACGTCGGACCGGAGGCCAGCCCCAGGCACCAGGGGGTGCCGTGGCCGGAAAGGTTTTCCAGCGCCTTCCAGCTGACCGGAGGCGACGTCACGGCGGTCGTGTCGTACCAGATCAGGCTTTTTACATCAGCCTTGACCGGGACCGCGTAGACGGTGCCCGTCCCCGACTCGGCGAGGCCGCGCCACGGCTGGTCGTAGCGGCTCAGGTCGACGGCGACCGGCCGGAGGTGGCGCTCCGCCTCGTATTGCTCGACCGCGCCCGGGTTGGGCAGGTCCACCAGATCCGGCGGATTGCCGGCCGACAGGTCGGCGTCGAGTTGCTGGGCGACCGCCCGCGTGACCTCCGGACGGACCTGGATGCCGGTCTCGTGCTCGAACGTTTTCATGACCGCGGCGAAGGCCCGGTATTCCCCGGTGTTCACGGACCAGGGCACCATGATCGTGACCGCCTGGCTCTGGGCGGCACCGCCGCACGCGGCGCCCATCGCGCCCAGGCCCAGGGCCAGCACCAGCGCTAGCGCGGTCCTCATGCGGGCTTGAACTGGTACTCGGCAAGCCGCGGGCGGTACGCCAGATAGGCCAGCACGGCGGCGGCGGAAAGCACCAGCAACGCGCCGGTCAGCGTCACCGGGTGCCCGGCCCACTGGGTCACCGGGTGCGCGGCTCGCTGGTCCGTGGCGATTTGCCGCTGGTCGTTCCAGTTGAGGAAGCCTACGGCGATCATGGTGGCCGCGGTGACCAGCAGCGAGCCCCAGAGCCACGGGCCGGCCTGACGCCGGAAGTGGCGCGCCAGCACGTGCGCCGTCGCCCCCGCGAGAAGCAGCAGGGCGATGACCGGCGCCAACAGCACCCACCAGAACGTCCCCGGATCGAGCGGCCATGCGTGGCGCTGGGCATTCAGCGCGTCGTGTTCGATCGTCTTCAGGTAGCCGAGCGCCGACAGCAGTTCGCCCTGGCCACCCGGCTGGCCGTCGCCGCCCGACGCGACCCGCTCGCCGGCTGGGCCCAGGTAGCCTCCGGCGCTGTAGTCCCCGATAGCGGTCTGGCTCAGCCCCAGGTAGACCCCGAACTGCCCCTGGACGAACTGGAGCTGGCTCGTTCCCGCCGTGCCCGCTGCGTTGTCCGCGGCGGCGAGGGTCAGGTACTGCTCCACCTGGGTGACCTGGGTCACGTAAGCCTTCCCGATACCGGTCAGCGTGACGTCCTCGGTCGCGGACGTGTGGCTCAGCGCCGTGCCGGCCGCCTGCACGGCCACGGCCGCCTTCCCGATGTAGCCGATTCCCTGCTCGGTCCGCCGGGCGGCGCTGATGTCGTGGCCGGCCTGGATGGCGACCCACACGTACAGCAGCGCGGCGGCCGCCACGGTGACCAGCATCCCGTTCCTCAGCCAGCGCAGGACCCGGACGGGATGAGCCGTGCGGAGCTGGTGGTACCGGCCCGCCAGGACCCGCACCACCGGGTACGGCAGCGCCGCGAGACCGGTCATGACGGGACTCCGCCGTCGAACGGCGCCCCGCAGGCTTCGCAGAACCTGAGGTGCGCGGCCCGGGTCGTGGCACCGCACCGGGAACAGGCGCGGCCCGCGACCGCCGGCGGGGCCAGCGAACGGCCCAGCGAATGGCCCGGTGCCCGCGTCCCGTTCTCGCCGACCGTGCCAGTACCCGCGAAGGCGGTCTTGGTCGAATCCAGGCCGAGCCGCTGCATCTCGCCGGGCGTGACATCGGGGCGCAGCCGGGCGTGGCCGTCCGGGCCGGTGACGGCGACACCCTCGAGCAGCGGCAGCCGCCCGTCACGCACCTCGCGCGCCAGCCGGATGGCCAGGTCCAGCTCGTCGTCCGCGTCCGCCGCCCGCCCGTTCAGCCAGGCGTCGGCGCACGCCTGCATGGCCAGGCTGAGCTCACGCTCCTTCTCGACCCGGGTCAGGCTCTCCGGCACCACGGTCCGGAAGTCGGGGGTGGCGTGCCGGCGGACGACCAGCGCCGCGGAGGCGCGCCGCTCGCGGGTGCCGTCGGCGATCTCGGCGAGGAGCTCGACCCGGGCCGCCCGTACGTCATCCTCGACCGGCAGCGCGGCCGGATCGAACTGCAGCGATAGCTGGTAACGCCTGGTCTGCTGCTCCCAGGGGCCGAGCGGCACGTCGACGGCCATGCCGTCAGGGGCCGCGCTGTCAAGGGCCGCGCCGTCAGCCGGCCGCTGGTGCCGGGTCAGGTCCACCCGAACGGGGTAGGTCTGCGCGATAGCGCTGATCCGGAAGCTGCCCCGGGGCTGGATCCGCAGGTACGCCCGGGGCACGACCAGGCGTTGTACCCGGTGCATGAGCTGGGTGAAGTCCTCGGCGAGGTCGGCGATGCGCAGCACCGCGGTGGCGTCGCCGTGCAGCATTTCCGCGATGTGCCGCAGCTCGGCGTGGTGCCAGTCGCCGCCGACGCCGCGGACGTCGCAGACGAACCGGTCGGCGCAGGCACTCAGCGCGGCGTCGAGCGCCGCGGGCGTCTCGTGCTCGTTCTTCCCGTCGGTGTACAGCACCGCGTGGCGGACGAAGCCCGCGGCTGGCGCGGCCGCGAAGAGCTCGCCGGCGGCCGCCAGCCACCGGCCGATCTCCGTCCCGCCCTCCGGCCGCAGGCTCATCACCTGGCGCTTGGCCGCCGCCCGGGTCCCGGCGTCGATCACGGCAAGCCCTCCGGCGGCCGGGAAAACGGGCTCGGCCGTGCGGTTTCCCGCGATGATCCCGAGGAGCACCCCGTCCGGGAGGGCGTCGATGGCGGCACACGCTGCGCGGTGCGCCTCGTGGATCTTGTTCGCGCCCATCATGGACCGGGACCGGTCCATGATGAGGACCTCCACGGCCGCCGCCGCGGGCGCGGCCGCCCCGGCCGGGTGCGCCGTGACCGTGATGAGCGCCTCGGCGCGGAACACGTCGGCGCCGAGATCACGGGTCGCGTCGATCTCGATCGTGAAGTCCAGGCCGGGTGCCGCTCCGCCATTCACCGGCGCCGTCATCCCCTCGAATGCGTGCCACAGTCGCTGGCTAACAAAAACCAAACCAAATGACCAGAAAGGCAGCTTACGTGCTCACCGCGACCCGGTCACGCCTTCGCCGCAACCCCCGCTGCCACCACCATTCGACCGGCGGCCGCAGGTTATGCGCCAGATCGACCAGAGCGAAGAAGTCTGCCCTGGTAACGGCGAAGTTCGCCAGTTCCGGCAGCATCTCCGCGAGGGCGAGCCAGTCACCGTCGACCCAGGACATCCCGTACCGGATCTCGGTCCGCAGCGCGATCCGCACCCCGGCGCCGATCCTGAGCTCATCGGTCAGCTTCCAGGCCCTCGCCAGGTCCGCGGAGTCAGGCACGCTGGATCCGCTGACCGCGGCGAGCAGCCGCACCACGGCGATCCGCGCCTCGGGCTCGAAGCGGAGTTCCCGCGCCTGGAGTTCACCCGCCAGCCGTTCGGCGGCGGCCACCGCCTCGGCCCGCCGCCCCGCCAGCAGGTGCGTCCGGGCCAGGCCGAAGGCGGCCGCGCCGAGCGCCGGCGCGGTGTCGGCCACCGCCTCGTAGCGCTGGCACGCCTCGGCCAGGTCGTCCCGGATCTCGGCGCAGAAGCCCAGCGCCAGCAACGGGATCAGCTCACCCGGCAGCGCGTCCCTGACCTCGGTGAAATGGCTCGCGGCCGGGCCCGCGGCGCCACGGCCGAGCGCGATCAGGCCGCTGTACCAGGCCCGGATCCAGGACCATTCCGGCAGCCGCGTCTCGCCGAGGGCACCGTCCGCGTCGTCCAGTGCGCCTCGCCGCACGGCGGCGCGGCAGGCGACCAGCTGGGCTTCGCAGTCGCGGGTCAGGGCGGGATCGTCGGGATCGGACAGCGGCGCGGGCAGCGCCCGGACCGCGTCGGCGGGCGCGGGTGCCTCGAACGGCTCGGCCATCGTGAGCCTGCCGTCCGCGGTCACCCGGGCCGTGAGCCAGTCGGCCAGCGGACGCGGCGCGGCGAGCCCGCTGTGCCGCGGCTCGGTCATCGTCCCGAACACCGCGGACGGCCGCGAGATCCGGCGCGGGGCCGGGGCGGCCGGCACGATCTGCCGGATCACGCCGCTGAGCTGTTCCGCGAACTGGCGGGCGGAGGTGAACCGGCGCTCCGGCTCGGTGGTGTCGGTGGCGCGGCTCAGCAACCGGTCCAGCGCGCGGATCCCCGGCGTGCCCAGGTCGCGCAGGTGCCGGCGGCACAGCACCTTGAGAGTCATGCCGAGGCAGAACAGGTCGAACCCGGCGGTGGGGGCCGTGTGCTCGCGGTCCGTTCGCGGCGGCGCGTAGGCCACCGTGTAGCTGGTGACCGGACCCGGCCGGCCCAGCTTCCACACCGCCCCGAAGTCGATGAGCCGCACCCGGTCCCGCGGCCCGTCCGCGCCCCGCTCGCTGAACCGGATGATGTTCTCCGGCTTCACGTCGATGTGCAGCAGCCCCCGGGCATGCAGGTAGTCGAGCGCCTGGAGGATCTGGAGCCCGTGCGCCAGGATCACCTCGATCCGGTCATCGGGCTGGACGGACAGCGGCGTGCCGTGGACGTACTCCAGCACGAGGTAGGGTCCTTCGGGCTCGTAGCCGTAGATCCGGACGATGCTGTCGTGCCGGAGCCCGGCCAGCGCGTCGCGTTCCAGCCGCGCCGTCTCGGCCACCGCCTGGGTCAGGTCTTTCAGCACCACGTCGGTGCCGAGGTTGCGGTCGTACGCCAGCAGCGCCGCGCCGAAGGCGCCGGCGCCGAGCGTGCGCTTGATCTCGTACCGCCCGGCGATGACCCGCCCGGGGCGCGCGCCGCCGAAGTCGAACGGCTGGCCGCAGTTCGGGCAGAATCCGGTGACGCGCGCGGGCTCGTCGCCGTCAGCCCGCCCGACCGGCTCCTGGCACTGCCCGCAGAACCGGTTTTCCTCGGCCACGATCGTGCCGGTGCGCACCGGCTGCTCGCCGGTGACCGGCGGGACGGCACCGGACTCGACCAGGCTCAGCCCCCACCATGGTTCGGCCCGGACCAGTCCCGTGCGCCCGGCTCCGGGGGCAGGCGCCGGCCCGAGCGGCCGCCGGTCGCAGGCGGAGCAGAACCCCTGATCGTCGATCTCGCCCCGGCCGCAGTCGGGGCGGTCGCACCTAGCCACGATCCTTCTCCTCGATCCGGCGATCGGCCGCGGCCGCGTACTGATCCACCAGCCGGCGGGCGGCGGTGAGGTCGATCGGGGCCTGCCACAGCGCCCGCGCGGCCTGGTCGTGCAGGTCACCGAGCGCGGAATCCTCGTCACCGAAGTGCCGCGCGGCGCGCACCCGGTTCACCTCGAGCGTGCGCCGCAGGTCATCCAGGCGCTCGCTCCAGCGCCGGGACCGCTGACTGAACGCCGCCACATCGGCCAGCGCGGCCGCGGCGGCCCTGGCGATGGCCATGAGCTCGGGACTCGGTTCCGCGCCGCGGGCGACGGCCAGCCGGACCCGCAGCCGCGGCGCCTGGGCCCGCGGCAGCGCCGGCGGCCGGCGGAAACGGCGCTCGTTCTCGCGGCTGAGCCAGGCGGCGTCCGCCTCGGCGGCGGCGAGTTCGGCGACCCGCGCCTCGGCATCGCACGAGCCGGCCGGGGAACCCCCGGTGAGCGGTTCGGGATCCAGCGACACCTCGTACGGCAGGGTTTCCGGCAGCGGCCCGTCGAACCCGAGGACCAGCCGGACGCCGTGGGACCGGGCCCGGACGGCCAGCGGCCGCAGCACCTCGCGGACGAGCGCGCCGGGTGACTGCGCCCGGTCGACGCCGGTGATGACCAGGGAGGCCGGCGGTTCACGCCGCAGCAGCCGGTCGGTGAGGCGGGGATCGTCCACGGGAAGGCCAAATCGTTCGGCTAGATAATCCGTGACCTCGGCCACCGTCTTGCCGCGGGCGTCGAACGCGGCGTCGATGGTCCCGAGCCCGAGGACCGTATCCCGGGGCGCCGCGGCGAACTCGGCCCCGGAGGTCCCGGCGCGGGTGGCCGGGTCCGCCGTGCGGACCAGCCGGACCAGCCAGGTGGTGTCCGGGCCGGCCGCCCCGCCCGGCAGCACCACGGTCCCGGCCCATCCCCCGGTCAGCAGGCCTTTCAGCTCCCGGGTAAGGGCGACCCGCAGCGCATCGCCGGGCCCGAGCTCCGGCAGCCCGGCGGTGGCCGCGCCCAGCCGGTCGGCGGGCTGGCCGACGACGTAGGGGCCGAAGTGATCAGGCAGGTACCCGCGGATCGTCTCGGTCGGCATCATCCAGGCGGCCCGGGCATCCGCGTTGCGGTAGTCCGCCACCACGATGCCGATCACGTGGCCGGCATGGTCGCCGTCGAGCACCGCCACGCCGGCCCCCGAGTAGCCCGGCTCGATCCACTGCCCGTCGGCGCTGACCCGGTTCAGCAGGCCGAACTCGCCGCCGCGGCCCCCGTCCCCGGCCAGTTCCGCGTCGACCGAGATGCCGTACGGCTCGGCCCGCGGGAAGCCGTGCACCCGGACCCGGCCGCCGGACAGGGGGGCACACCACAGCCGGGTGTGGGCACCGCACGGCGTCGGCTGGTCGAGCTCGAGCAGCGCCACGTCGCCGCGCCGGGTGTCGCCGCCCCGGTAGACCCACGAACCCGGGACGACGCGCGCCCCGATCCGCCATTCGGGCAGGCAGACGGCGCTGGAGACGGTGACCCGCTCATTCTCGTCCCCGACGACGTGCGCGCAGGTGAGCACGTGCCGTTCGTCGAGCAGCACCCCGGCACCGCGTCTCCCCCCGCTCACCCGGACCCGCCAGGGGTGCTCCGCATGATGATGCGTCCCCATCCCCCCACCGTAAAGGTACCGGCCACCCATATCCGCCCAAGCCTTGCGCCAACTAGTTGGCCATGCCAAGCTATTGGCATGGGTGATCGTAAGAGCGAGCAGGCTGGCCTGCTCGCCGAGCTGAAGGCGCTACGCCGCCGCGTCCGGACCGAGCGGCACGCCTACTGGTTCCCGCTCGTCCTGTTCGGCCTGCTGACCTGCGCGTCAGTGCCGTTCTACGTCCTGCCTGGCCGCCCCGGCGCCGGATTCAGGCCGGGCCGGCCGGCGCTGCCCATCCTCGGCGGCTGGCCCGGCGTCACGGTTCAGGGCTTCGCGGGCTACTACTGGCTGGCCGCGCTGCTCGGCGGCCTGCTGCTGACGCTGCTGTGGTACCGGCGGAACGCGGGCCGGGTGGGTCTGGCCACCCCCGCCCGCGGTTACGTCGTGACCACGGCCGTCCTCACCGTCCTCGCCCTGGTGATCCCGCCGCTGTCCCAGGTGCGCAGCCCGCGCCGGCTGAGCTGGCTGCAGCACCTGCACGTGCTGTGGCCAGGGGACCTGGTCCTGCGGGGCACGTTCCCGTTCGTCATCATCGCCGCCGGGCTGTGGGTGCTGGCCTGGGCGGAACGCAGCCGCGCGCTCACCGTCATCGCC
Source organism: Nocardiopsis sp. (assembly GCA_021154785.1). Taxonomy (GTDB): domain Bacteria; phylum Actinomycetota; class Actinomycetes; order Streptosporangiales; family Streptosporangiaceae; genus Palsa-504. The sequence continues at coordinate 10,032 of JAJKHX010000199.1, forward strand.
GCGGTCTACACCGCGACCGCACTGCTGGCGAGCCTGTACGACATCGAGAACGTGCTGTTCCGGCTGGGCTGGCATTCGTCGGGGAGTGACCTGGACCTGACCTCCCTGCCCAACGTGCTGCTGCCCGCGCTCGTGCTTCTCGCCGCGGGGGCAGGCGCGTTCGCGGGGCAGCGGCGCCACCGGACCAGCACGTGAGCCCGGCGCAAGACCTGCCGCCGGCGCAACCAGAGCCGCCGGAGCCGTCAGAGCCGCCGGGTCCGGAGCATCCGACCAAGGGCCTGGACGAGACCGTGCACCAGCGGCACCGGCTCGGCATCCTCACGATCACCGCCGAGGCGCAGCGGGCCGAATTCGGCTACCTGCGCGAGGCGCTCGGGCTGACTCCCGGCAACCTGTCCAAGCACCTCACCGTGCTCGAACAGGCCGGCCTGATCGAGGTGGAGAAGGGCTACGCTGGCCGCCGGCCGCGAACCTGGGTCCGCATCACCGCCGCGGGCCGGGCGGCGCTCGCCGCCGAGCTCGCCACGCTCACCGAGCTCCTCCGCCGGCACACGGCGGTCTGATCCGGTTTCACTGGACGAGCCCGTTCGGATCGTTCATCCACCCCCGGGCCGGAGCGAAGTGCAGGACCGGACGGGGCCGCCCTCGGCGGTCGTCCAACGGCGCTGTCCGCATGATCTCCGGCCTGTCCGGGGCTTGCTTCGCTGGGTTCATCCGGCAGGCAGGTGGGCCTCGAGGACGTCGAGGGCCGCGGGCATGTTGGCCCGGCCGAAGCCGACGCGGATGTGGTCCGGCTGGTCGTAGACCGCGCCCGGCAGGAGCAGCACGCCGGCTTCGGCCAGCTGCTCGCAGTACCGGGTCAGGTCACCGATCCCGGTGACGCGAGGGAAGCCGATCGGGCTGGCCGTCGGGCGGGTCCACGCGAACGTCGCCGCGTGCCGCTCGAAGAAGCCGTCCAGGAGCGGCAGGTTGCGCCGCACGATCCCGAGGTTGCGGTCGAGCAGGACCTCGCGGTGGCGCAGGGCCAGCGCGGTCAGGAACTCACTCGGCGCGCTCGCGCAGATGGTCGTGTAGTCCTTGAGGGTGGCGACGGCGTCCCGCAGGGCGGCCTCGCGGGTAGCGATCCAGCCGGTCCGCAGCCCCGGCAGGCCGTAGCTCTTGGAGATGCTGCCGAGCGAGACGCCCCGCTCGTAGGCATCGCACGCGGCCGGCAGCCGGCCGGCCGGATCGTGCTCGAGTTCCCGGTAGACCTCGTCGCTGAACACCACCAGGCCGTGCGCGCGGGCGAGGTCGATGACGCGGTCGAAGGTAGGCCGTGCCATCAGCGTGCCGGTGGGATTGTGCGGCTGGTTGAGGTAGAGCAGGCGGGTGGCCGGGCGGATCAGGCGCTCGAGTGCGTCCAGGTCATGTGCCCAGCCGTCGTCGTAGCGGCGCTTCCACTCGCTCACCTCGGCCCCGGTGCTGCGGGCGACCTCCAGGGCCGACTCGTAGCAGGGCGTCTCGACGATCACGTGATCGCCGGGCCGGAGCAGCGCGTGGTAGAGCAGGAAGATCCCCTCCTCGGCGGATGAGGTGGCGAGCACCTCCCCGGCGCCGGTCCGCTCGTAGATCGAGGCGATCGCCTGGCGGAGCTCGGGGCCGCCGGGCGACTCGGTGTACCCGCACCAGGTCGCCAGCAGCCGCTCGTGCGCGTCCGGCTCGAACTCGAGCAGCGCACCGATCGTGCGTGACTCGCAGTCACTGCTGGACAGCATGAAGCGCGTGCTGTGCTCATAACGGGCGTAAAAACGCTCAATCCGGAACGGGCTCAATTCCACGGGTCCAGTATCGCGCCCGCTGATGCCTGGCGGATCTCGCCCGGTTACGTGATACTCAGGCAAAACAGCCTCCGGCCGTGAATCGAGGATCATGACGGACTGGACGGAGTACGGCGTCCGCACCGGCGGTCCGGTCATGTCCGCGGTCGAGCCGGCCACCTTCCCGCCGGCCATGCAGCCGGCGGTCGACGAGGTCAGGGCCACTGCCCGGCAGGTCCTGGCCGAGCCGCTCCGCGGCATCACCAGCGACGGCGTGATCGTTCCCGGGCTGTTCGCCGGAACCGCCGGCCGCACGAGCACGGCCGCTCTGCGCGCGGCGGCGGCCGCGTTCGTCGGCTCACTGGGGGCGGAAGACGCGCTCGCCGTCCAGTTCGCGGTGGCGGCCGAGCAGCGGCGGACCTGGTTCAACCCCACCCGTACGTGTTCCGTCATGGGCTCATGCTGGGCAACCTCAGCTCTGAGCAGCGCCGGCTCGCTCTCGACGTGGTCCGGGCGACGCTGTCGGCGCGAGGGTTCGACAGGCGCGCGACATCATGCGGATCAACGGCCTGCTGGCTGTCCTCACCGCCAGCCCGGCCGAGTTCGGCGAGTGGCACTACTTCATCTCGATCTTCGGCCCGCCGTCGCCGGACGAGCCCTGGGGCTGGCAGCTCGACGGTCATCACCTGAACATCAACTGCCTCGTGCTCGGCGACGACATGGTCCTCACCCCCACCTTCATGGGCTCCGGGGCGATGAGCTGAGCGACGCGCAGCGCGCGTTGCTGATGACCACCCTCGGGGTCCACCTGGGCTGGGCCCGGCCCGATCACGCCGCCGTCCGCGCCGCGCAGGTCCGGGCCCAGCTCGGCGAGACGTGGTTTTCCTGGCTGGGCGGGACCGTCGGCGAGCCGTTCTACTACCGCATCCACAGCCCGGTCGTCCTCGTCGAACTCGACCAGCAACCCGGCGTCGTCCTCGACATCCCCGAACCTTCCCGGCACCACATCCACACGATCATCAGGACCCCGAACGGCGGTGACTACGGCGCCGACCTGCTCGCCCGGCACCACGCCCGGTTCAGCCACTCCCCGCCGCGGGCAGCAAGCGACCCGGTCTAGAGCGCCGCCTTCCGCTCGCGCAGGGCGGCCGGGACGACGGCCAGGATCAGCAGGCCGGTCAGGGCGAACGCCACCGGGTAGCCGGTGACGACGCAGATCAGGCCGAAGACAGCCGGCCCGGCGCCGTATCCGGCGTCGTAGGCCAGGTTCCACAGCGCGCTGGCCGTGGCCTCAGGCTGCTGCTCGAGCAGCAGCGCGAACGTCGCGTTCTCGATCACCCCGAACCCGGCGCCGAACAGCACCATGCCCGCGAAGATCACCACGGGCGAGCCCAGCACCATCATCGCGGCCATGCCGAGTGCCGCCACGGCCAGCGCCGGGATGAGCAGCCGGGCGTGGCCGTACCGGTCGCCCCGCTTGCCCGCCTGCCAGCGGCTGAGCGTGGCGATGACCGCCTGCACGAGCAGGGCGGCCGAGCAAAGGCTGCTGGGGATCTCCTTCACCAGCGGCAGGAACGAGTCGAGCACGCCGGCCGCGATGGTGGCGGCGGCGAAGATCAGCGGCAGCCGCACGGCGCCGCCCGCCCGCCGCCCGGGACCGCGGGTACCCGGCTTCGCGGTGGTGCGGGCGGTACCGCGTAGCTCGGGTCCGCCCGGCAGCCAGCGGATCGCCACCAGCGGCACCAGGCCGGCCGCGGCCGCCAGCGCCGCCGCGGTGGCGGCCAGGTGGTGTCCGGCGAGCCAGATCCCGGCGGGCAGCGCGACGATGACCGGGATGCCGGTGACCACGCCGAGCAGGCCGAGTCCTTCGCCGCGCCGTTCCGGCGGCAGCAGCGTGGCGGTCAGCGCACCGGAGGCCACGCCGCACAAGCCGAAGCCGAGCCCGCGTACCAGGCTGACACCGATCATGACGGCCTGGGTTTCGGGCACCAGCATGGCCAGCGCCGGCCCGCCGAGCAGCGCGGCTCCGGCCGCGATCACCATCCGGTACCCGAACCGCCTGATGGCGGCCGCGGCCACGGCCTCGGCGGCGACGGTGCCGAGCAGCAGCGCCCCGGTGATCAGCCCGGCGGTGGAACTGCTGGCGCCGGCCGCCGCCGCCAGCATCGGCATCACCGATAGCAGCAGGAAGAAGCTGGTAAGCGAGGTGAACTCGGCCAGGAAGGTAGCGGCCAGCGGCCCGCTGATAAGCCGGGCCGGAGCCGCGGTAGCGGGTCGGGTCTGCGTCAAGGTGCTCATAACACGAACGCTAGAAGCCAGCCGGACTGCTGGTAAGGTCCGATTTCATGGCGATTGAGTGGTCCGGTTTGAGCCCCGAGCTGCTGGTCCGGCTCGACCGCGCGGCCCGCCAGCCGCTGCGGGCCCAGCTGGAGGCGAGCCTGCGCGAGGCGATCAGGGGCGGCCGGCTCCGCGCCGGGGAACGGCTGCCGTCCTCGCGGGAGCTGGCGCGGGAGCTCGGCGTCTCCCGCGGCATGGTGCAGGACTGCTACGGGCAGCTGCTGGCCGAGGGTTACCTGACCAGCCGCACCGGGTCCGCCACCCGGGTGGCCGACATCGGCGCTCACCAGGCCGGTGACCAGCCCGTGGCCCGTCCGGCCGCGGCGCCCCCGCCCGGCCGCCATCCCCCGGAACCGCCGCTGATCGCGGACTTCCGGCCCGGCGTGCCGGACCTGTCCAGCTTCCCGCGCGCCGACTGGGCCTGGGCGGTCAGGCAGGCGTGCGCCCACGCCGCCGACGCGGACCTGGGCTACGGCGACCCGCACGGCAGCCCGGTGCTGCGCGACGTCCTCGCCGGGTACCTGCGGCGGGTACGAGCCGCCGCCGCCAGCCCGGAGCAGATGATCATCAGCACCGGCTTCGCGCAGGGAGTCAACCTGGCCCTGCGCGCCCTGGCCCGCCAGGGCGACGTGACCTGCGTGGCCTTCGAAGACCCCGGCTACGGCAGCGCGCAGGCGGACGAGACCGTCCGTGCGGTCCTGGCGACGGGCCTTCGCGTCACCTACGTGCCGGTCGACGAGCACGGCCTGGTGGTCGGCGAGCTGGCGGCCAGCGGAGCCCAGGCGGTCGTGGTGACCCCGGCCCACCAGTCCCCCACCGGGGTGGTCCTGTCCCCGGCCCGGCGGCACGCCCTGGCCGACTGGGCGCTCCGGGGCAGCGGGTACGTGATCGAGGACGATTACGACTCGGAGTTCCGCTACGACTCCGAACCCGTCGGCGCGCTGCAGGGACTAGCCCCCGAACGGGTCTTCCTGCTCGGCACCGCCAGCAAGGCGCTGGCCCCCGCGGTCCGCCTCGGCTGGGTGCACGCCCCCTCCCCGCTGGCCGCCGCCGTCGCCGCGGAAAAGGAGATGAGCGACCGCGGTTCCTGCACGATCGACCAGCTCGCCCTGGCCACCCTGCTCACCACCGGCCGGTACGACCGTCACCTGCGTCGGATGCGGACCGTGTACGCCGCCCGCCGGACCGCGCTGACCGCCGCGTTCGGCCGGCACGCCCCCCAGATCCGGCTCACCGGGCTCGCGGCCGGATTCCAGGCGGTCGCGCCGCTGCCACCCGGCGCCGGCGAGACGGCCCTGATCGCCGCGGCGCATGACCGGCGGGTCGGGCTGTACGGCATCGGCGAGTATCGCGGCCACCCGGACGCCGCCGCCCCGCCCGCGCTGGTGATGGGCTTCGGCAACGTCCGCGAGCGAGCCATCGAACCCGCCATCGCCGCCGTCGCCGGCCTGCTCGGCTGACCGTAGGGTTCGTCAGCCCGGGCAGCATGAGATCGCGTGATGACTGAGCCGCTGACCTGGGATGAGGTAGCCGCCCTGCTGGCCCGCGAGCTGGGCGAGCCGGTGAGCGGCGGGCGGCCGCTCACGCCCGGCTGGAGTTCCCGGATGACCTGGGGCACCCGCGGCGAGCGGACCGGGCCGCTGGTCGTGAAGGCCCGGCATGGTGATGGCGCCTATGAGAAAACCGCGTGGTGCGCGGCCCGCCTGCCGCTGCTCGCGGCGCGCGGCTACCCGGTCCCGGCGATCATCTGGCACGGCCTGGCCCGCGGTCAGTGGCATGTGACGGTCCAGAACCGGCTCCCCGGCTCCCGGCTCACCACGCTGGGCGGGCGGCTGCTCGAGGAAGTGCTGCAGCTGATCGAGAAGCAGGCCGACGCCGCGATCCCGGCCGGTGACCGGGACTTCACCGGCTACATCGCCAACGTGCTGTTCGATGACTGGGACGAGGTGTGGGCCGATGCCGCCCGGGCCGGCGAGGCGGCCGGCCCGCTGTGCGCGCGGATCCGGCACTGGCTGGAGCCGGTGTGGGGACTGCGGCTGCCGCCGGCCGACTACGCCCACAACGACCTGAACCTGTCCAACATCCTCACCGACGGCGAGAGGATCACCGGCGTGGTCGACTGGGACGAGTTCGGGCTGGGCAGCCGCGCGCTCGACCTGGTCGTCCTCGCCCTCGACTGCCAGCAACTCGGCGACCAGGCCGCGGCCGGCCGGTTGCTGGCCCGGGCGGCCCAGGCCGCGGGGAGCGCGGGGCTGCGCTGCCTGGTCAGCTACCGCGCCCTGGCCGGGCTGGCCGAGGACACCCGGGAGGGCCAGCCACCGCAGGCCCAGCTCGAGGCCATCTCGGCCATCCTCGACCGGCTGCAGGCGGCTGATTCCTGATCGTCGCCGCCCACCGGGAAATCTACAAGGAGAAGGGGATTCCCGTGACGGATGAACGTCATGCAAGGTTGTATTCGTCTCGAAATCAGCGCCTGGAATACCCGGAGGTCGTCGTGACTGCTTCCCAGGAGACCGGCCTGCTGCGGGACCGGGTGGTACTGGTCACCGGAGGTACGGCCGGGCTGGGCGCGGGCGTCGCCCGGGCGGCGGCCCGGGAGGGGGCCCTGGTCGCGGTCACCGGCCGTCGCCGCGAGCCGGGTGAGGCAATCACGGCCGAGCTCGTCCAGGGCGGGACCAAGGCACTGTTCGTGCAGGCCGATATCGGCGACGTGGCCCAGGCGCAGGCCTGCGTGAGCGCGGTGATCACCGAGTTCGGCCGGGTGGACAGCCTGGTCATCGCGGCCGGGCTCACCGACCGGGGCACGCTGCTCGACACCACGCCGGAACTGTTCGACGCCCACATCGCGGTGAACCTGAAGGGCCCGTTCTTCCTCATGCAGGCCGTGGTGGCTCACCTGGTCGCCCGCCAGGTCCCTGGCACCATCGTCAGCATCGGCAGCACGTCAGCGCACGCCGGCCAGCCCTACCTGGCCCCGTACGTTGCGGCCAAGGCGGGGCTGGCCGGGCTGACCCGCAACGCCGCGCACGCCCACCGCTGGGACCGGATCCGGATCAACGGCCTGAACATCGGCTGGACCGACACCGACGGCGAGGACGCCACCCAGCGCCGGTTCCACGGCGCCGGCGACGACTGGCGGGCCAGAGCCGGCGCCTCGCTGCCCATGGGCAGGCTCGGGCAGGTCAGCGAGATCGCCGACTTCGTGGTGTTCCTGCTCTCCGACCGCTCCGGCGTCGTCACCGGCTCGGTCATCGACTGGGACCAGAACGTGCTGGGCGGGATGGACTGATCAGGCCCGGATACTCGGCCCTGTCCGGGACGGGCTAGCCGTTCGCGACGTCGAGCACGATCTTGCCGTCGGCCTGCCCGCCTTCCACCATCCGGTGTGCCTCGGCGGCATCCGAGAGCGGGAGCACGCGGCTGACGACAGACCGCAGCGCGCGCCGCTCGAGCAGCCCGGCAAGCATCCGGGTGCGGGCGCCGTCGTCGGTGATGAGCACGCCATGGAAGCTGATGTTGGCATCGAGCAGCGGGTCCAGGTCCAGCTCGGGGGTCGCGATCGCGGCGATCTGCCCGCCGGGCCGCAGCGCGGCCAGCGCGGCCTGCGCCAGCTTGCCTCCGACCAGGTCGGCGATGGCATCGACCGGGCCACCGCCCGCCAGCGTCAGGGCCCGGGACGCGACGTCCTCACGCGTGTAGTCGATGCAGGCCACGGCGCCGAGGTCACTCATCTGAGCATGCCTGACCGGGCGGCCCACCCCGATCGTCACGATCCCGGCGGCGGCCGCCAGCTGGAGCAGGAACAGTCCCACGCCGCCGCTGGCGCCGAGCACCAGCAGCCGGCTCCCGGCCGGCAGGCCGAGCCGGGCCAGCACCAGGCTCGCGGTTCCCGCCGCCACCGGCGTGGCCGCCGCGTCGGTAAAGGAGGTCGCCGGGCCGATCGGCGCGACCAAGGCGGCGTCGGTCACCGTGAACTCGGCGTACCCCCCGGCGCCGTCCGGGAAATGCGTCATCGCCATGACCCGGTCGCCGGGCGCCAGGCTGGTGACCCCGGGTCCCACGCTGTCGATGACCCCGGCGATGTCGTAGCCGAGGATGCACGGCACCCGCAGTCCGGCCCAGTCGCCGTCGGCCCGGTTGCCCGCGTCGACCGGGTTGACCCCGGCCGCGTGCACGGCGACCCGCACCTGGCCCGGCCCGGCGACCGGATCAGCCACCTCGTCCAGCCGCAACTGCTCCGGTCCGCCGAACTCGCTTACCACCATCGCTTTCACAAAGGTTCATTCTTCACGGGGTCAGGAACTGGCGCCAGCCGCCTGGCAGAGTGGTCTGGCCTACCTCGATCAGGTACCCGTCGGGGTCACGCATGTAGCAGCGGATCTCGGTCGCGTGCTGCTTCGGCGGCGTGAGGAACTCGGCGCCGCGCGCGCTCCACTCCGCGTACACCGCGTGGATGTCTGAGACCCGGATGTTGAGGAAGCTGCTGGCCAGGTCCGGATCGCGCGGCACCTCGAGGGTGACGGCCGGCTTGTCGTCGGTCGGACCGCCACCCACGTTGATGATGATCGCGCTGTTGGCGAGCGTGATGTACGTCGGCTCACCCGAGCGGATCGTCGTGCCGCCGAGCACGTCGGTATAGAAGCGGCGGGAGCGCTCCACGTCAGCAGAGGTGATGAAGTGGGTCAACTCGATCTCGTAGGCGGGCTGGCTGCCTTCGGTCATTGTGTACCTCCATGTCATGCGCTGGTCTCACCGTCGCTGCTGAGTACGGCCGGCTGCGCCGTAGATACCCGGGCCGCTGCCCTGGTCTCGCCGGCTTAGGGTGGGATGCATGTTCGACATACCCTCGCTGGAGGACGTGCCCGAGGACCTGCGGTCTCGTATCAAAGAGGTCGAAGACAAGTCTGGCTTCATCCCCAATATCTTCCTCACCCTGGCGCGGCGGCCTGCCGAATGGCGCGCGTTCTTTGCCTATCACGACGCTCTCATGGACAAGGAGACGCCCGCGCTCAGCAAGGGCGACCGGGAGCTTATCGTGGTAGCCACCAGCGCGGAGAACCGCTGCCTGTACTGCGTCGTGGCCCACGGTGCGATCGCCCGGATCCGGGCGCGCAACCCCCGGATCGCCGACCAGGTGGCCACCGACTGGCGCAGCGCCGAACTCGATGACCGCCAGCGTGCGATTCTGGAGGTCGCCATCAGGCTCGCGGTCGAGCCGTGGACGGTCAATGACGAGATCCTGGGTTCGCTGCGCGCTCACGGCCTGACCGACGACGACATCTGGGATGTCGGCTCGATCAGTGCGTTCTTCGCCATGTCGAACCGGCTGGCCCACCTGACCAGCACCATGCCGAACGACGAGTTCTACCTCATGGGCCGCCTGCCGCGGACGCCATCGGCCTGATGGATGCGGACGGTTCGCGCCGCCCGTCCTAGCCGCGCCCCTCACTTCATGAGCTCGGCCGCCACTCGCCGCGCCTCACGCAGGCCGCTTTCGATCGCGCCGTCGATGAAGCCGCCCCACAAGCTCGCGTTGTCGCTCGAGGCGAAGTGCACCACGCCCGCGGGCCGTTGCAGCCCGGCCAGGTAGCGGGTCAGCTGCCCGGGCCGGTGCGTCATCCAGGTGGTCCGTGAGAGCGGGTCCTTCATCCAGTCGTGCGCGGCCGCCCCGGTGACCTCCAGCCCGGGCCGCAGCGCGTCGACCGCGGCCTGCACATCAGCGACGCTGGTCACGTCGAGCTGTGTGTGGTCAGGCCCGAACCCGACCAGGACCGTCGCGTCGTCATCGGCAAACTCGGTCTTCAGCACCGAGACCGGATGCCGCGGGCTCGCGTACGCGAAGAACCGCGGTACCCGGCCGCGTGCCCTCACCCAGACCTTCACGCCCTGCGACGCGACGGTCTCGGCGTTCGCCCGCTGCCAGGCCTCCGGCAGCCCCGGCTGCCACTCGATGCCCGCGATCGCGTTGACCGGCAGCGTCGAGATCACCCGCCGGGCACGCACCTCGGTGCCGTCGGCGCAGGTCACGACCGCGCCGTCCGCCGTCTGCGCGACTCTCGTCACGGTCGTGCTCAGCCGGATCTCGCCCGCGACGTCCGCCGCGATCGCCGCCGTGAACCCGCTCATGCCGCCGACCACCCGGTAGGTAGCCGAGGCCTCATGCATGAGCTGCCAGTGCCCGCCCGCCGCGGCCGCCCAGCGCAGCGCGCTGGACAGGCCGACCTGGTCGAGCCGGGCGTTCACGTGCCCGACCCAGACCGCCTCGTTCGCGCTGCGCGCCTCGTCCCCGAGCCCGAGCGCGTCGATCCGGTCCTGGATGCTGAGCGCGTCAAGTCCGCCGATCTCGCCGGTCACCGGATCGACGCCACGGGGAATGGCGGCACGGACGTCATCCACGATCGCCTGCTGCCCGTCGGCGATGAGCGCCATGAACTCATCCAGCGTGCCCGTGCGGCGGGCGTCGCCCGCACCGAGCCAGTACGCCTCCTCGACCGCGGGGCTACGCGTGATCTTCCGCCCGTACCGGGTCATCTCGGCCCACGTGTGCGGCTGCACCCAGTGCACCCAGGTGCCGCCGAGCTCCAGGTCGTGGCCGAGCCTGCGGTCGGTCCAGGTCCGCCCGCCGACCCGGTCGCGAGCCTCCAGCACGAGCACGCCGAGCCCCGCCCGGCCCAGCTCGCGCGCGGCGACCAGCCCCGCGAACCCGGCACCGATGACGACCACGTCGGCATCGGCCGGCACCTCGCCCCCACGTGGGCCGATGGCCTCGGGCATGAGTGCGGACATGGGGCTTACCTCCGCCGTGCAGCCTATGTGCAGTACCGAACGGGTACCAGCCAAGCCGCCGTAGCCACCGCTAGACGAGGGTGCGTTACCGGGGCGGGCACCGGGCTCGTTCGGTCCAAAGATTTTCGGCCGAACGGAGTGGGTATCACGCCCCGGCGGGCGGACCTTTCCCCCGTGTGAGCCGACGGCGCGGCGACCAGATCACGGGATCCGGACCCTCACCCAGGCCATGACCGACCGCCAGGAATGGGAACACGCCACCGCCCGGTCCCGGCATCTGGCTATCGCCGCCGACGCCGAGCTCCGCCACCGTCACCCCTACCAGAAGATCGAGCCCCTGCGCTCGGCAGAGCCAGCGGTCAGCGACGCTGAACGCCAGCACCCGGACTTGATTCCTTATCGGAGGAGCGGCGAGACGTCCCGGATCGGTGACCTCGAGGTACAGCGGCGGGCCTTCCACGCCGACGAGGCATGTCTCGCCTTGCGGCTGCCGTGGCGGGATGCGATTTTGCAACCGCCCAAGCCGCAGATCGCCCCATCGGCAGAGATCCTCCAGCTCGCCGTCGAGCATGACATCGAACCCGAGGCCGAAGGCTAACCGTTAACTATCGCGCCACGGTCGGCCACACGCCAGTAGAACTGGCACTGTCAGCTTGGGAACCTATGCCGCCCGGGCTGCCTGCGCCCTGACCTGCCGGTTAGTTTCCGGTGGGGTAAAACGATGCTCTCCGGCGGAGGAAGCGGAGCTCTCGCTCGAGCCGCGTCAGGTTCGAGTCAAGCTCGGAAGCGAGGGCGGCTAGCCGATCGGGATCTTTTTCGTTCTTCTCTGCCGTCTCTATTTCCGCCGTGACGGTTCTGATGGAAGCAAGGACTGGAGGCAACTGGGGATCTTCCACACCGGCAGGAGTCGGAAGCCCGCTCACCAAGGTGTTCAGCTGCCAGGTTATCCCTGAGGCGAGCTGGTCGTCCCTGCCGGGATGCTGGAGTTGCCGGAGGATTCGGCGAATTTCGCCGACCGCCCGGTAGGCTGGTCGAATCCACCCGGGGGTGCTGCCGGCAGTTTGCAAGCTGGAGAGATATGGCTCAAGGTCTTGCGCCTCCGCCAGAGGCGAGGCTAGGGCCGAGCCCGCGTACCTAAGGAAGTCACTCGGCACTACGCTTCCTGTTGGCCATACGGACCCAAGGCCATCACCGTTGCCAGTGCGATGACGCTCCAACGCCTCCCTAAAGCTCGGCCAGTCCGTGACGATCATGTCGTACGCTGCTTGCCACTCAGGGTGGAAGGCGATCGTCTGCAGCGCGAGAACGACGTGAGGGTCTAGCTCTGGGCGAACGAGTGTCTGCAAGGTATACGTATTGATGAAACGTTTGATCTCGCGCGGATTGACTCGTTCGTCTCCGGCGACATACCGCAGGTATGGTCGCACCCGAGAGCGGAGATCGTCGACCTGGCCGGATTCGAGAGCGGCCTCCGCATACATGGCATCTAGCAGCTCGTCCAGTTGCGCAAGTAGCACAGGCTGCAGCGAGTACGGCACCTGAAACAGCTTCTTGAGGTACTCGCCCGCGATCCGGATCTGCGAGTCACGGCTGTCACTGATGGATGGAACCCCCGCGTCGGTCGCGGCCGGAGAGATGCTGCCAAAGCGCGATGCGACGGCCCTCTCGATGATGCGCTGGTCAAGTCCAACCACAAATACGAAACCCGGTAGATCAAAGAACAGTTTCATCGCCTCGAGAACCTGGATCGCACTCGATGGTAGGCAACGATCGAGGTCATCGACGAACACGACAATCCGTGAGATGTCACCCGTTAGAAATTCCTCGACAGCCTCGGACAGTTTGGTGAACCCGCCGAAATAGAGCGACTGCGGTTGGTCTTCCGCGTTACCTGAATCGGTGCCGTCACGCAGCTGATCGATGGCCTTGGCAGCGTCGTATGTCAGCTTCGCGCCAGGAACCAGTCCCACTTCGACGGACGCACCAGCCGCGAGGGCCCGCACAACACGACCGATGCGTCGTGCGGCCTTTATGGCCTTATCCGTGCGCGTGCCTTGCGACTGGACGGCTGCCCAGTTAACCAGACTCTGGCGGATGGTGTCGAGCAATGGTACAAGCAACTCGGGCTCACGCTCGTAGCGCCAAGCATTGAAGCGGACAGGAATTGCCGTATCCCGGTCCAGTTTGCTTTCGATTGTCTCCATGAGGGTTGTCTTACCGGAACCCCAATCGCCGAAAATCCCGATGGCAAAACGCGGCTCGCTGGCCTCGATAATCGAGGCGAACGCTTCCGCGATTGGTCCGAACCCAAGCGCCGGATTGGGCGCGGGGGCGTCGAGCAGCATCCTGCTACGCTGAGCAGGAGGCGGCTGGACGCCTTGCGTGCCGGTCGACATTTTCCTGATCATCGTCGACGTCGCCTGACCGTGCAAGGGTCGTGAGCCGTCGTGCGCGTCGGATAGGCCCGAAGCCGCGATGCCCAAACCTCTCTAGAGCGTCCGAAACCTGCGCGGGTCTGACGCACCCACGGCCCATGACCTCGTCGCATCGAAGTAGATCGCGTCCTCGCCGTGCCCGCGACGGCGCGCAACAGTGTCCGCCATAGAGCGGAGGGTGACTCTTTTCTTGGCTCCCCGTTTGGCTCCCCACAACGGGGGCTGATCGCCAAAACGGGCTCTGAACTGGTGGTCAGGGGCAGGGTCGAACTGCCGACCTTCCGCTTTTCAGGCGGACGCTCGTACCAACTGAGCTACCTGACCTGGCTGGGACCCCAGTGAAACCTCACCGGGGATCCCTGCGGTCCTGACGGGATTTGAACCCGCGACCTCCACCTTGACAGGGTGGCGAGCACTCCAAGCTGCTCTACAGGACCTCGTACCGCTAACCGTATCCGAAGCGTGCCCCCAACGGGATTCGAACCCGTGCCGCCGCCTTGAAAGGGCGGTGTCCTAGGCCGCTAGACGATGGGGGCTCCGACGACCTTGGCCGCCATAACCGTACCAGCCCGCCGTTGGGGACTCGCTCAGCATAGGGGACGCAGCCCGAACCAGCAAACGGAGTTCCCGCCGGCCAAAGCGGCCGGAAGCCGGCCTGGAATCAGGGCGGTACCTCTTGCCAAGACCGGGTACACCAGACACGGTAAGCGATAGAATAGTCACGCAGTGATGATAAAGGGCGGCGCCTACCAGCTGGCCGCGGCCTTCGTGCAGGCGCTGCGCCCGGAGAGCCGGGCCCGCGCGTTCGGCGTGGCCCAGTCCAGCCTGTATGCCGTCCAGGGACTCGGCATCGTGGCCGGCGGCGCGGTGGCACAGGTAACCGGGGCGCCGCTCGCCGTCGGCCTGGCTGGCCTGACCGCGGTCACCACGCTCGCCATGAGCTGGACGCACCTGCGCGCCCGGCTGATCCAGGCACAGCAGGCCGAGACGAAGACGGCGGGTTCCTGACCTGCTACTACGAGCGCCGCTTGCTGACGAAGGAGTCGGCGATGGAGCTTCCGTCGCCGCCCTCCTCCGGGATGATGATCCAGGCGATCAGGTAGAGCAGGACGCCGGCCCCGCCGAAGATGGTGAACAGGGCGAACGCCAGGCGCACCAGCGTGGGGTCGATGCCGAAGTGGGCGGCCAGGCCTGCGCATACCCCGGCGGCCATCCGTCCCTCGCGGGCCCGGTACAGCTTCTTGTTTCCGTTGAAGTTTGGCTCGTTCATACCTAGATCATGCCCACTATGGGCCCGGCCTGACATCAGGATCAACCCTCTTAATACCCTGATTCTGAGCCCGACGAGAGGAGCCGGCCATGTCCGCAGGCACGCCAGGCACGGACCTGCTGCAGATCGACGAACAGCTGAGCGACGAGGAACGGCTCTTCCGGGACACGGTGCGCGCCTTCGTGGCCGACCGGGCCCTGCCGCACGTCGCGGACTGGTTCGAGGAGGGCACGCTGCCCCGCGAGATCATGCCGGAGCTCGGCAAGCTGGGCGTGCTCGGCATGCACCTCGAGGGCTACGGCTGCGCCGGCGCCGGCGCGATCGCCTACGGCGTCGCGTGCCGCGAGCTCGAGGCGTGCGACTCCGGCCTGCGCAGCGCGGCGTCCGTCCAGGGCTCGCTGTCCATGTTCCCGATCTGGCGTTACGGCTCAGAGGAGCAGAAGACCGAGTGGCTGCCCAGGATGGCGGCCGGCGAGGCGGTCGGCTGCTTCGGCCTGACCGAGCCCGACCACGGTTCCGACCCCGGCAGCATGCGCACGGTCGCCCGGCGGGACGGCTCCGACTGGGTGCTCTCCGGTAACAAGATGTGGATCACCAACGGCAGCATCGCCGACATCGCCGTGGTCTGGGCCAGGACCGAGGAAGGTATCCGCGGGTTCCTGGTCCCGCGCGGCACCCCCGGCTTCACCGCCAGTGATATCCACAAGAAGCTCTCGCTGCGTGCCTCCATCACATCCGGGCTGCACCTGGACGAGGTCCGGCTGCCGGAAAGCGCGGTCCTGCCCGGCGTCACCGGGCTCAAGGGCCCGCTGTCCTGCCTGACCGAGGCCAGGTTCGGCATCGCCTGGGGGGTGACCGGCGCGGCGCGGGCCTGCCTGGAGAGCGCGATCGAGTACGCCACCACCCGCGAGCAGTTCGGCAAGCCCATCGCCTCGTTCCAGCTGACCCAGGGCAAACTCGCCTGGATGGCGACCGAGCTGTACCGCTCCCAGCTGCTCGCGCTGCACCTCGGCCGGCTCAAGGAGGCGGGCTCGATCACCCCGGTCCAGGTCAGCATCGCCAAGATGACGAACGTGCGGACGGCCATCGATATCGCCCGGCAGGCCCGGACGGTCCTGGGGGCCAGCGGCGTGACGCTCGAGTACCCCCCGATCAGGCACGCGAACAACCTGGAGGCCGTGCTGACGTACGAGGGAACCGAGGAGATTCACACGCTGGCGATCGGGCAGGCGCTCACCGGCATCGCCGCCTACCGCTAGCCGCGATCGCGACCGGGCTGGGAAGTCGGTACGCTTCGTCTCGAAGCGTCGGCACCGTCGGCCCACCCCCGGGGCGTTAGCTCAATGGCAGAGCAGCGGACTTTTAATCCGTTGGTTCAGGGTTCGAGTCCCTGACGCCCTACCAGTCAAGGTCTACGGAGAGGCTCCAGAAGACAAACCAAATTAGGACCGAACGGGCGGCGCTGATCGAGCTCGGCAAGCTGCTCGAGCAGCCCCGGCGGACGTCAACTGGGTGTCAGCCGCACGTGTGCTGGCTAGCGAGTGGCTGATCCGATCCGGTCAGCGAACCTCTTCCACGCGGCGGGAGTGAACCGCAGCGCCGGTCCCTGACGGTCCTTGGTGTCGCGGACTAGAACGCGGCCGCTCCCGACGTCCGTGCCAACCTCGATACATCCGCCGCCGTTACAGCCGCTGTAACTGGACTTCCTCCAGGTCGCGTCCATATTCACCAGCTACTTTCAAGATCAGGTCCCGCGAGGCCCCACGCGGGAGCGCCTCGGATCTGAGCGTCTCGAACGTCAGGGCGATCTTCGCCACCGTCACCGGATCCCGGCTGGTCTGCCCTTCAGCCGGCGACTCGAAATAGACGATACCCGGCGAGTCCCCGGCCAAGCCCGCGATGGCGAAAGCTCCCAGCAATCCCACGTGCGCGCCCGCCTCAGCCGGGATCACGTGAATCTTGATATTCGCTCGCTCGCCCATGTCGGCCAGGTGGACGAGCTGATCGTGCATCACCTTCGCACCGCCGACCCCGCGGCGCAGCACGCCCTCATCCAGCACCGCCCACAACGACGGCGGTCCGGGACGATCGAAGATCCGCTGCCGGTTCATCCGCGCGATGACGAGCTGCTCGACCTTGTCCTCGTCATCATCGGTCCGCCAGGCCCGGGACAGCACCCCAGCATACTCCGGGGTCTGGAGCAGGCCCGGCACCAGCAGCGGCTCCCACCAGCGGATAACCGCCGCCTG
Source organism: Nocardiopsis sp. (assembly GCA_021154785.1). Taxonomy (GTDB): domain Bacteria; phylum Actinomycetota; class Actinomycetes; order Streptosporangiales; family Streptosporangiaceae; genus Palsa-504. The sequence goes on from JAJKHX010000199.1 coordinate 26,905, forward strand.
CCCCTCAGCGTCGACCCAGTCCTCGAACCAGCGCGGATACGGTCCGTCCCACTTCAGCGACGCGCCGAAGAACCGGCCGAACCAGCCGCCCATCTGCGGGAACGCTTCATCGCACGCTTCGGCGAACCGCTCGGTGGGGCTGAGCAGTCCCGACTCCACCCGCGACACCGTCGACGCGTCACACGGCACCCGTGCGCCCAGCTCGGCCAGCGTCATCCCGGCCGCCTCCCGGGCCCGCCGCACCTCCGCGCCGAAGAAATGCAGCGGCGACGCACCTGGATCAAGATCTCGCTTGCCAGCCATGCCTGCTCCTTTGCGCGGGCTTGCATCCCCGGCCCGGCAGCTCGCGCATCACCGCTGCCGGTTGCGGATGGCGACACGATCCCTTCAAACGGTAACCCCGCCCTGGGATGGTCGGTAACCAGAACTCGCGCATCCGGCCCGATCCCGCCCAGGTGCCCGGAATCCCGTCAAGAACCCGCCACTGAGGAGAGGACCAGGACGTGAGCAGCACCGCGGCGCAGGCCGCCACCAGCTACACTGGCGTGTTCTGCGGACGCCCCGACCAGGTCGGCCGCGCCCGCCACGCCATCGCCCGGCACCTGGCCGGGCACCCCGCCGCCGACGACGCCGTCCTGATCATCAGCGAACTCGCCGCCAACGCCGTCCTTCACAGCAACTCCGCTGACCAGTTCTTCACCGTCCGCGCCCGCGCGGACGAGGTCAGCCTGCACCTGGAAGTCGAAGACCTCGGCGGCCCCTGGGACCCCGCACCTCGCGACACCACCCGCCCGCACGGCCTGGACGTGCTCCAGGCACTCACCGGGCCGGGCAACTGGGGTATCAACGGCGACAGCACCGGCCGCACCGCCTGGGCCAGGCTCCGGTTAGCGCTGCGTTAACGGGGCCGCCGGAAAGTGGGACTCACGCCGGGACCGGCCCGGTACGACAATCACGGGGGAAGACATGAAGAAAGCCATCGTCACGGGCGCCCTGCTCATCACCACCTTCGGCGGAGCCACCGCCGTCGGCGCGGCTGCCGCGCTCCCCGCCGCAGCCAGCCCCGGCTGCGGCGTCACGATCCACGTCCACAACAAGACGAACTCGGCGATCAAGGTGCAATGGGATAAGAGCGATTCGCGCGCCGACCTCTTCACGGGTCCAGGCTGGTGGAAGAAGCTCGGCTCGGGCAGCACGACGATCCAGGCCTCCAGCACCGGGTCGAAGGCGGTCACGCTCGACCTCTCATGCAGCACCAAGCACCAGTACCGGGTGCATTACACCCAGGGAAGCAGCTCCGGGTACGCCTACTACCCGAGCGCGAGCTCCTGGACCACCAAGTCCAGCTTCACCGTCAACGTGAAGTGATGCCGCCACCCGGCTGGCTCCATAGCGTTGTCCTCGCCAACACCACCGGACACCGCGGATAGGAGCCTCCGCTGGCCGCGGCCACAGGGGAATGCCGGGCCCGGGGCCGCCCGTCCAGGGCCGGCCCGGGTCCGGCAGCCGCGCCGCCTTCGTGAACTCCAGTAAGGGAGAGGCCAACCGCGCGAGCATCCCGCGCAACCTGTCCGAGCAGCCCTGGGAGGACCTGGACTTCCTCGGCTGGCGGGACCCGCAATCGCCCGAACGGGCCTACCTGGCGGCCGAGGTTGACGGCAAGCTGGTGGGCAGGCCGAGCGGCTGATGGCGAACCTGACCGCGTTCATCGTCAAGGTCACCGGCTGACGCCGGGCCGCGCTGCCGGGTCCGGGCATCAGGGTATCTGCGCGAACGCCATCGCGGGCGAACGCGCTAGAGCGTCAGAGCGCTCGGGTACCGGGTCTCAAAGTCCAGTATCCCGACCCAGCCGGGTGTAATGGCGATGCGAGCCATGGGCTTTCCCCGCAGCGTGCCGACCCACGCCGCACCCTGCTCCGGCCCGAAATACCGGGCTGCTGCACGCTCGTACTCCGGGCTCACGTCCTGGAGTATCTCCACGCTCGCTCGTCCGCGGACGAGCAGGACCTTGTGCGGCCACTCATTGCCGTCGATCGTGAGCGCCGCCCGCGGATCCGCAGCCAGCGCCCTGAGCTTGGGCGCCTTGGGAGGCGAACCAAGGACAAGCTGATCGCCGGTCCAGTGAAACCAGATCGGGACGACCCTGGGACTGCCATCCATCCAGGTGTAAGCCAGCCTCGCCGGATTAGCCGACCCCAGCAGTGCCGTCGCGACAGGATCGTTGAGCAGCTCCAGGCTGCCTTGCTGTGCCATCTCAATCCCTCCCCTTGATAATCAGATCCGGGACGTGTGATGATTCCTGGCTGCTTTCCAGAATGATCGCGCGGCGCATTCGGCGCAAGCGAAAGCAGAAGGTCTTAATGAAACAAATCAATCCCATCGAACGGGCCGTCGCCTGCTTGCAGCCTGATAGCGAGTTCACGCGAAGGGTAGCAATCTGATCTTCGATCACCCGTATGCCGAATATTTTGCGGCCACTGTTTGAGTCGGTCATTTGGGTGACGCGCCCAGATCGCCCGGTTTTGAGGCTGGCGAGGTGGCAAGGGCAACCTTGCAGGTACAGCGCTAACCATCCGGGTGCCCGGTTTCGCCAACCGCCTGGGGGGCAGCGGCGGGATAGACGCCGACGGCTGGATTCACCGCCGATGGTGCCCCAGCGAGTGGCCGACGCGCGGTGAGGTGATTGGTATGGCGGTCACGGAGCATCTGGACCGGTTCCAGCGGAACCACCCGTGGGCGGGGTTCCCGCTCGCGCTGGCCTACAAGTACTTTGACGATTCCGGTGCCTATCTCGCCGCGCTGCTCACCTACTACGGGTTCATCTCGCTGTTTCCGTTGCTGCTGCTGGCCTCGACGATCCTGGGCTTCGTGCTGTCGGGTGACCAACAGCTGCAGCACGAGGTGCTCACGTCGGCGCTGGAACAGTTCCCGGTGATCGGCGCGGATCTGGCCCAGCCGAAGCACCTGGGCGGCGGCCCAGTCGGCTTCGTCGTGGGAATCGCCGGATCGCTGTACGGCGGGCTGGGAGTCGCGCAGGTCTTCCAGTACACGGCCAACACCGTGTGGGCAGTGCCGCGCAACAGCCGGCCGAACCCCTTCAAGGCCCGCGGCCGCAGTGCGCTCCTGCTGGTCACCGCTGGGCTGGCCGTCCTGGGCACGACCGCCTTGTCTGTCGCGGGCGGCGGCGGGGCCGGGACGCTCGGGACAGCCGCAAGGTCCCTGACGCTGGCGGCGTCCGTCATGATCAACATCGCGGTGAGCATCTTCGCGTTCCGCTTCGCGCCGGCGCGGCGGCTATCCGTGCGCGACGTGGTGCCGGGCGCGATAGCCTCGGCGGTAATCTGGCAGCTCCTGCAATCTTTCGGGGTTATCTACGTCCGGCACGTCATCAAGTACGCCAGCGCCACGAACGCGGTATTCTCCCTCGTCCTGGGCCTGCTCGCGTTCCTGTACATCACGGCCACGGCCATCTTGCTCTGCATGGAGATCAACGTCGTACGCGTCAATCGCCTGCATCCGAGGTCACTGCTCACCCCCTTCACCGACAACGTCACCTTGACGGCCGGCGACCAGCGCACGTACACCCGTCAGGCCAAAGCCCAGCGCAGCAAGGGCTTCGAGCACGTCGACGTCAAATTCGACCCGCCGTCATCTGAGCCGGGTCACGATGATCCCAGCCCGTAAGCGCCTCATCTGGCCATCGCCGCCGACCCTGCGGCCGTGCAGCAGGGCGGCTCCGGGGCCTGACCAGCGATCGCAACGCAGCATGGCAGATTCTGTGCGCATGCGTGGGCGGGCAGCGATGTCCCTTCGGCGATGCCCGCTGTGGGCAGCGTACTGGCTTGTGGCGGGGTATGACGGCGAGCACCTCGTCCGCCTGGCCGGGCTCCATGGTGATGACCCTCATGATGTCCGCGACGCGTTGCCCGCCGCCCTGCTCGACTGCGGTGCGGAGATGCCGCGATCTGACCTGGCCGCGGCGGCGGTCGTGTTCACCCAGCTCGCACGCATGCACATTGAAGGGCTGGCGGGCCCGCAGCGGGTCGGGCAGAAGACCGAAGAGGTGCTGATCAGGTGCGGTTACGCGAAGAGCATCATCGCACTGCCGCTTGGGCGCCTCTACTACATCGCCGACGAATGGGACGTCGGCTGGGGACGGGCCAACGGGGAACCCGCCCGGATCGTGCGGGATGCATGCGAGGACCGGCTGCGGGCACGTACCCAGGTTGACCAGCTTCGCAGGGGCTTCAGGCGGTTCTGTCATGCGGCGCGGGGCGGGAACAGATCTGCCGGTTAGGCGCGTCATTGCGGGCTGGCCGCCGCAGTGAGGTCGTTGAAGAAGGCGGCGATGTCGCGGCTGAGCAGGTCGGGCTGCTCGGCGGACGGGAAGTGGCCGCCGCGGGGCATGGGCGTCCACCGGTGGATGCTGTACAGGCGTTCGGCCCACTCGCGGGGAGGCGTGCCGTCGTCGGTGAACTGGCGGAAGACAGTCACCGCGGTAGGTACCGCAACCGTATCGGCCAAGGTCAGCTCGTCGGCCAGCCACCGGTTGTCCACGTAGTCCCGCATCGACGACGCGATGGTCTGGGTGGCCCAGTACAACGTCACGATGGTGAGCAGGAAGTCGCGGGAGAAGGTGGCGTCGATGTCCCCGCCGGAGTCGGCCCAGCCGCGCCATTTCTCCAGCACCCAGGCGGCCAGGCCGGCCGGGGAGTCGTTGAGGCCGTAGCTGAGGGTCTGCGGCCGCGTCGACTGGATCGCGCCGTAGCCGCGGTCCTCTTCGCGCCATCGCTGGTACCGGGCTAGGTAGGCCTGCTCGGCCGCGGACAGCGGCCGCGCCCCTGGCCCGGTATAGGGTGCCAGGTCCAGGTTGGACAGGTGGATGCCGAGCAGGGGCGCCGGGTCGTCCAGCGCCATGAACGTCGTGACGGCGGACCCGAAGTCGCCGCCGTGCGCGCCGTACCGCTGATATCCCAGGCCGCGCATCAGCCGGTGCCACAGCCCCGCCGTGTACCGGCACGTCACCCCCGTCCGGGCCGGCCTGTCGGAGAATCCGTAGCCGGGCAGCGAGGGGATCACCACGTCGAAACCGGGCCCGTCGATGCCGTGCGCGGCCGGGTCCGTCAGCCGCGGCACCAGCGGCAGGAACTCGGCGAAGCAGCTTGGCCAGCCATTGGTCAGGATCAGCGGGATCCCGCGGCCGCTGCGGGCCCGCTCGTGCACGAAATGCACCCCGATGCCATCGATCCCGGCCCGGAAGTGAGCGAACCCGTTCAGCCAGCGTTCCTGCGCCCGCCAGTCGAAGCCGTCCGCCCAGTATCCCAGCACGCCGCGCAGGTAACCGAGGTCCGTGCCCTGCTCCCAGGGCGCGCCTGGCGCCGGCCCTGGCCACCGGGTGTTCCGGATCCGCGCACCCAAGTCGGCCAGGACCTCATCACTGACGCTGACGCTGAACTGCTCCGCCCGGAAAGTAGCCACCCCGCTAGCTTGGCACCGCGCCGGCACCATCAGGCACCGGCCGGGGTCCCGGATGCCAGCCCGCTACCCGGGCACGGCCCGTGCCGCGCCAGGCCCGCAGTATTTTCCGGCTCGCTTCAAGACCGGCGTGGAAGGCCAGCTATGTCGTGATCGCCCCTGGCAGCAATGTGCATATCTTCGCGCGCCCGCACCGGCGCGGGGAACTGGCCCGCTGCTTTGAGACGATCCTGGGCAGCCCGGTACGGACCCGAGCTCCCGGGCATCGATCAGCCGATGCTCATCGTCAGCTTCCCCGGCGGGGGACATCTCAGCATCGAGTTCACCGACGACGCACCCGACGAAGAGCAGCCACGCCTGGGCACCTGGCTCGAACTGCGCGCCGATGACCCGGCTGCCGTGCACCAGGCCGCCCTCGGGGCAGGACTGACCGAGGTCAGGCACCCGGGTCACTCGTACTACTTCATGATTCCCGGCGGCCAGGTATTCACTATTGCTCCGACGAGCTGAACGCGGCATGCGCGGATATTCGGCTTGGTCTTGGATGCCCGGGGTCAGATGCCGTGAGGTTCAGGCGTGTTCCGCAGGTTTTGTACCGCCGAAAGGGCAGCCTGCACGGCCGTGCTCGCATCGGCGACCTGATAGGGAACCCCGGTGGCGGATGCGGGTGCGACCGTCCAGCCGCCGATCTGGAAGACCGGCTTTCCCAGCTTCATCGCCAGGCTTATCTCATTCATGGTGCCCCAGCTCCCGCCGACGGCGATGACCGCTTCAGCGGCGCTCACCACCAAGCCGTTGCGGAGCTCACCCAGACCCGTCGGTATCTCGACGGAAAGGTGCTGATTTCCTGCGTCGTGCTCGCCGCCGGGAAGGAACCCGACCGTGACGCCCGCGGGCTCGTGGCCGCGTGCCGCCATGCAGGCGGCTTCCATGACACCGCCCAGCCCGCCGCAGAGCAAGACCGCGCCGTGCGCTGCCAGGAGCGGGCCCACGTCCCGGGCGGCCTCCAGGTCACCGTCGGTGATGCCGCCAGGCTGGCCCGGCTCGCCGGGGCCGCCAGGACCGATGACGGCGATATACGCCGGCCTGCCCGGCCTTCCCCCTGACTGCGCGGTCACCTGCCCTTGTTACCGGTTCGCGGTGAGCGCTGGCAACCCGCCGCAGGCGCGACGGAACCGCGGGGACGGATAGCTGCGCGACGTTGCCGCGATGCTCCATGAGCACGCACCCGGCATGCCAGCAGCCGGCACGGCGGAGACGAACACCAGGCAGCACGCCCGGTCCGCGGCAGGACAGGTCGGCAGTACCGGGGCTGATGGTGACACAATTGGCCGGTGGCAAGGAAGCATCCGCCCCCGGAGCGCGGCGTGGCCGGCGTGGTCAGGCGTTTCGATGCTGACGAAGGCTGGGGCGTGATCGTCGCGCCGGATGTGCCCGGTGGCTGCTTTGTCTACTTCTCCGGTATTGAGAGCAGCGGCTACCGGGAGCTCCGCGCGGGCCAGAAGGTCCGGTTCACCTACGAGGAGCCCGGCTTCCTGCCGGATGGCTGCCGTTTCCGCGCCCTCCAGGCCTGGCCGCAGACCTGACCGCGCACCGGCCTCACACCGTATACGGCATGAGCGGAAGAGAAGCGTTTCCGCGGAAACGCGACAGAGGTGACGATCGGGCCACAGTGACCTGGGGCTGATGTCCTGTTCGCGGCCGAACCGGACGTTCACCTAAACG
>JAJKHX010000200.1 GCA_021154785.1 Nocardiopsis sp.
CAGAAGCACACGCAGATGCCGGGCAAGGGGAACACCGAGAAGAACGTGGTCGGGCAGCCGTTCTACCCGTACTTCCTGGCCAAGGGCGGCGCGGGGTTCTTCTTCATCTTCGGCGCCATCACGCTGATGGCTACCTTCGCCCAGATCAACCCGGTCTGGCTGTACGGGCCGTCCAACCCGATCCAGATCTCCTCGGCCTCACAGCCGGACTTCTACATGGGCATCCTGGAGGGCGCGCTGCGGATGATGCCCGCCTGGGAGGTCAACTTCCTCGGGCACACGGTCACGTTCAGCGTGCTCATCCCCTTCGCGATCCCGCTCACCGTCATTCTCGGCGGAGCGGCGTTCTGGCCGTTCTTCGAGCAGTGGGCTACCGGCGACAAGTCCTATCATCACGTCAACGACCGGCCGCGTAACGCTCCGGTGCGGACGGGCATCGGCATGGCCGCGGTGACGTTCTACGGCATCTTGTGGGCCGAGGGCGCCAACGACGTCATCTCCGACAAGCTGGACCTGCCGCTGTACGAGATCACCTGGGCCGCCCGGATCCTGATCTTCGTCGGGCCCGTGCTGGCCTACTACATCACCAAGCGGGTCTGCCTGGGCCTGCAGCGCAAGGACGCCGAGGAACTCCTGCACGGCTACGAGTCCGGCATCATCAGGCAGCTGCCCAACGGCGAGTTCATCGAGGTCCACCGGCCGGTGAACGAGGACCGGCGGGCGGTGCTCGCGGGCAAGCCGGTGCTCGCGCTGCTGCCCGCACCCGGCACCGAGGACGCCAACGGCATACCCGCACCTTCCTCGCGCGGCCTGCTCGGCAAGGCCCGCGGCGTCGCCAACCGCGCCTTCGCCGAGACCATCCCGCTCGAGACCAACGGGCACGGGCACGGCCCCGAGCTGGAACCCGGTGAGGAGCACGCCGCGGTCGGGGCGGCGGCCGGGTCCGCGGAAACCCGGCAGCTTCCCGCGGGTGACGCCGCGGAGGAGGAGCCCCGGGAAGGCGGCTGACCGCCCGGTTACCGACGCGACCTGGTGACCTGCCGCAGCCACGTGACGGCTGCGCGCAGGTCACCGTCGTTCAGGAGGTAAGTGACCAGGCCGAACACCACGGTGGCGCAGACGGCGGCGAGGGCGGCCACGGCGGCGGCCGGCAGCTTGTGGCTGGCCGGCAGGGCCAGGGTGAGGCCCGCGCCGGCCGCCGCCCCGGCGATCCCGGCCGCCGCCCCGGACAGCGTCGCCCGTCCGGTGCCCCGGACCGCCCCCGGACCGCGGATCCGGCGGGCCGCGAGCACCAGCGGGACGGCCACCACCGTCTGGCCGATGGTGTTGCCCAGGGCCAGCGCGGCCACCACCAGGCGGGGCGGCACGAGCTCGGCCAGCACCACATCCGCCACGATCACCACGAGCCAGCTGCCGGCCACCGCCGCCGCCGCGAGCTTGAGCCGGCCGAGGACCATCATCACCCGCGACATGTTCGCGATGACGCCGAACCCGACCAGCCCGGGAGCGAACAGGGCCAGCCCGGCGATCAGCTCAGGTACCTGGTCCGGCTCGTGGGCCAGGACGTGGGCGGCGGGACCGGCGATGGCCGCGGTGACGGCCGCCCCGAGCCAGCCGGCCAGCAGCACCGCCCGGGTGGAGCCGGCGCAGGTCCGGTCGAAGACGTGCCCCTCGCGCGCGGCGAGCACCGGGAACGCGCTGACCGCGACCGACAGGGCCAGCACGCCGTTGACCGAGTTGAACACCTGCCAGCCGTAGTTCAGCAAGACCACCGCGCCGGTGTCGCCGCGGCCGTTGGCCAGCACCAGGGCCACCACGATGGACAGGTCGTAGGCGATGATCTCGATGACCCCGATCAGCGCCAGTTCCCCGGCCTGGCGCGCCACCCCCGGCGGGAACCGCAGCCGGGGCCGGAACGTCAGGTGCAGCCGCCAGGTCGGCAGGGCGGCCACCGCGACCAGCGCGGCGACGCCCAGCGTGGTGCCGACCGACAAGATGAGCTCGGCCGTCAGCGGCAGCCGGGACAGCGGAAGGTCCTTATCCAGGGGCGCGAAGGCCAGGTAGGCGGAGATGACCACCAGGCTGGAAATGGCCGGCCCCAGGGCCGGGCCGGCGAAGCGGCGGTGGGCCTGCAGCAGCCCGTAGAGGACGACCGAGATCCCGGACAGGATGATCTGCGGGGCGAAGACCACGAGCATGCTGCCGGTCACCGCGACCACGTCGGACCGGACGCAGTGGGCTTGCGCGTTCGCGGGGTTGAGCAGTCCCGCGATCGGGCCGGCGGCGGCCGCGACACCGATGGTCAGCGGCAGCAAGATGATGACGGACCAGGTCAGCAGCGCCGAGGAGACCTCGCTGACCCTGGCCTTCGCCCGGGGGTCATGGACGGATCGTTCGGCCGACCGGGCCAGCACCGGGACCATGGCGCTGGTCAGGGCGCCGCCCAGGACCAGCTCGTAGACCAGGTTGGGGACCTGGTTCGCGGTGACGTAGGCGGTGCCCAGGCAGCTCGCGCCGACACGCTGCGAGAACACCAGCGTGCGGGCGAGGCCGAGGACCCGGGACAGGACCGTCAGGCCGGCGATCACGGCCGCGCCGCGGGCGATGCCCGCGGCGTGCCCCGGCGGCAGATCCTGGTCCGCTACCGGCATGTATGCATGACGCCCAGCCAGGCCGGCGGGTGTACCGGCCTGGAACCCTGATTCCCTGCCCTGCTCAGGCGGGCTCTCCCTTAAGGGTGAAGGAGGACAGCAGGCTGACCGCCAGGAGCAGGGCCGCGGCCGTGACGATGATGCCCATCACCACGGATGTTAGTACGCCCAGGCCCGCTTGCAGGGCCGGGTCGGTGACGAAACCGCCGGCGATGCCCAGGCCGTAGTGACTCACCGACAGCAGCCGGACCCCGCTCACGAAGTTGGCCAGCAACGTTTCCCAGACCAGCACGTAGAGCAGGCCGACGGCGATCGCGCGGGTGGTCGCCACGGAGACCATGACGAAGACCGCGTTGTAGATCACCGAGCAGGCCAGCGCCCCGACGAACAGGCCGGTGGCGAACTGGCTCGTGCTGATGCTGACCAGGCCGACCTTGTCACCGCCGAGGGGCGACGCGCTGCCGCCGCCCGCGATCAGGGCGGCGATGAGCTCGGGGACCGCGGCGAAGACGATGGTGAGCCCGGTCGCGACACCGAACTTGGTGGCCACCACCGAGAACCGGCGGACCGGCGTGGCCAGCAGGTGGACGATGCTGCCGTCGTCGACCTCGGCGCCGAGCACGCTGGTGCCGATGATCAGCGCGGTGAGCGGCAGCAGGACTGAGAAGCCGAACGTGCCCAGGACGTGTGACGGCCACGCCCGCGACGGCGCGTGGGTGGCCTTGAGCACGAGCGTGAGCACGATGAGGACCGCGGCGGGGATGGCGAACAGCAGCGCCCGCTTGCGGCTCAGGGTGGCGCGCAGGGTGATCCGCGCGACCGTCGGGTTGACCAGGCCGGACATAGGGTGCTCCTTCAACGGGCGGCAGTGAGCTGGCAGCTGGCTTCAGCTGGCGACGAGGTAGGCGAAGACGCTTTCCAGTGACTCATCGGCCGGCAGCACCTCACGCAGCCGGACCCCGTGCTGGCGCGCCAGGACCGCGATGTCCCGGCCGAACGCGCCGTAGTCCGAGGTCCGCACCTGCAGCCCGGCCCGGCTCAGCTCCACGGCCGTCACGGCGGGCCGGCCGATCAGCGCGCCGCCCAGCAGCCGGTCGTCGGAGGAGCGCACCGTGAACACGTGCGGCCTGCTCGTCATCAGCCGCCGGATCGCGCGGAAGTCACCCGAGGCGGCCAGCCGCCCGGCCACTACCACCTGGATGACGCCGGACAGCCGCTCGACCTCCTCCAGGATGTGCGAGCTGAACAGGACCGTCCGGCCCTCGCTGCCGAGCTTGTCGAGCAGGTCCATCATGTGCAGCCGCTGCCGCGGGTCCATCCCGTTGAACGGCTCGTCGAGCACCAGGATCTCCGGGTCGTGGACGAGCGCCGCGGCCACCTTGATCCGCTGGCGCATGCCCTTGGAGTAGGTGGCGATCTTGCGGTCCGCGGCGGCACCCATGTCCAGCAGGCTGATCGCCCGGGACGCGGTGGCGGCCGGGTCACCGAGCTCATGCAACCGCGCGGTCGCGGTAACGAACTGCTCCCCGGTCAGGAAGGCGTACACCGAGTCGCGTTCGGGGACCAGGCCGACCTGCCGGTACATGGCCGGACGATGCCAGCTGGGCTGGCCCGCCACGGTGAGCTCACCGCGGGACGGCGGCAGGAAGCCGGCGATCATGTGCATGATCGTCGACTTGCCCGCGCCGTTCGGCCCGAGCAGCCCGGTGACACCGGGCCCGATGGACATGGTCACGTCGTTGACGGCGACCACGTTGCCGTACCAGCGCGAGACGCTGCGCAGTTCGATGGTCATGCCTGGCTCACCTTCCGGTACCTCGCGGCCAGCCCGGCGAGGCAGGCCGCGAGCAGGATCACCGCGACCACTCCGTAGAGCGGCCCGTAGCCGCCTGGATCGGGGACGAGGCCGGTGCCCGGGTCGCCGCCGAGCCAGACCCGCACCCCGTCCAGGATGGTGAACGGGCTGAAGAGCCCGGCGACCCGCGCCCCGGTAGAGGTAGCGTCCTTCATCCCTCCCTCCGCGTCGATCAGTAGCAGGGCCAGGAAGAACGTCAGGATGCAGGAGATGGCGACGACCCCGGTCGAGTACGCGCGCCGCCCGGTGAGGCTGGCCAGAACCAGCCCGATCGCGGCGAACAGCACGGCCCACATCAGGCCGACGCCGAGCCCGGGGATCAGCGCCCTGGTCTGCGTCCAGACAGCCGAGCCGCCGTTGGCCGAGGCGATCGTGCCCAGGTACAGGACGACCAGCGGTACCTCGATCAGGATCAGCAGCGCGGCGGTCATCGCGAGGTACTTGGCCAGCGGGTAGTCGCCGCGCCGCAGCGGCCGGCAGAAGTACAGCGGCAGGACGCGGCTGCGCAGGTCCCGGGAGACGAGCTCGGGCGCCTGGGCGGAGATGAAGACGATGACCACGGCCGCCCGCAGGCTCGGGACGTAGACGTCGTAGCCGAAGAGCCGCTGGTTGCCGCTGGCCACCGCGAACGCGTTCACCAGCGCGGGCAGGCACATCGCGATGACCGCGAGCAGCGGGACGATCTTGCCCTTGACGCCGCGGCCGATGCCGAACGCGGACCGGAAGCTGTGCCAGGTCAGGGCCCTGACGATCTGGGCCCGGCCCAGCCGGGGGCCGTCGTAGCCGCGGTAGCCGAGGTCGTGGATGACCCCGGCGGCCTGCGGGTCAGGCATGCTGCGCCTCCTCCTCGTCGCGGAACAGCTCCTCGACCTGGTGCCGTCGCTGCTCCAGGCGGCACAGCGGCAGCGCGAGATCCGCCACGCAGTCCCGCACCACGTCGTAGGTGCCGTCTCCGCCCAGCGGCACCAGCAGGGTCCGGCCTGGCCCGGTGCCGGGCTGGCTGCCGCCGCGCTGGATAGTCGCCACAAGGCCGCGAGCGGCCAGCTCAGCCTGCAGCCGGGCCAGGCCCTCCTCCACCTCGACCGCGAGGACCTGGCTCGCCTGGGTGAAGCTGGTGATCGAGGCGGCGCGCAGCAGCCGGCCGCCGTCGATCGCGACCAGGTGGTCGCAGATCCGCTCGATCTCGCCGAGCAGGTGGGAGGCGACGACGATGGAGATGCCGAACTCCGTGCCGATCCGCCCGATCAGCTCGAGCATGGCGGTCCGCCCGGCCGGGTCGAGGCCGTTGGTCGGCTCGTCGAGCAGCAGCAGCCGGGGCGCGCCGACCAGGGCCTGGGCCAGCTTCACGCGCTGCTTCATGCCGGTGGAGTAGGTGCCGATCAGCCGGTAGCGCTCCTCGTGCAGGCCGACGTGCCGCAGCGACTCGGCGGCGCGTTCCTTGGCCACCGTGGGCGGCAGGCCCGAGACGCGGCCCAGGTGCGTGACGAAC
>JAJKHX010000201.1 GCA_021154785.1 Nocardiopsis sp.
GAAGATCGCGATCACGGGCACGCCGCTGGAGAACAACCTGATGGAACTGTGGTCACTGCTGTCGATCACGGCTCCCGGCCTGTTCCCCAGCCCGGACCGGTTCCGCGACTATTACGCCCGGCCGGTCGAACAACGAGGCGACAGCGAGCGCCTGGCCCAGCTCCAGCGGCGGATCAAGCCGCTGGTCCGGCGGCGCACCAAGGAACAGGTAGCCGCCGACCTGCCCGCCAAGCAGGAGCAGGTCCTGGAGGTCGACTTGCACCCGCAGCACCGCAAGGCCTACCAGACGCGGCTGCAGCGGGAACGGCAGAAGGTCCTCGGCCTGATCGGCGACATGAACTCCAACCGTTTCGCGATCTTCCGCTCGCTCACCGTGCTGCGTCAGCTGAGCCTGCACGCCGGGCTGGTCGACGACGCCCACGCCGGCCTGGCGTCGGCCAAGATCGACGCGCTGCTCGGCCAGCTGCGGGAAGTGACCGGGGGCGGCCACCGGGCGCTGGTGTTCAGCCAGTTCACCGGGTTCCTCGGCAAGGTCCGCGAGCGGCTGGAGGCCGAGTGCATCCCGTACTGCTACCTCGACGGCAGCACCCGCGACCGGGCCGCGGTCGTGCGGCGCTTCAAGGAGGGTGCCGCCCCGGTCTTCCTGATCAGCCTCAAGGCCGGCGGGTTCGGGCTGAACCTCGCCGAGGCCGACTACTGCTTCCTGCTCGACCCCTGGTGGAACCCCGCGACCGAGACGCAGGCCGTCGACCGGGCTCACCGCATCGGGCAGACCAGGAACGTCATGGTCTACCGGCTCGTGGCCAGGGACACCATCGAGGAAAAGGTCATGGCGCTGAAGGCCAGGAAGGCCAGGCTGTTCTCCAGCGTGCTGGACGACGGCAACGCGTTCGGCACCACCGTGGACGCCGAAGACATCCGCGCCCTGCTCTCCTGATCCGGGAGCCGGTGCCGCCGCGGGGCTCGGCGCGGCGGCACCGGCGGGACAGCGGTTCAGCGCCCCCGGCCGCGGCGGGTGTCAACCTCGGGCTCGTCGATCCGCTCCTTGCGCACTTCCTCGCTGATTTGCTCCTCGCCGGCCACGGACTCGGTGGCCAGCCTCACCCGCTCGACCGGGACGGTCTCCTTGGTCACCACCGGGCGTTCGGCGTTGAGCTGGACCTCGTGCTCGGCCTCGGTGATGTCCGTGCCGGACAGGGCGGCATCCCGGTTGGCGTCGGTGACCGGCTCCCGCTCCAGCCGGACCTCTTCATGGCTGACCGGAACAGTCCTGGTGACGTTCTCGGTCACCACGTACTTGCGCAGCCGGGCCCGGCCGACCGGAACGCTCTCCGTCCCGACGTTCAGCCGCTCCTCCGAACGGGTCATCGCACCGTCGGTTTCCCGGCCCTGAAGGCCGCCACGGCCCGGCTCGGTGCCGGCGTGGCGGCCGGCGTAGCGGTCGTCGCCGGCCTCTTCCGCGCGGCCCCGGCCGGCCGGATCGAGGTTCGCGGCGTAGTGCTGATAGAGCGCCGTGACCTCTGCCTCCTCCAGCCGCCCGTCGTCTTCGATAGCGGGGGCGTCCTTGATCAGCTCCTTGGACACCGCCAGCACGAGCCGGTCATCGCGGACCGAGGAGCCGTACAGGGGGGCGAAGCTCTGCCGCGTGCCGAACACGCCGGTGCTCACGGTGACCCACTCCGGCTGGCCGGTGCCCTCGTCGAGATAGACCTGGCCGACCTTGCCGACCTTGTCGCCGTCGGCGTCGGTCGCGGTCAGGCCGATCATGTTTTCCCACTGCTGGGAGGTGCTCATGAGTTTCTCCTCACGGATCTGGTGATCATCTGGGGCCGGGCCGTCAGGCGCCTGCCATGAGTGAAAGCTCCGGCCGGCCCCGGCGTTACGCGGCGCGGGCCCTGTTTCGCGCGAAATGGCCTAATCTGCCCGCGGCCGGGTAGAGCGGCGCGGCCCGGAACGACTACGGCGGGCCGCCTGCCAGCGATCAGGCCCGAGAGAACGGCGAGCCGATGCACGACCAGACGACCACGGCTTCGGCACATGAGGTCATGGCGGTGGAGCCGGTCATCCGCCGGGTCGTCGCCGCCCGGGCGGCCAATCATGCTGATATCGATGACCTGGTGCAGGACTGCCTCGAGCGGCTGCTGGTAGCGCGGGAGCGGCTGGCTCCCGAAGCCGTCCTGCCGTACGCCGTGGTGACCGCGCGCAACCTGGTCAGCTCGCACGCCAGGACGGCCAGCAGGCGCGCGGCGGCGGCACCGCGCGTCCTGGACGTCGCCGAACCCGAACGGCCCGACGATGTCCTGCTCGCCGGAGAGGCCCGCGCGGCGATGACAGCCGCGCTGGCCCGGCTATCGGATCAGGAGCGCCGCGACATCCTCGCCTACTACAGCGATGGCGCCCCCGCCGGGGCACAGTCGAGGGAATCCCGCGGCGCGCTGCGGGTACGGATGGCCCGTACCCGGGCCAAGCTCCGGCTCGAGTACCTGCTGGCCTTCCGCCACCTCGAGCTCCCGTCTCCGGCGTGCCGCACCGTGCTGCTCGCCATCTCCGCCGGGGACACCCGCAGGCAGCGCGAACTCGGGGCGGGACAGCACCTGCTCGACTGCGCGACCTGCGCGACGCTCAGCGAGCCGCTCGACCGGCGCAGCGTCGCGCTCACCGCCATCGCCGTCCCGGGCGCGCTGGCGGCCTGGGCGGCGGGAAAGGCACGGGCCCACCCGGTGCACACCGCGGTTTCGGTCGCGGCCGGATCCGCGGCCGTCGCCGCGGCCGCGGTCGTGGGCCCGCAGCTCGCCCGCCCCGCTCCCGCCGCCCCCGCACACGTACAGGTCTCAAGCACGCCGGCGGCGATCATCAGCCAGCTGTCGGTGGCCGGGCACGCGGTGAGCGACGCCGAGGCGCAGCGGTCGCTTCGCCCGCTGATCGGCCGGACCGCGACGGCCACGGGCGTAACGGTCGTCGCCGCGGTGACCCGGAACGGGTTCTGGGTCGGGTCTTCCCGCGGGCGGATATGGGTACAGCTGGCGGGACCGCTGCGACCGCTCCGGATCCGGGCCGGCGACCGGGTCCGTTTCACCGGCACCATCACCGGCAATCCGCCCTCGTACCCGGCGCAGGCCGGAGCGCACGGCAGTGACGCCACGCTGCTGGCGCGTCAGGGAGCGCACCTGACGGTGAGCACCACGCGGATCTCGGTGCAGCGCTGACGGCAGCCATGAAGGTCAGGAATCGGTCCTGCTTTCGCGCCCCGGATTAAAATCTCGCCGGGCACCTCCACGCGATCCGGGCGCTGCCGGCCGGCGAACCGGTATCCGTCGCCGGTGACTACGCCCGCCCGCTGGTTTCGGCTGGCCCTGAGCCGGGTAGCCGCGCACGCATGGCACAACGCGCCCTGGTCGTGGGATGGCCGAGCTTCGTAGATGGCATTGCCACCGCGGGAGACGTGCTGGGGATGGAGGCGGCGCGTGAGGAACTGCAGCGGGCGGGCCTGCCGTGCGACATGGCGTTCAGCCCCGTTTTCCGGCCCGAGGGGCTGCGGCTGGAAGACGCCGAACCCGCCCGTTATACCCACCTGGTGTTCGCCTGCGGCCCGCTGCACGGGCCGCAGGTCGCCGGCCTGCATACGCGTTACGCACATTGCCGGCGCGTCGCGGTCGGCGTCTCGGTCATCGACCCGGCCGACCCCGCCGCGTCCGGATTTCACGTGATCCTGGCCCGGGACGGCGACGGCGCCGCGCCCCAGGCCGATCTCGCGCTGCACCCCCGTCACCCGTCGGTGCCGGTGGCTGGCGTCATCCTGGCAGACACGCAGCCCGAATACGGGGAACGCGGCCGCGGGGATCAAGCCGAGGCTGACCTGACCCGGTGGCTGCGCGGCTGGGACTGCGCCCTGATCCCCTTGGACACCCGGCTGGACCGGGAGGACTGGCGGCTGCCCTACCATCCCGCGGAGCTCGAGGCGATCATCGGGCGGCTCGACCTGGTGGTGACCACGCGGCTGCACGGCCTGGTCCTGGCCTTGAAAAACGGCGTCCCCGCACTCGCCGTCGACCCCGTGGCCGACGGCGCCAAGGTAACCGCCCAGGCCCGGGCCTGGGCCTGGCCGGCCGCGATGACCATCGACCACCTTGATGAGGAACGCCTCAGCTACTGGCGGGACTGGTGCCTCTCACCGGCCGGGAAGTCGGCCGCATCGCGCACCGCTGCCGCACCGCCAGACTCACCCCTGCGCAGTTTGCGGCGGGCGGCCGGCCTGTGACCGGCCGGCCAGTGACCGGACAGGGGCTGGTGACCAGCCGCAATCCACACGGCCGGCCCGCGTTCGGCGCCAAGATCGTCGAGGAGTTCGCTGGGCACTCGCCGTCGCTGAACAGCCGGTAGCGGCGGTTGGCGGTTACCGGTTTCGCCGCCTCCGCACCGGGCAGAACGCGTGCCCGCGACGACTGTGAGGAAGGCTGATGAGCGAAAAGACAGTAAAGGAAACGGCGGGCAGGCCGCTCGCCGTGGTGACCGGCGCCTCGAGCGGGATCGGCCGCGAACTGGCCGCCCAGTTCGCCGAGAACGGTTACGACCTGGTGGTGGCGGCCGAGGACGAGCGGATCGAGTCCGTGGCCCGGTCCTTCACCGGCAATGGCGTCCAGGCCGTCCCGGTCCAGGCCAACCTGGCCACGTTCGACGGCGTCGAGGACCTGTACCAGGCGATCAGGGCGACCGGACGTCCCGATGCGGTGGCGATCAACGCCGGCGTCGGCGTCGGCGGGGATTTCGCCCGGGACAACGACCTGGCCGACGAGCTGCGCCTGATCGGCCTGAACGTCACGGGCGCGGTGCACCTGGCCCGGTGCGTGCTGCCGGACATGATCGCGGCCGGGCGCGGCGGCCTGCTGTTCACCTCGTCGATCGCCGCGACCGCGCCCGGGCCCTACCACGCGACCTACGCCGCGTCCAAGGCGTTCCTGCTGTCGTTCGCCGAGGCCATACGGTACGAGCTGCGCGACACCGGCGTGACGGTCACCGCGCTGATGCCCGGTCCCACCGACACCGAGTTCTTCGACCGGGCCGGCATGGAGGGTACCAAGCTGCGGGAGGACATCGCCAAGGACGATCCGGCGCAGGTGGCCCGGGAAGGCATCGAGGCCCTGATGGCCGGCAAGGACCACGTGGTCGCCGGGTCGATGAAGAACAAGGTGCAGGCCGCATCCGGCCGGATCCTGCCCGAGACCGCGAAGGCGGCCACTCAGGCACGAATGACCGAACCGGGCAGCGGCAGCCAGCCGGACCCCGATCAGTGAACCTCACCGTCATCGGCACCGGGTACCTCGGTGCCGTGCACGCCGCCTGCCTGGCCGAGCTGGGCTTCGAGGTGCTGGCCACCGACATCGACGAGGGCCGCATCGCCGCCCTCAGCCAGGGCCGGGCCCCGTTCTCCGAGCCCGGCCTGGACCGGCTGCTCGGCCGGGGCCTGCGGTCGGGCCGGCTCCGGTTCACCACCTCGCTACCGGAGGCGGCCCGGTTCGGGGACGTGCACTTCCTGTGCGTCGGCACCCCGCAGCGCAGCGGCCATCCGGGGGCCGACCTCAGCCAGCTCCACGATTGCGTGGACGCGCTGGCGCCGCTGCTGCGGCGGCCTTGCCTGGTCGCGGGCAAGTCCACCACGCCGGTCGGCACCGCCGCCGCCCTGGCCGACCGGCTGGCCGCGCTGGCACCGGCCGGCCCGGCCGCCGAACTCGCCTGGAACCCGGAGTTTCTGCGCGAGGGGCACGCGGTGGAGGACACGCTGCGCCCGGCCCGGATCGTGGCTGGCGTGCGCTCGGACCGCGCCGAGACGGTGCTGCGCGAGGTCTACCGCCCGCTGACCGAGGCGGGCACGCCGCTGCTGGTCACCGACCTGGCCACGGCCGAGCTGGCCAAGGCGGCCGCGAACGCCTTCCTGGCCACCAAGATCTCGTTCATCAACGCGATGGCCGAGGTGTGCGAGGCGGCCGGGGCGGATACCGCGGTCCTGGCCGACGTGCTCGGCCGCGACCCCCGTATCGGCGCCGACGGGCTGCGGCCCGGCCTCGGCTTCGGCGGCGGGTGCCTGCCCAAGGACATACGGGCGCTCCGGCACCGGGCCGAGGAACTGGGCGCCGGGCAGGCGCTGTCCTTTTTGCACGACGTGGACTCGATCAACCGCAGGTGCCGGGCGCGCGCCGTCGCCGCCGCCCGTGAACTGGCCGGAGGCTCCCTGCAAGGTCAGGTGGTGGGCGTGCTCGGGGCGGCCTTCAAGCCCGGCTCGGACGACATCCGCGAGTCTCCCGCGGTCGAGGTGGCGGTCGCCGTCAGCGGTCTCGGGGCCCAGGTCACGCTGTACGACCCGGCCGCCGCGGCCAAGGCCGTCGCGGCCTGCCCGCAGCTGCAGCGGGCCGGATCGGCGGAGGCCGCCGCCCGCGACGCTGACGTGCTGCTCGTGCTGACCGAATGGGACGAATTCGGGGAAGCGGACCCGGAGATCCTCGGCAAGGCGGTCCGCCGCCGCAACGTGCTCGATACCCGGCACGCGCTCGACCCGGCCCGGTGGCGCGCGGCCGGCTGGACCTACCGCGCCCTGGGGCGTCCCTGATGCAGGCGCCCCACCAGCAGGCTGCCTTTGAGCAGGCCCCCCTCGGGCAGGCGCGGGTCACGGTGGTGATCGCGACCCGCGACCGGCGCCTGGAACTGCTGCGCACCCTGGACCGCCTGCACCGGCTCCCGGAACGGCCGCCGGTGATCGTGGTGGACAACGCCTCGTCGGACGGCACCGCGGCCGCGGTGCGTGAGCATTTCCCCGCCGTCACGCTGCGGGTGCTGCCCGGCAACGCCGGGGCGGCGGCGCGCAACGCCGGCGTCGCGCTCGCGGCCACGCCCTACGTCGCCTTCAGCGACGACGACTCCTGGTGGGATCCTGGCGCGCTGTCCCGGGCCGCGGCGGCGCTCGACGCCGATCCCCGGCTCGGGCTGATCGCCGCCCGGACCCTGACCGGCCCGGCCCGCGTACCGGACCCGGTCAACGAGCTGATGGCCCGCTCCCCGCTCCGAGACGACGGAACGAGCGAGGTGCTTGGCTTCCTGGCCTGCGCGTGCGTCGTGCGGAAGGAAGCGTTCCTGGGCGTCGGCGGGTTCAGCCGGCTGCTGTTCTTCATCGGTGAGGAGCGGCTGCTCAGCTACGACCTGGCGACCGCGGGATGGGCCCGGCGCTACCTCCCGGACGTGGTCGCGGTGCACGAGCCGTCCGCGATCCGCCCGGCCTCGCCGCTGCGGCACCGGGCCGAACGCCGCAACCTGCTGCTCACCGCGTGGCTGCGCCGGCCCGCGGGGGTGGCGCTGGCCGAGACCCTGCGCCTGGCCCGGGACGCCGTCCGGGACCGGGACGACCGCGCCGCGCTGGCCGCCGCCGTCCGGAAGCTGCCCGCGGCGCTGCGGTCCCGGCGCAGGCTCCCCACCGAGGTCGAGCGCAAGGTCCGGATGCTGACCGCGGCCCAGGGTGGCGCCTGGTGAACCCCGAACCGCGGGTCACCGTGGTGCTGATCACCAGGAACCGGCGTCCCGAGCTGGTGCGCACCCTGGAGCGGATGACGGCACTGCCGGAGCGGCCGCCGGTCATCGTGGTGGACAACGCCTCGGACGACGGCTCAGCCCAGGCGGCCGGCGCCTTCCCCGGCGTCACGGTGATCGAGGCCCCGGCTAACCTCGGCGCGGTCGGCCGCAACGTCGCGGTGCGGGAGGTGAGGTCGCCGTACGTCGCCTTCTGCGACGACGACACCTGGTGGGAGCCCGGCGCGCTGGCCCGGGGCGCCGACCTGCTCGACGCCTGCCCGCGGCTCGCGTCGGTGACCGGCCGGATCCTGGTCGAGCCGGGCGGCACGGAAGACCCGATCACTCCCGAGCTGCGTCACTCCCCCGTACCCGGCCCGCCGTGGCTGCCCGGACCCGCCCTGCTCAGCATCCTGGCCGGCGCCTCGATGCTGCGGGTGACCGCGTTCCGGCAGGCAGGCGGGTTCTCGCCGCGGCTGTGGCTGGGCGGTGAGGAGGAGCTGCTCAGCCTGGACCTGGCCGCGGCCGGCTGGTGGATGTGCTGGGCCGAGGACGTGATCGTGCATCACGCCGCGTCGACGGCCCGCGACCCCCGGCAGCGCCGCATCCTGGGCATCCGCAACACGCTGTGGACGGCCTGGCTACGCCGCCCGCCCGCCGGGGCGCTGCGCCGGACCGCGGCCGTGTTCAGGTCGGTGCCGAAAGATCCGGCCAGCGCGGCCGCGGTGGCCCAGGCGGTGGCAGGCCTGCCCTGGGTGCTGCGGGATCGCCGGGGCCGGGTGATCCCGCCGTCGGTGGAGGCCGGGCTGCGGCGACTCGAGGAGCCGCAGCGCCAGTCGGCCGCCCGCCGTTATGTGGGCTGAGGCTCGGCCGAGACGAACGGGATGAGGCGGCTGGCGGCCTCGAGGACCTCGTCGGCCTCGATCCGCAGCAGGCGCGGATCGACCCGCGACCCGTGAGCATCCCCGGGCCGCGCGCCGCGGCCCTTCCACAGGGCCAGGTGGCGCGGTGAATCCCGCGGCGGTCCCCACACGGCCGGCGAGACCGGCCCGAACAGGGTGACTGAGGGCGTGCCGAACGCCACGGCCAGGTGGGCGACACCGGTGTCGTTGCTGATCACCATCGACGCCGCGGCGACCACCGCGGCCAGGTCGGTGAGCTCGGTCCGGCCGGCCAGCACCGACTCGCGGCCGAGCCCGGCGGCCAGCGCGACCTGTCCGGCCAGCGGCCGCTCGGCCGCACTGCCGCTGATGACCACGGGCAGGCCCCGGGCCGCCAGGGCGCGGGCCACCACGGCGAATCGCTCCGGCGGCCAGCGCCTGCTGCCGCTGGCCGCGCCGGGATGCACCACCACCGCGCCCGAAACCCGTGGCGGCCGCGCGGGCAGCGACAACAGCAGGGCCCCGGGGTCCGCCGGTATCCCCCACCAGCCGAGCAGCCGGCACCAGCGGACCACCTCATGCTCTTCCTCGGCCCACCAGGGTCCCGGCACGTCGGGATCGGCGGGCGAGGCGTACATCATCGTGATCGGCGCGCCGATCGCCCGGACCAGGTCGTGGCTGGCCGGGCCGTTGCCGTGCAGGTCGGCCGCGACCGCGGGCGGCGGCCCCCGCCACGGCACCGGCTGCAGTTCCCCGGTGGGCAGCACCCGGTCGATCGCGCCGGTCAGCTCGGCCAGCGGGGCCAGTTGCGGCGGCGCGGCCAGCACGATCTCGTAGCCGGGGTAAGAGGCCCGCATTGCCCGGTAGACGGGCACGCCGGTGAGGAAGTCGCCGAGCCCGAGGGCCCGCACCATGAGCACCGCCGGCGGCCGGCTCACCGGACCACCTCGGCCAGCAGCCAGTCCCAGTCGGCCAGGAACCTGGCCAGCCCGTACCGAGCCAGCGCGGCTTCCCGGGCTAGCTTGCCCATCCCGGCGGCGGCTTGAGGATCGGCGAGCAGTGCCCGTATCACGTCACGCAGGTAGTCCCGGCGGGTAGAAACGACGCCCGCGCCGGGCGGGATCGCCTCGGCCGCCTCGGTGGTGGCCAGGGCGACGACGGGCATGCCCAGGTGCATGGCCTCGATGAGGGACAGGCCCAGCGACGTCCAGCGGAAGGGGTGCAGGTAGATCCGGCGGCGGGCCAGCTCGGCGTGCATCCGGGCCTGGGGCAGGTCCTCGTGGGCGGTGATGCCGGGCTCCCCCAGGGCGCGGGGCAGCTCACGCACACCCATGCCGAAGACGTCGAGCGGAGCGGCCTGCGCGAAGTAAGGCAGCAGGTCGGTGCCGGTGTAACGGCCGCGCCGCAGCGGCTCGTTGACGACCGCCGCGATCCTCGGCAGCTCGCCGGTCCACCGCGGTCCGGGGTCCACGACGCCGTGCTCGATCACGCTGACCGCGGTGCCGCCGCAGTCCCAGAACAGCTCGTTGAAGTGGGTCACGTGCACCAGGTGCAGGTCGGCCCGGTCGGCCATCGGGTGGCGGGTCAGCGGCACGTCCCCGCTGGGCGCGTCGTGCTCCAGGTAGATAGCGGGCAGGTCCCGGCCGGGGCGGCGGCCGGTGAGCTGGCGGGTCAGCTCCTCTTCGCCGGGCCGCTGCAGGATCACCGCGTCGATGTGCTCGTCGCGGAGCCTGTCCGCGGGTACCTCGACTGCGTTCGCGGGCCAGTCCCAGGTCTGGGCCCGCCCCCGCCCGTCCGGCCCGCGGCCGGGTATCACCGGGAGCAGGCAGGTGTGCCGGCCCTGGACGAACGCGGTGGTCCACGATCCGTGCACGTGCCAGATCAGCAGTCTCACGCCGCCTCCCGGGTCCGCAACTCGTCCAGCGCCCGGCAGGCCGCCTCGGCGCCGACGCCGGCCAGGCACGGGTGTCCGGGCACCGGGCAGCGCACGGCCCGGCTGTTCCGGCACGGGGCGTGCTGGTCGCCGAGCAGGATGACCGGCACGCCGTAGGGCGCCCAGCGAGCCGCGGGCACGACCGGGGCGAAGAGCGAGACGACCGGCGTCCCGACGGCGGCGGCGAGGTGGGCGACGCCGGTGTTGGCGACCAGGACCGCATCCGCGCCCGCCAGCACCGCTGCGAGCTCGGCCAGGCTCGTGCGCCCGCCCAGGTCAGTGACGTGGTCATCGGAGGCGGTACCGCGGAATGCCGCCGCGGCCGCGGCCACCGCGGCGGTGAGGTCCCGCTCGCCGGCTCCGCCGGTTAGCAGCACCTGCTGTCCCTGCCCGGCCAGCAGCCCGGCCGCCTGAGCCCAGCGCGAGGCGGGCCAGCAGCGGGCGGGCGCCGAGGCGCCCGGGTGCAGCACCAGGTACGGTCCGGGTCCGGTGAGCGCGCCGACGCCGGGCAGCGGACGCCGCACGGCGAGCTTGCCGTCGTCCCCGGGAGGCAGCTCGTAGCCGGCCGCCCGGGCCAGCCCCAGCGCCCGTTCGGGCTCGGGTATGTCCGCGTCGCGGCGGTACCTGACGTCGAGCAGGGACCCGGGGTAGTCCACGCTGAGCCCGGCGATCCGGCGGATGCCGGCCAGCCGCAACACCAGCGCGGTCGGCAGCGGCGACTGGTGGGACGAGGTGAAGATGACCGCCTCGGTGCAATCCTGGGCGGCGATCTGGCGGGTCAGCTCGGCCAGTGCGTCCGGCTGGACCGGCGGCGGGTCGAAGGCTACCCACGGGGCCTGCCAGACCATGACGTCGTCCACGCCGGGCAGCAGCCGGGCGGCGTCGGCGCCGCGCGGGCCGGCCAGCATGGTCACCCGGCCGCAGGCCGTGGCGATGGCCCGCACGGCCGGTCCGGCCAGCAGGACGTCTCCGGCGTTGTCCAGCCGGACGGCCAGGCAGTGCCGGCCGGAACGGGGCCGGTCGGGCGGGGGAAGCGCGTTAGCCGGCACGGGGCTAGTCACCCACCCCGTTCGGCCAGACGGGGGCGAGGGGGATCGTGCCGGTGACCATGCCCACGGCCTCAGCCAGGCCGCCCGCTACCCGCAAGCCGGCCCGCTCGGACGGATGGGTCTGCGCGGTCGGCACCAGGATGCCGCGGGCCCCGGCCGCCCGGGCCGCCGCCACGTCGGTGCCGATGTCACCGATCACCACGCACTCATGCGGGGCCACGCCGAGATCGGCCGCGGCGGCCAGCACCATGCCCG
Organism: Nocardiopsis sp.; assembly: GCA_021154785.1. Classification (GTDB taxonomy): domain Bacteria; phylum Actinomycetota; class Actinomycetes; order Streptosporangiales; family Streptosporangiaceae; genus Palsa-504. Next base: position 11,670 of record JAJKHX010000201.1, read on the forward strand.
GGGCCGGCTTGCGGCAGCCGCACCCCTCGTCCTCGCCGTGCGGGCACAGCCGCACCGCGTCGAACGGCCCGAGCAGCTCGGCGACCCTGGCGTTCACCGCCTCGGCGTCGGCCCGGCGGAACAGGCCGCGGGCGATGCCGGACTGGTTGGTGATCATCGCCACGGCCAGGTCGTGGCGTCGGGCGTGGCCGACCGCCTCGGCCGCGCCCGACGCCGGCTCGACCCGGTCCGGATCCCCGTTGTAGGGCACGTCACGGATCAGCGTGCCGTCCCGGTCGAAGAGCACGGCCCGGGCGCGCGGCCAAGGCCGGGCGCCGCGCGCCCGGGCCCATCCGCGCAGCCAGTGCCAGCAGGCCAGTTCGGGAATGACCAGGCTGGTGACGGTCATGATGGCGATCTCCCGGGCGGTCTTCGGACCTGGGATGATGCGCGTCACGGCGAACTGCGCGGTGCCGGCCAGGCCCACCGCGGCCGCGGCCCCGGCGGCCCTGGGCCGCCGGGCGGCGGCCAGGCCGGCCGCGGCCAGCAGCGCGCCGGCGATGAGCACGTGGGATGGCCGGCCCCGGGACGCCTCGGCCCGTTCGTGCCAGGCTGGGCCGTGCAGCGCCCGCATGAGCGCGTCGTCGGCGTTGCCCGCCTGGCTGCGCAGGCTGATCCACGGCGAGGCCGGCCGGACCGGGTGCACCGTGCGCCGCCGCCCGCGCCGCAGCTGCCACCCGTCGGCCCGCAGCCGCAGCGCCAGGTCAGCGTCCTCGCGGAACGCCCGGGGGAACCGCTCGTCGAAGCCGCCGGCCTCGGCCAGGGCGGCCCGCCGGTACGCCATGTCCGCGGTAATCCAGCTCGCGGTGGCCAGGCCCAGCGTGTTCCGCTCCCAGTCGGTGGGCCGGCGGCCGTCCGGGACCGGCACCACGATCCGGCCCTGCACCCCCGCCACCTGGAGCGGCAGGCCGTCCAGGTCCTCGGCGAGCCGGTACCGCCAGTCCTGCGTCACCCGGACGTCGTCGTCCAGGAACGCCACCCACGGGGTGGTGGTGACCCGCCAGCCGGCGTTACGCGCTGCCGCGGGGCCGGCACCGCCGCTGGTCACGACGCGCAGCGGCAGCGTGTCCGGGCCGGAACCGGTGTCCAGGGGCCCGGCCGGGGCGGGGCGGTCGTCGACCACCACCACTTCCTCGGGCGCCGGGCCGCCGGCGGCGGCGAGCGCGGCCAGGCAGTCGCGCAGGCAGGACCGCCCGATGGTGGGGATCACCACCGAATAGCTGTTGGCCGGCGTCACCGAAGTTCCCGGCGGCGGAGCAGGAACGGGCCGATGGCCAGCGCGTCCACCGGCGTGGAGCCGAAACACTCCAGGGCCTCGGAGATGCCGTCCACCATCGGCCGGCCCGCGGTGTTGAGGCTGGTGTTGACCAGCACCGGCAGCCCGGTGCGGGCCTCGAAGGCGGTCAGCAGGGCGGCGACCAGCGGCTGCGTTTCCGGATCGACCGTCTGCACGCGGGCGGTGCCGTCCACGTGCACCACCGCCGGGATCCGGTCCCGCCAGTCCGGGGCCACGTCGTGCACGAACAGCATGTAGGGGCTCGGCAGCGGCCCGCGGGAGAAGATCGCGGGCGCCCGGTCGGCCAGCACCATGGGCGCGACCGGCCGGAACTTCTCCCGGCCCTTGACGTCGTTGAGCCGGTCCAGGTTGGCCCGCCGGCCCGGGTGAGCCAGCAGCGACCGGTGCCCCAGGGCGCGGGGGCCGTATTCGCTGCGGCCCTGGAACCAGGCCACCACCCCGTCGTCCGCCAGCACCCCGGCCACGGCGGCGGCCAGGTCAGACGGGCGCTCGAACGGCACCCGGGCGGTACGCAGCGCCGTCTCGATCTCCGCGTCGGAAAAGCCGCGGCCCAGGCCGGCGCCGGTCATCGACCAGGCCGGCTCGCCCTTGTCCGCGGCGATCTGCAGCGCCGCGCCCAGCGCGGTGCCGGCGTCCCCGGCCGCGGGCTGCACCCAGATCCGCTCGAACGGCCCGCGTTCGTGCAGCACCGTGTTAGCCACGCAGTTCAGCGCGGTGCCGCCGGCCAGTGCCAGTACCCGGTCGCCGGTGCGCTCGTGCAGCTCGGCGGCCAGGGCCAGCAGCACCTCCTCCAGGCGGCGCTGCACGCTCGCGGCCAGGTCGGCGTGCGCGCCGGTCAGCTCGCCGCCGGGCAGCCGGGCCGAAGCCAGCTGGTCCCAGTCCACCGGGTCGGTGCGGAAGCCGCCGGGAACCGGCCTGACCCGCTCCCGGAGCTGGTCGAGGAAGCGCGGCTCGCCGTAGGAGGCCAGCGCCATCACCTTGTACTCGTCGCTGGACCGCAGGAAGCCGAGGTGCGCGGTCAGGTCCTCGTACAGCAGGCCGAGTGAGTGCGGCAGCGGCTGGGTGGCCAGGATCTCCAGCTGGCCGCCGTCGTAGCGGCCGGCCAGGAAAGAGTCCTGCTCGCCACGGCCGTCGCAGACCAGCACGGCGCACTCCGGCGGTCCCGCGGCCAGGCCGGCCGAGGCGGCGTGCGCGACGTGGTGGCGGACGAAGCGGGCCCGCGCCGGGTCCAGGCCGGGCAGTTCCTCGGCCAGGAACTCAGGAGCGTGCGTCGCATAGACGGTGCGCAGGTAATCCCATGGGTCGTCGAGCCCCATGTCCGCGGCCGGGCGGACCAGGGCCGGGTCGTAGGAAAAGCCGATCAGGTCGATATCGGCGGGGGTCAGGCCGGCCTGGTGCAGGCACCAGCGGGCGGCCATGGCCGGCTGTTCCCAGGCCGAGAAAGGTACCGGCCGCTTGCCGTGCTTGCGACGGCTGAAGCGCTCTTCTTCGGCGGCGGCCACCACCACGCCGTCGACGACGAGCGCGGCCGCCGGATCGTGGAAGACGGAATTAACGCCGAGAACTCGCATGCCTGTCTCCCGTCGCTGTTCTGGCCTCGGTGGCCCTGACGAGAGCGCCGCCTGCCCCCGCCGCCGGGCTCCAAACGCCGGGCCAACCGAATTTCACAGTGACTGCGATGTTTCAGCAACTGTGAATTGGCAAGAGTGGTCGCTTCGCATCCCCGACGGCGGAGTGACGAGGGAGCAACGTGAGAATCGACATGATCTCGGAGCACGCCAGCCCGCTGGCCGCGCTGGGGGGCGCCGACGCCGGCGGCCAGAACGTGCACGTCGCCGCGCTGGCCGCGGCGCTGGCCCGGCGCGGGCACGAAGTCAGCGTGTTCACCCGCCGCGATTCACCCGAGGCGCCGGACGCGGTGCGGCTCGCACCCGGGGTGACGGTACGGCACGTGCCGGCCGGCCCGCCCCGGGCGCTGTCCAAGGACGACCTGCTGCGCTACATGCCCGCCTTCGCGGACTGGCTAGCCGTGCGCTGGCGCGAGGAACCGCCGGACGTCGCCCACGCCCACTTCTGGATGAGCGGCATCGCCGCCATCTGGGCGGCGGCCCGCAGCCCGGTGCCGGTGGTCCAGACGTTCCACGCGCTGGGCAGCGTGAAGCAGCGCTGGCAGGCCGAGGCCGACACCAGCCCGCCGCAGCGTCTCGGCGTCGAGGCGGCCGTCGTCCAGCGAGCCACCGCTATCATCGCCACCTGCACCGACGAGGTTTCCGAGCTGGCCGGCTACGGAGCCAGGCCGGAAACCCTGTACGTGGTCCCGTGCGGAGTCGACGGCGATCGCTTCCGGCCCGGGCCGCAGGCCCGGGCGGCCGCGACGCGCTCCCCGGCTCGCGTGCTGACGGTGGGACGACTGGTCCGCCGTAAGGGGAACGACACCGGCATCGCGGCCATCGCCGGCCTGCCGGACGCCGAACTGGTCATCGCCGGCGGCCCCGAACCCGGCCAGCTTCACGAGGATCCCGAGGTAGCCCGGCTCGGCCGGGTCGCCGAGGAGTGCGGCGCAGCGGAC